>JBFIQI010000007.1:0-38995 GCA_041609715.1 Gammaproteobacteria bacterium
CAGTGAAGATCCAGGTGTTTACTGGACTCGAGCCAGTGAGAACCGGCGTCGATTCAACCCCCGGGAATTCGGTGTTGATGGAGCCGATGCTGGCTGACTCAGGCAGCAGGTCGGCACCCGATGCGTCCTTAAAGACGATCTTAACCAATCCAACCGTGGGTCCGGCTCCGCCTTCATACAGCATCCAGGCAGAGAGGTTGTATTCCTCGCCCGGATTCGCCGGGAACGTCTGCCTGAGCTCGGGTACGCCTGCGCCACCGGTCTTGGTCAACTGGGCGGCGAAAGCACCGGTACGTGCACCGACAACCGGAGCACCAACGATGCCGTTTTGTTCGCCGCCAACGGTCCAACCGGTGAAATCGCCCGTTTCGAACCCGCCATTGGCCAGTTCCACAGTGGGCGGAGGCGGTGGGGGCGGCGCACCGAAGCGCACGTTATCCCAGTAGTAGACTGCACCGTCACCCTCGGTGCCGAAATCGAAGAAGATCGATGCCTTCACGAAGGTCTGGGCGGTGTCGATGCCCACCAGGCTGAAGTCCCAGCTCAGGGTTTCCCAGGTGTCCGCCGTGAGCGGGACTGCGTCCAGCTCGGCGAAACAGCTCGGATCCGACCCATCCGATGGGCATGAGGCCGTCTCGACCTTGAGTCTCACGGGAATGCCAGGCATTGGCACCCGCACGTCCACGCTCATGGACGTTGCGGAGGCGGTGAAGGGGATCGGGTTGGCAAAGCTCGGATTGCCAATGGTGGTACCGGCCCACACCGGGGCACCCGCCGGCTTGGTGGTGATAGCCACCGTGTTACCGGCGTCTTCCGGATCCTCACCCAGCACGGTGGAGGCCGCCACCGGGCTGCCAAAGTCCTGCAAGGTGTAGTCCGTGAACTCGTCATCGAAGGTCACCGGCAGATCGATCTGGTCAAGTTCCGGTTCCGGGATGTCGCCCGTCAGCGTCCAGCGGATGTTGTCCAGCTGGAAAGTAACGCCCACGGGGGCGAAACCGGGGAATACCACGATGCCGGTGTTGACCGAGGTCAGATCCAGTCCGCCTCTGACCAGCTGCGAAACGGGGATGGTGATGGTTTCCCACACGCCGTCTGCAATTCTGCCCAGGAACTGGTCGCCGCTGGTGCATGGGAAGATGCAGTCCACCTTCATGGTAATCCCTGACGCAGTGTCGTAATCGACCACGCGAATATCGAAGATCAGGGCGCCTTCGGCATAACCGCTCAGATCGACTACACCCGGATTACTGGAGATGAACCACACACCGCTCGCCGAGTTGTCTTTGAACAGCACCTCGATGATGTTGCCACGTGCAGGATCATCGGCTGGCTTGACTTCCCAATTGATCTTGTTAGCCGACTGGGGATCGGAGTAGTCGCCACCCACATCGGTGTCGAAGGCCTGGATGCCGCCAACCCACGCAGGGCCAACTTCATCATCAAATACGACGACATCTTCCGGAGAGCCCTTGGGCTGGGCACGACAATCGCCGGATGCCCGGCAGGCAACGTTGATACTGATGTTATCCAAATAGACATCTACATCGCCATCGAGCACTTCGAATACAAATACGTTAAGCACATTTTCGAGATCCAGGCCCTGGCCACCACAACAATCAACGAATGCCGGGTTCGCGACGAGGTCTGCGATGTCAATAGCATATGTCTGCCATTCGCCCACTACAGGGCTGGGTAATGCCACTTCCCCGGCATCAGGGAAGCCGCTATCCATCTTGATGAGAATGGTGGTACCCGAGATGGAATTGACGAACATGTCGAACACCAACTGGCCAGCGATATCACCACCGCGTAGGTCAAAGCCCGTTTCCAGCAAACCGCCGTCCTCGAACACTTCCGACCCTAGAAATACATTGCCCACACCTCCGCTACCGGCAATGTTCACGCGCCAGACGGTGTTGGTGGGATCATCGGGGTCTGTGAAGAGCGGATCGTTGACCAGCACCGTGCCGTTGCCGTTGAACTCGCCCACCTGCAGGGTATTGGTTGCCGTCTGCTGGCCCAGGGAGATTGCCACTACTTCGGGGCCATCTTTGTATGCGTCGAAACCCGCCGTTTTCAGCGGATCGTCGTTTTTCAGCGGAACCACAGAGGGATCGGCGCGGCCGCAGCCACGGCCGGTGTCCGGGTTGGCATTGGCACATTGATAAACCCGCACATAGTCAATTTCGTAATTCTGGGGGAATACCGTGTTGGCATCCGGGGCGCCTACGGGGTCGCCACCCACGGCCAGGTTGAGTAACAAATGGAACTGCTGGTCAAAGGGTGCCGCTTCCAGGCCCAGCTTGTATTCGCCGTTTTCGTCAAAGAAGCCGTCGGCGCCGGCCTTGAAATATGCGTACCACTCGTCGGACTTAATGGTCTGATAATGCTGGTTATTAACAAAGAACCGAATCTGGCCTTTCTCCCATTCGACTTCGTAGACGTTAAAGCCAAGATCCGGGGACTGGCCCAGGGTGAACGGCGAACTCATTATGGTCCGGTTGCTCTCGTCTAATCCGAAGTGAATTGAGCCGAGCACGTCATTGTTGCCACTACCGGGGTTAAAAGCCTCCATGATGTCGATCTCGCCGGAAGCGGGCCACGGTCCGTACAGGCCTTCGGTATGCAGCATCCAGGCGGCGGGCCACATGCCCTGGCCGGCGGGCAGGCGGGCGCTGATTTCGATGCGCCCATAGGTAAAGTCGAACTTGTTCTTGGTATTGATGCGCGCCGAGCTGTACTCGCCCGGGGCATCTTCACGGGCCTGAATGGTCAGCACGCCATTGCCGACTATGATGTTGTCACCGCTGTAAGATTGCAGCTCGTTGTTACCCCATCCGGGAATACCCTCGGCGGTACCGTCTCCCGTCTGGACGTTCCACTTGCCGCTGTCCAGGGCATTGCCGTCGAAGTTGTCTTCGAATACGACCTCCCATTCGAGCACGGCGCGCTCGAAGTCGCCTTCTGGCCTGTCGCCGTTTACGCCGCCGCAGGCGCTCAGCAAGGCCGTCGCGAAAAGGCCACAGAGCAAGCGCGTGTACGCACGAGCATTTGGAATTGATCGAAACAGTGAGCTGGCGGTATTGCTTGTTGGGCCCGCTAACTTGCAACTAGACATAGTGATACCTCGACAATTGATGTGGCGTTTTCGGCTCGTGCCTTAGATTTATTCGACAGAATTATTCGACTAAAAATTTGATGGCTAAGTCTGAGACTTGCTCAAGCGTCTCCCCCGAAGACTTGTGTGTTCGCGCGCCTAGCGTCTTTAGTTAGAAAACAACGGATTCGGGGACGGTCTTCTGGCCGGCTGCGAATCGATTGAATAGTGGCTATCAGTTTGGCGCCTTGCGAGTTATAAAAGTTAGTGACAGCGTTGTCAATAATTCGCGACAGTTGCTGCGACGCAGCATAATAAGTGTGCTAAGCGACTGTTTTCTTTATGGCAAAATCCAGTTGTGACATCGCTTTGGTTTCGGCCAACATGATCCGCGCGCTTTTTTGCGGTTACCACCCCCATTCATGGTCGGGGTAAGCAGTGGCCCGGATTTCAGGCTGAATTTCGCATCCAGTGCGGAGGATTCTCGTCCCATGCAAGACTATCCGGATTCGTGTTTAGCCAGGCGAATAGGTATCCCGATGACCGCAGCGTCAAGAATGTTTATCCCGGCCCGCGGGTTTACACTGAGTCTCGCGCCAGCCAATCGGCGCAACTCCGACCCCGGCATCGATAAAGGAATCGATCAGTGAGCCTGGTTTGCTGGAAATGCGGAGCTTCGCTAAAGGACGTGCCGCGCCCCTTGGCCCGGCTTTCGCGCTGCCTGGAGTGCCAATCCGACCTTTATTGCTGTCGCATGTGCCGCAAGTATGAGCCCACCTACATCGGCAAGTGCAGCGACGAGCGTGCCGACCCGCCGCAGAACAAACAGGGCGCAAATTTCTGCGACTGGTTCAGCCCCGACCCGAGGGCCTATTCGGGGAAGGAACGCTCGGCCGAAGAAATATCCAGGCAGCGCTTGTCAGCATTGTTCGGTGCCGCGGATGACAGCAATGGTGGCCCAGAGTCGGCCGAGGCCGATCAAAAGACAGCCACCGAGCGGGCCCTCGAGGAAGCGAGAAAGCTGTTCGGCGGCGATTGATGGCCGCTGGTTACTCCACCACCACCGCAGAGCTCAGCGCTACCTGGAATTGCTGCTGGTTGGCGAATGGTCCGAGCCCGGTGGCAAAACGGCCCCGCTGATTGGCGGCGACTGATCCTCGCAACTGCCGCGTCAGCTGCCGGATCTGGCCGTTCTGGTCGGCATAGCGCACCAGCAGAACCAGGCGGCCTACCGTTGCCGGCGTCGGGTTCGCGATCTCGACGATCAACTGGCCTTGCGGGTCAAGCCCGCCCCTGACCTGCAGGTATTCACCGGGATTACGCGGCAGGTCCAGGCGCAACAGGGAGCGATAAGCCTGCCGGCCCACATCGGAATCCGAGCCCGCAGCGTCCTTATAGTACTGCAGGGCCAGGCCCAGCTTGCCCTCGCGCTCGGCCAGCACCCCCAAACCGTGGGCGGCCATGGCCGTGGGCAGCAAGCTGGCGCTGGCTTCGAAATCGCGCCGGGCGGCTGCATGTTCCTGTAGGCGCAAAGCGATCAGGCCGCGCTGTAAAGGGTAGTAAAAGAAGCCGGGATTGCGCGCAATGGCGTCTGTAAAACGGCTGCTCGCCTCGCGCAGTTGTTTTTTGGCCAGCAGGGCGTCGCCCTGCAGGGCATAAAAATGCGCTTCCCGGGGTTCGTGCTGGATGGCCTGGCTGGCGAGCGCCAGCGCTTCGTCGGGGCGATTCCCGGCGAGTGCTTCCCGACCCTTGTCATAGGCGTCATAGGCAGGTTTGTTGCGACGAATACTGGCCGTGGCTGTGGCATACGCCTCCTCACCGCGATAACCGCCAGCCGGTAATTCCTGCAGGAAGGCCTCGTTGCGAGCAACGCGCTCCGGGGAGGGCGGATGACTGGACAACCATGGATGAGGCTGCTTGCGTTCTTGTGCCAGGCGCGCGAATGACTCCTGCAGTTCCACGGCACCCCGCGGGTCGTAACCGGCACCTGCCATGTACAGCATGCCGTACTGGTCGGCCTCGCGCTCGGCATCGCGGCTGTACTTAAGCATCAGCAACTGGGCTGCTACATTGGCGCCGCCCACCAAAAGATTGCCGTAGTCCTGGTCGCTGGCTGCGATCGCCGTGCCCAGCACCGCACCCTGAAGCAACATGCCCTTGGACATCTGCTGGGCGCCATGACGGGCCGCCGCATGGACGATTTCGTGACCCAGCACCGCGGCGAGTTCGGCTTCGCTGTTCATTTCCAGCAGCAGCCCCCGATTGATGGCAATTTTGCCGCCCGGCAGCGCCCAGGCGTTGGGTACGGAGCTGTTCAGTAATTCGAATTCGTAAGGCAAGTCCCGGTCGACCACCGCGGCTTCTTTGCTGGCGGCCACCAGCTTGTTGCCCACTGAACGCACATAGTCAGTGAGCACCGGGTCCAGCACATAGTCTCCGCCCTGCATTTGCCGGCTGGGTTGATAGTATTGCTCACCCATGGTGATTTCCTGGTCGGAACTCACCAGCGTCAGTTCCCTTTCACCTGTCACCGGGTTGGTGGTACAGGCACCGAGTGCCAGCAATGCAATGGCCCCGGTGAGCCAGTGTCGGAAGATTCCTTGCGAGTTCATTCCAATTCCTGCCAGTCGAATGTGAGCCAAAAGGATATAATGCTGCCGCTTTCCTGCGCCAGAGCAAAGAGCTTTCATAAATGTTTACCGACATGCTGCGACGCACCCTGATTCCGGTATCTTGTCTGGCTGCAGTGTTTCTGCCCGGCATTGTTATCGCGGAGATACTCAAGGCCGAGCCTGGCGGTTTCGTAATCCGGATCGAGGCACAGCTGGCGGATCAGCCAGACGCTGTTTATGGGGCGCTAACGGAACGGGTGGCCGAGTGGTGGCATGCGGCGCATACCTATTCAGGTCAGGCCGATAACTTATATATCGAGGCCCAGGCGCAGGGCTGCTTTTGTGAAGCGCTCCCGGGTGGCGGCAGCGTGCAGCATATGCTGGTGGTGTTTGCGGCGCCCGGCAGGATGCTGCGCATGCAAGGGGGTCTCGGACCCCTGCAAAGTCTGGCCGTGACTGGCAGTCTCAGTTGGCATCTGCACGCCAGTGATGAGGGCACGCGGCTTGAGCTCGTCTACAACGTGGCAGGTTACTTGCCGGACGGTCTGGACGCCTGGGCCAAACCCGTTGAGTCGGTGCTGATAGATCAGGTCACTCGCCTCAAGCAGCTGATTGAAACGGGTACGGCTCAGGACAGCCCGGAGCTTGAAGACGATGGCTGATACCATCAATACTGCCGGGCCGCCTCATGAACCGATGACCCGCAGCCGCGGCAGTGAAAACCGTGCCTCGAGGCAGATTTTGTCGGCGGAGTCACCGACCAGCCGAAACTCACCGCCTGCCAGTTGAACCCGCTGGCCCAGGCTGCGCAGCGCCGCAAAGCGGTTATCCGCTCCATCGGCCGATAAGCTGCGATTTGCGCTGATGCTGACGTTCAGGGCGCCATCCTGCACCGCAACTGATATGCGGACCCGCTCGGCCAGCCAGCGGCGGATCAGGCCCCCCAGCGCTTCTTCCACATACCTGAATACCGTGGTCGCAAGGCTGCTCGGCAAACTGCCGACCCCGGCATCAAAATGGTACTCAACAGCAATGGATGCCCGGCGCGCCTCGCGCTGGACATACCAGTTAAGAGTGGCGTCAAGACCAAGGTCGTCCAGCATTGGCGGTCTCAACTCGAGGGAGATATCGCGGATATGGCCAAGAATCTCGTCCATGATTTTGTCGGATTTTTCCAGGGCGCTGGTTTGCGCGGTACCCGGGGCCGCTTGCCGCAGCGTGTGCAGATTCATTTTGACCGCAGAAATCGACTGGCCGATATCCTCGTGGATTTCCCGCGCCAATCGCGCGCGCTCCTCTTCTTGCACGTTGATCAACTGGTCCGACAGCCCGGCTAATTCGCGAGCACTTTGCTGCTGGCGCTGCTCAGATGCCTGAATCAACTTAACCAGCGCTGCCAGCGCCAGGCTGAATGCAAATCCGGAAATCAGCAAGCCCCAGGCGGCCGGGCCAATACGGGGAACAAAATATCCGTCTGCCGGTGACAGGTCGACCCGGTAACGGCGTCCGGCAGCGCTGAATTCTTCGCTGCCGCCCAGGTCGGCCTGAAAGATGGCGGGCAGCATGTTGCCTTTCATGGTCCGTGATTGGTGGGCGACAAGGAAAGCCGGGTCGGAGGGAGAGGTGATGTCATGAATACTGAAATGGATGCCGGCGGGCTGCAGGGTCTGGACCGCATTTGCGATCAGGTGAGCAGAGCGCACCACGGCCGTCACGTAGCCGGTCAGGGTGTTACTGCCGGGGCCATCCGGACGTGCAGTGCCACTGTCCTCGAATACGGGCCGCATCAGCAGAAACGACATCGAACCGGCGGTTTCCTGGACCAGAATAATGGGGTCGGTAGCCCGGACCCGGTTAGCGCGCATTGCAGAGTCCAGAGCGCGCTTGCGCAGGGGGTCAGATGCGAGATCGAAGCCCAGAGCCGCCTCGTTGCCCTGCAATGGCACCAGGTAGCGCACCGGCGTGAATCTCTGCCTGGGCAGGGCGGCAATCATTTCACCCTGCTGGTGGCGCTCGGTTATGCGAAAACCGGGATGCTGTTCTGCGGCCAGGGTTTCAAACTCCTGCCGCTCTGGAAGTTCAACTATGGGGGCGTAACTCAGGCCGCTGAGGGCGGGGTTGCGCTCGAGTATTGGATATACGAAACGTTCAAATTCACTTTCGGTAACGTCGGGACGGGTATCGAACAACGTTCCCACCAGGTCAACGGCAGCAATGCTCAGCTGATACTGACGTTCGACCACGGCAACCCGGTTCGAGGCAGCCTGCTGGAACTGAAGCCTGGTTTTGCCTTCTTCAAGTTCCACTACGTAAAAGAAAGTCAGGACGGTAAAAGCCGCCAGTGAAGAAAATATGAGCGCGGGCAAGGAGGCGCCGCTCACAATTTTATGTGGCGGTTTCATGGGCAGGAGATTATCGCAGAAATTCTGTTTGCCATCTTTCTCAATGGGCAAATTTTCCCACCGCGAGACAGCGTATGGCCGGGCAGCAACGCGACGGGCCTACTATTCTCTGGAAGAACAAATGCCGCAAGCCAATCCACGGGAGGTATAGCCATGTCCTTTGAAGCCAGCGGCGGTTGTCATTGCGGCAATATTCGCTACCGGCTCATGAGCGAAGTTCCAATCGGGGATTGGGCAGCGCGCTATTGCAGTTGCGGGTTTTGCACTCGACATGGCGCACAGTACGCCTCCCACCCCAGCGCTGCTCTTGTGGTGTCAACCAAGGCAGGTTCGAAACTTGGTACTTATCGATTCGCAACGGCGTCGGCAGATTTTTGCTTCTGCTCACTTTGTGGCGTGCTTACCTACCTGAGCTCGGAAATTGACGGGCGCACCTATGGCCTGGTGAACGTGAACACTTTGGATATCAAGCCCGAATCTTTCAAAAATGCGCCAAGCATGTCCTACGCGGGTGAGGGTATCGAAGAGCGCAAAGCAAGGCGGAGGCGCAACTGGATACCGCGGGTAGAGCCAGGCTGAGGTCTTTCGCAACGGCCTGCCGGCGCTTGCTTGCTAGTGTCCGGTGTCCAACTGGTAAGCCAGCATGGTGTCGTCGTCGAACAGAAAGCGTCCGTCGAAGGGCTTGCCCGCCAGCATCCGGGGGATCCACAGCCGATCGTCCTGCCACATCTGGTCGAACGGGATGTCGTCCACGGGCGTCCACAGGGGAGTGGCTTCGTCTGTTTCCGTGGGGGTGCCGATGCAGTCAGCAGCTCTGAATACGTGACAGCGTAAAGCCAGGCCGTCGACGAAGTGGAAATTCAGGCGGCCGCTATAAGATAAATCACAGGGCGTGACCAGTAGCTCTTCCTGTACTTCGCGAATGGCGCACTGTTCCGGCGACTCGCCAGGGTCGATCCGGCCACCGGGACCGTTAACTTTGCCCCTGCCAAGTCCACGTTTTTTTCGAATCAGCAAGATCTCTCCATCGCGAACCACAAAACACAGGGTGGCCCTCTGAGTCGGCACCCAGTTGGCCCAATCCACGTCCTCGAGGCGGCGCGTTGGTTCACACAGGGTGTTCAAGGCGCATTGACCCCGGGCTGCAGGAGCTGGCGGTCGGCCTCGCGCCAGGCACTGGCAACCATCGCCCTGACCTGGGCGCGCAATGCGGTTGCATCGTAAATAATGCCGTCCTTGATGGTGAACACCACGCCGCCTACGCGAACCGGTTGGTTGTCCGCATTCACGCGGATCGCCCCGGTTCCGTAGAGCACCTTGAAATTGGCCAATGGGTTCTCTGCAACCACGACGAGGTCGGCAAGTTTGCCAGCTTCGACCGAGCCTATTTCGCTATCCAGCCCGAGAGCCTCGGCGCCATGCAGCGTGGCTGCCCGAACCACTTCCAAGGGATGAAACCCGGCCTCCTGCAGCAGTTCCAGTTCGCGAATGTAACCAAAACCGTACAGCTTGTAGATGTAGCCGGAATCCGATCCGGTGGTAACTCGCCCGCCATGATTCTTGTAATCGTTCAGAAATTGCATCCAGATCTGAAAATTCTGCTTCCAGGCAATTTCATCTGCAGTAGTCCAGTCGAACCAATATGACCCATGGGCATCGCGACTGGGGGCGAAAAAATCCCACAGCGAGGGCAGGGTGTAGTCCTCATGCCATTCCGCGCGCCGTTGCGCCATGAGGTCACGGCTCGCCTCGTAAATCGTCAATGTGGGATCGAGAGTAAAGTCGCGCCCGATCAGGGTGTCACGCACATGCTGCCAGCGTTTTGAACCGGGCGGGGCCGCCTGCCGCCATAAACGCCCGGCTTCTCCAAAGCGATGTTGCTCATCGTTGTAATTGTAGTGGGCCGGGTAATCCTGCACGGTCCGGTCGACGAACAAAGCCTCCGGGAGCCCGTACCAATGCTCCATGGTGGTGAGCCCCCAGGCAGAGGTATCGAGAACATTTGCCCGCGCAACTTCGAGTTGCGCGTGATGCATGGCGGTGCGCAGGCCCTGCTTCCGGGCTTCTTCAATTGCGGCCTGGAGAATGTCCGGACGGGCGCCAAAAAATTTCAGCCCGTCTGCGCCCTTGCGGGCCTGCTCAGCCACCCATTGTCGCGCTGCGCGTGGACTGGTGATGGGCCCGTCGAGGCCCTGGCCAAAACTCACGTAGGCTTCGATTCGGGGGGCGGTAATGAGATTGCTCGCACTTTTCCGCTTGTGCTCGACAACCCAGTCCACGCCATTGCCGCTGGCCGGATCCCGGATGGTGGTAATTCCGTGCGCCATCCATAGCTTGAAGACATACTCGGCCGGGGTGCCTTGCTCCTTGCCACCAATGTGCCCGTGCATATCCACGAACCCGGGCAGCACGAACATGCCTTGGAGATCCACCACACGGTCACCGTCCTCGGCCTGTGGACGATCACTGTCAACGATCGGTACGCCCGGGTTGCCGACGCTGGCGACGCGCGTGATGCGGTCACCCTGGATGACAACGTCCACGGGGCCACGAGGGGGAGCTCCGGTTCCGTCGACTACCGTGACACCACGCAGAATCAGCCGCTTGAACGGTCCTTCACCCTCCGCACGCGGCGGAGCCGACTGGATGGGTTCGGGCTTGCTGGACGCCGCCACATTATTGGTGGCCGTGGCCAGCAGCATACAGGCGACCCAGATGGTGGGACGGATTTTCAGATTGCGCATGGTTTGTCCTCGCCAGAGTGCGAGGAGTTTATATCAAAAGTGCTGCCGGCCCCGAGAGTCCGCGGGCCGGCGTCAAAGTTTTACTGACCGGAGTCGTCTTTTTCGAGTTCGCCCGCTTTTTTCTTGATGATTTTTACGCGCCCGTAATGTTCGAGCACCATGTTGATTTCGCCGTCTTCCAGTTTGTGGATTCTTGATATCGGGCATCTTTCGGTAAACGAGCCGCCGGGAATGACAATCGCGTCCATACCGACACCGCAAAGACGTCCATCGCGGTCTTCAAATCCAATCTGGAAAGCGCTGCGCAAACCCGAACAGATTCCGGTTACCTCGACATAATAGGCGCGGTTACGTGCGCTTGTGTACAAGAGCAAGGCTTCGTCATCAAGCACGCTGAAGTCGCGCACCGAACCAAATACGCAATCGGCTCCATTGCCGGGCAGTTCGAGGGTTCTTTTGACGAATCCGGTTTCGTCCAGCCCGGGCGACGCCGTCGAGCAGGCACCGCAAAGCCAGAAGCAGGCCAGCATTGCAACGCAGCTTCGCAAGCTCATTTTAAATACCTCCACCGATCACCGTCAGGACCAACCTCAGTATGGCTGCAATCAAGGTAAATATGGTGTGCATTCCGTAAAAATCAACGGCCGGCAGCGTGCCAGGTTGACAACAAGCGGCAGGTGCGGCGCGCAGCAGGGCCGCCTGGTCCGGTCAGGGGTTGCGTGCTTTGAAGATTCGAACCGCGATGTTGTACTCGTCGGAGACCCGGTGCATCTCCTCGACCATGGCGTTATAGCGGGCCACGTTTATTTCTGCCTGGCGCGGCGGCAATGGCTCGCCGGATTCCGTTTGCATATTTTCCAGGCATGCCAGGTAAGCCTCCGCGGCCGAGAGGTAGGCGCGCACGCTGGACTGGGCTTCCAGCATTTGCTTGTCTTCGGCCGTCTCTCCGTTTGGCACGCGAGGTGCCACGGGATAATTGCACGCCACGGCAGGTGCTGCCAATAGCAGCCCGACAGCCGCTACAGTAGTTAAGTTCAGGAACAACTTGCTCATACACATGCGGAGTATCAACCCTGAATTCGCTTATTATTACAGAGCCAGAGGCATTGTGCCCAGACAAGTTGCAAACTCCTGTAAAGATCACAAAGTTACCGTGCAAACCGATCCTGAAAACGACGCAATCGTGTTCCGCTCCGCTGATCGCAAATCCAGCGCCGAACGTGCCCTGGTATTGCAAGCACTGGGTATACCCGGCGAACTGACCCACGATGAGGCCGGCTGGATGCTGCGTGTGCCCGAAGCTTGTGCCACGCGGGCGATACGGGAGCTGGCGGCATTTACGCAGGAGAATGCGGGCTGGCCAAAGCAACCCCGGCCACTGTTGAGGCTGGCACCCGGCGTGCATGGTGTGGTGGCATATGCTGCGCTGCTGTTGCTGATCGCCTGGTGTCAGGCCCATGATTTTCTCGCCTTCGACTGGCTGCAGGCAGGCCGCACCCATGCGCGTTCGATAATGAACGGAGAGCTCTGGCGCAGCGTCACTGCCCTGACTCTGCACCTGGATATGGGGCATTTGTTCGGCAATCTGTTTTTCGGTGCGCTGTTCGGGCTGTTCATCGGACAGTTTGTCGGTTCCGGCGTGGCCTGGCTTGGCATCCTGCTGGCGGGCGCCGCTGGTAACCTGGTGAACGCCTGGCTGCAGCAGCCCTGGCACAGTTCGGCCGGGGCTTCCACCGCAGTCTTTGCAGCCCTCGGCATGCTGTCAGCCTATGTCTGGCGGCGGCGCGGAGATTTTGATGAACGCTGGCCGGTTCGCTGGGCGCCCATCATGGCGGGGGTTGCGCTGTTGGCCTACACGGGCGCCGGCGGCGAGCGCACCGACATCGGTGCCCATCTAACTGGTTTTATTTGCGGGCTGGGCAGTGGTGTACTGTTCGGCTCGCTTTCCCAGCTGATTTTTCGAAGCAAAATTCTGCAGGTCGGGGCCGGCTTGCTGGCGCTGACTCTGGTAATCGGCGCCTGGATGCTGGCGCTGTCAGCGATCTGAGATTGCAGCTGGCACCCGGGCGTGTGATTTAATGTGCGCTTGGTAGCCAGGCGGACACCGTAAGCGTCGGAAAACAATGGAGGAATTTATGCGTCAATTGCTGAGCGGCTTGATTGCAACCGAAGAGAGCGGAGCAATGCCATCTTTGCCGGACTGGATTCCCGTGCCCGTGCGAGATACCTGGCAGCTGCTGGACAACTGGCCCATTATCGGTGCCGTCATTATTGTGGTGCTGGCGTTTATCGCGGGCAAGATCATCACCAATATTCTGACCCGCGTACTCAGCGAAATTACCTCGCGTACACACTCGACTATCGACGACAAACTGCTCAGGCTGCTGAAACGACCGGTTTTTCTGACGGTGTTTTTGTTCGGTCTGTCGATGGCAACGCTGACACTGGGTCTGCCGGAGGCCTTCGAGAAAAATATCCTGCGCATCTTGCGCTCGGTGCTCATTTTAATCTGGGCCGGGGCGGCCTTTCCGTTCATGCACTTACTGCTTGGCAATCTGTCCCACGACGACAGTCGCTTCAAGGTCATTGAGGGGCGCACCCTGCCACTCTTTGATATCACATCCAAGGTGCTGATATTCGCAGTCACAGGCTACATGCTGCTCAAGGTCTGGGGGATTGACGCAACGGCCTGGCTGGCTTCGGCTGGCGTGCTGGGTCTGGCACTCGGTTTTGCCGCCAAAGATACCCTTGCCAATTTGTTTTCAGGATTTTTTATCGTTGCCGACTCACCCTACCAGCTCGGTGATTACATTATCCTGGATTCCGGTGAGCGCGGCCGGGTAACCAATGTGGGCATCCGCAGCACACGGATACTGACCCGGGATGACGTGGAAATTACGCTGCCAAACGCCTTGATTGCCAACGGCAAGATAATCAATGAAAGTGGCGGGCCGCATGTGAAAGAACGCCTGCGCATCAAGGTTGGTGCGGCTTATGGCTCTGATGTGGACCAGGTCTGCGAAGTCCTTGAGACGGTGGCGAAATCCCACGCGGAAGTTTGCAAGGACCCGTCGCCGCGAGTACGAATGCGCGCCTTTGGCGCTTCCAGCCTGGACTTCGAGTTACTGTGCTGGATCGAGGAACCCGAGCTCCGCGGACGACTGTCTCACGAGCTATATATGGACGTTTACAAAGCCTTCGACAAGGCGGGCATCGAAATTCCGTTCAGCAAGCACGATATTTACGTTAAGGAAATGCCGGGGGCCGAATCAGCGTAAAACCGGAACATTCAGCGCCTGTTCGGCCGCACGGTGATAGTGTCGGCGTCCGACGAGAACAGTTCGTGGGACTTGTTGATGGCTTTGCGCGCCGCCAGCACCTTGCCCTGCTTGTAATAAGCACGGGCGAGGCCCACGTGGAACTGGCGTTCGTCTTTCTTGAGTTTGATCGCCTTTTGATAATGCAGCTCCGCGCCGGCGTAGTCACCCTCCGCATAAGCTTGCTCGGCCCGCCAGAAGTGATAGAAGGGATTTCGTTCGCGATAGCTCAGCACCCGGGATTCGAGGGCCTCAGCTTCGGATTCGCGTCCGGTTCGCAGGTACAGACGCTGCAAGTTTGAAACGGCGGTCAATTGCTCCGGATCCAGACGCATGGCTTCCAGGTAAGCGCTTTCGGCGTAGGCGGGCATCGCATTTCTGGACAGCAGGGCTCCCATATTGGACCAAAGGAAACTGAGGGTCGGGCTTACACTCAGCGCCTTGTTGAAGTAAGCGTAAGCTTTTTCCAGATCATGGTCCTGCATGAACTGCGCGCCCAGATTATTAAGGTGATGCGCCATGGCCTGGCGGTCATCCAGCTGCCGAGACCAGGCGCCCGGGCTGACCGGCTCGGGGTAAAAGTCAAACACCAATTTGCGCTGATATGCCCGGCTGACCACGCGTACGTGCATGGTGCGCACGAGCAAATCACCTTGCTGCTGCCAGTTTGCGTAATTTGACATCAGCTCAAAGTTGGCGCGTACGCCGGCCTGGCGCGCAGCCGCTACCATCAGGTTAGAAAAACCCATGCAGTTTCCCAGACCGCTGGTAAAGGTCTCTATGGCAGTATGGGTTGCACTTTCGTCGTACAGCAAACCGACACCCTCCGGATGGAATATTGCACTGGCCAGCGCCATCATGCGGTCTCTGGGCGTGTTCTTACCCGCTGTATGTTTTTTAACGAACTTGAGCAAATCTTCATTTGTTTCCAAAGGATCGATTTCAGGGATATCGGCCGCGGCTGTGCGCCAGCTCTCGGGCACATTTACGTGGATTGTTGCAACCAGTTGGTGATTGGGAGTGACCGGTGGAGCGGTTGTCGCGCAGGCACTTACAAGCACCGCGGCGTACAGCAAGCACGCAGAGCGCTTTAGCTGCGAATTCTTGGACAGACTGACAGATCGAGGCGTGGCCATCACATAAGTTAAGACTGGCAAGGCGCCTGCGCGTTCCGATTGTCCGCAGCATAGCGCCGGCCCGACAATGCGGGCGTCGACGCAAGACACGCCGAGTACCACCAGAAGCCAGGGGCCCCTGCGAGATAAGGCCTATTGAGCGGTTTCCGCCAGCCCGATGGGACAAGCGACGCCCGTGCCGCCAATGCCGCAGTAGCCGCCTGGATTCTTGGCGAGATACTGTTGATGGTAGGTTTCGGCATAATAAAATTGTGGCGCAGTTCGAATTTCGGTGCTTATGTTTCCATAGCCCGAGTCAGTAAGCTTCTGCTGATAAGCGCTGCGTGAGTGATTCGCCGCGGCCAGCTGGATTGCGGATGTTGTGTAAATTGCCGAGCGATACTGCGTGCCGCGATCGTTACCCTGGCGCATGCCCTGGGTCGGGTCATGAGATTCCCAGAAAATCTTGAGCAACTGTTCGTAGCTGACTTGCTTTGGATCAAAAATAACGCGCACTACTTCGGCATGCCCGGTACTTCCGCTGCATACTTCTTCATAGGTCGGGTTTTGCGTGTATCCGCCGGCGTAGCCGGCCGCCGTGGTGTAAATGCCGGGCGTTTCCCAGAAAATTCTCTCGGCACCCCAGAAGCATCCCATGCCAAAAATGGCTTCGCACATGCCGTCCGGGAACGGCGGACTCAGGGGATTGTGGTTAGCGAAGTGCTTTTCCGGTACCCGCATCGGTGTGTCCCGGCCTGGCAGGGCTTCTTCCTGGCTTGGTAGTTTGCTCCTGTCGAACATATTGACTCACAGTGATCAGGGCCTTTTGATCAGTTTAGCAGGGCGACCTGCAGCGCGGGGGGTTGCAGGAAGGCAGTGGCTGCAGAGTATTGGCTTCTGCTGGCCCTGGGGCGGCGGCTGCTTAAGGCGCCGGCATGGGTCGGCCAGGCGAGCTGTTGCCGGCGAAGCAGATAGCCCGTCTGCGACAGACTGCGCGGCGGGCGGGAGTCAGTCGACTCGCGCCCGTTGCTGTACTACCGATTACTGGTGCAGGTATTGGTAAATCTTGTCTTTTGCGTATAGACGCTTGCGCTTGAGGATTTCGTGAAATTCATGCGACCTGGGTTCGACAAGTTGTTCGATCCGGATGACTTCGCGGTTGAGTTCCGTGTACTCGTCAAATAAACGGGAAAATTCCTGGTCGGTTGTTTTTAGCTTGTCTATCCGATCCTTGTACTCAGGAAACTCGTGATAGACATCATGGTTTTGTCCGAGAATTTCGTCTTGTTCCATCGGCAGTTACCCCGCTTGCAGTTAAAACTATGTCCAGCCCAAGAACCGGGCGCGCATACGGTGGAACCCCGAGTATGCGGTGTTTCGGGACCCACCGCGCGTCTTTGCAGAGATTAGTTTACCCTACAATCTGTGCCATGGCCTTACCTGCAAGCCAAAGGCTCGGCAACGGGTTGCGCCGGCGATTTAAGTATTTGTTTTCACTAACTTAGGGCCAACTGGACATAAGGCCGCCGGCGCCCTGGGGCAGGCCTGCGCT
This sequence comes from Gammaproteobacteria bacterium, assembly GCA_041609715.1. Taxonomy (GTDB): domain Bacteria; phylum Pseudomonadota; class Gammaproteobacteria; order Steroidobacterales; family JABDLF01; genus JABDLF01. The sequence goes on from JBFIQI010000007.1 coordinate 16,843, forward strand.
GCCGGGCCGGGGCCTGACCGGTGCCTGCCTGGCACAACGGCTGGCGTAACTGGAGCAATTCATGAAACTGAAGTTGATGGGGCTGGCATTGAGCCTGATTGTAGCCGGCAACGGGTTGGCCAAAGACGGGCCGGAGGCAGCGCTTTACAAGCTGTTCGAAAAGGAGTGGCAGTACCGCTTGTCCGAGTATCCGGAACTGGCGAGCTATGTGGGTGACCACCGGTATAACGACCGGCTCACGGATGTCAGCGTTGCTGCCGAAAAACGTCGCGCCGTAAGGCGGCTCGATTTTCTTGATGAATTACGCGCTATCGACCGCCAGCTTTTACCGCGCGAAGCGCAGATCAACTACAGCCTGTTCCAGCGGCAACTGGAAAACGCGCTGGCTGGTTTCGAATTTGGTGCCTGGCAGATACCAATGAACGCCGATTCCGGTTTTCACACAGATTTTGCTCGCATCATGGATGCCGTGCCTTTCAACAGCGGCGACGATTATCGCGACTACACCGCTCGTCTCAGGGCCTGGCCGACACAGGTAGCGCAGCACATCGACAATATGCGTGTCGGCCTGCAGCGTGGCATGAGCCTGCCGGCAGCTGTATTGAGCGGCATTGACGCCGGCATCGCGGCACATATCGTCGACGACCCTGCCAGCAGTGTTTTCTACGGGCCTTTTGAAAAGTTTCCTCCGCATCTCGCTGCCGACGAACGCGACGAGCTGCGCGAGGCCGGCCGCATGGCCATCATGGAGGCTGTGGTGCCAGCCTACCGGTCATTGCTGGCTTTCATGACCGATGAATACATTCCTGGCGCCCGCACGACCCTGGGTGCCAGTGAGCTGCCCGACGGAGCGGCTTATTACCGACAGCGTATCGCTTACTTCACGACCCTGAACCTGGACGCCCGCGAAATCCACCAGATCGGCCTCGCGGAAGTGGCGCGTATTCGCCAGGACATGGAAGCTGTCATTCGCCAGGTCGGTTTCGAAGGCGGTTTTGAAGACTTCCTCGGGTTTTTGCGTACCGACGCACGCTTTTACGCTGACAGCGCCGAGGCCTTGCTGAAAGAGGCCGCTTATATCGCCAAGACCATGGATGGCAAGCTGCCATCGCTGTTCAACACCCTGCCGAGGCTTCCCTATGGCGTGGCTCCCGTGCCCGAACAGCTGGCGCCCAGATATACAGCCGGCCGCTATGTCCCGCCGGCCCAGGGCAGCCACCAGCCGGGGTGGTATTGGGTGAACACCTTCAAACTGGAGAGCCGGCCGCTGTATGCCCTGCCTGCGCTGACGCTGCACGAGGCGGTGCCGGGGCATCATCTGCAGTTCGCGCTGGCGCTGGAGCAAGGCGAGCAACCACCATTCAGGCGCTTCAGCTACATTTCGGCTTTCGGCGAGGGCTGGGGCCTGTACTCGGAGTGGCTGGGCATAGAGGCGGGCATTTACGAGGATCCTTACGACGAGTTCGGGCGCCTGACTTACGAGATGTGGCGCGCCTGCCGCCTGGTGGTGGATACCGGTCTGCACAGCATGGGCTGGACCCGGGAACAGGCCATCAGCTTCCTGGCCAGGAATACGGCATTGTCTCTGCATGAAGTCGAGACTGAAACCGATCGCTATATCTCCTGGCCGGCTCAGGCGCTGTCCTACAAGCTGGGCGAGTTGAAGATACGAGAGCTGCGCAAGGGCGCAGAGCGGGCCTTGGGCGCGGCTTTCGACGTGAAGACGTTTCATGATGCCGTGCTTGTCAACGGCTCCATCACGCTGCCGTTGTTAGAGGAAGCGGTAGATCGCTTTATTGCGGAGGAACTTCGTGTCGATGGTCCCGAGGGGCCGAGCGCCACAAGCCAACGCTAGGAGAATAGCCATGACCCGGAAAAACCAGTTGGTCCCTGCATTGATGTTAGCCGCGCTGATACTTACGGCCTGCGCTGCCAGCCGTTCGCCGGATGTCTATACACCTCAGCAGGCACAGCGTGCCTACCAGGTTTACGATGCAACCATTGTTGAGCTGCGGGTTATCAAAATAGCCGGCGAAAGTACCCGTGTTGGCACCCTTGGTGGTGCCTGGATCGGTTCGACGGCGGCGCGCAGTGCTGGCGGCGGCCGGGGCTCCAGAATTCTGGGCGCCGTCGGGGGCGTGGCCGGGGCAGTCATTGGGCGCAGCACCGAGCGCGAACTGACCGCTGACGAGGGCCTGGAAATACTTTTGCGGCTCGATAACGGGGATACCGTTGCTGTGGTTCAGGGTGGAGACGTGCCCTTCGAGGTGGGAGAGCAGGTACGGGTGCTGCGTGACGGAGCCAGCGCGAGGGTCATCAAGCGCACTTAAGAGCACTGCCAAAAGTGTGCCCGGCTGCAGCCAGGCGCGACCCGGTTTTTACCAGTCTGTGACTTTTTTACCACACCGGTTTTCGTGCGAAACATTCAGCTCTTTATGCGCTGATACAAAATGTTGCAATTCTGCAAACACGGACTAAGGTTAGAACATGCACCCTGCCTGCGCGGGGCAGACAGGTGTGGGCGGATGGAATCCCAAGGACGCCAGTTCCTTGCCAAGTTACGTATACATGGAGAGCAAAAATGAAAATTTATAGAATTCTCGCCGCACCATCGTTGCTGTCAGCAGCGATTGTGATGGCATTCGCAGTGGCCAACCCAACGGTGAGCCTGGCGGCCGATGAGGCCGATCGGGCCATCGAAGAGGTTGTCACCACCGGGTCGCGCATTCGCAAGTCGGCGATCGACGAAAACGCGCCGGTGCTCAGCATTACGGGGGAAGATCTCGAGAAAAGCGGATTGACCTCGGTTGCTGATTACCTGCAGCGGCTGTCGGTATCCGGCTCGCCCCTGAACACCCGCTTCAATAGCAGCGGTAACTTCGGGTTTCCGCCAGATGGCGGCGGAATTGGTGCGGGCGCCGCCCAGGTGGATTTGCGGCATCTCGGGTCCAAACGTGTGCTGGTGCTGGTAGACGGTGTACGCTGGGTACCGGGATCATCGGGCAGTGGCGTGCCTGGTGCGGTGGACTTGAACACCATTCCCACCAGCATTATTGAACGCATCGAAGTGCTGGAAGATGGCGCATCGTCGATTTATGGTTCGGACGCCATCGCCGGCGTGGTCAACGTGATCACCAAGAAAGATTTCGAGGGCTTTGAAGCAAGCGCCTATTACGGAAGTTTTTCCGAGGGCGACGGCGAAACCCAGGAATACACCATCGCTTCCGGACTCTCGGGCGAGCGTTCCTCGGTGTTCTTCAACCTGAGTTACACGGACCAGGAGCGCGTGAGTGCCGCGGATCGTGAGCAGTCGCGTTTCCCGGTGCCGGGCACGGGTGTTGCCTTTGGTAGCTCGGGTACGCCCCAGGGCCGGTTTTTTGTGACCGATCCGAATACCAGCACGCAGTTGAACTGCACGACGCTGCCGACCTTCAACGGCACGCCGAGCTATAACCCGGCGGATCCCTGCGGCGCTACGGATGATTTCATTCCCTGGGCCGAAGGCGCTAACGGCACGCGTTTCAATTTCTCACCGTTCAACCTGGTGGTGACACCCTCCGAGCGGACTTCTGTTTACGGACAGTCACAATTCGAGATAGCTGACAATGTCACCTTCTATGTGAAAGGCCTGTACACCAACCGCAAGTCCACCAACCAGGCGGCACCGGAACCGATTTTCATTGGCCCGGAAGCAGGCAACGGCAATATCCTCGACACAATTTCGATTCCTGCGGATCACCCCTTCAACCCGTTTGGTTTCGATATCGACGCGGATACCAACGCTTATTTCATGGGTCGCAGGCCCCTGGAGAGTGGTCCACGTATCTTCAAGCAGGACGTGAATACCTACTATGTGGGCGGCGGCTTTAATGGTGAATTCGAGGCTGGCGATCGCACCTATTTCTGGGATGTGAACGCCTCTTATTCGCGCAATCACGCTGATCAGCGCAAATTTGGTGCGCACAACGCGCGCAAGATCAAGGAAGCGCTGGGCCCGGCCTTCGAGGAATCACCCGGCGTATTCCGTTGCGGTACCGTCGACAATCCCATCGAGGGCTGCGTGCCGCTGAATTATTTTGGCGGTCAAGGCACTGACGGCAGCGGGTCGATTACACCGGAGATGCTGGCATGGATAGGTTTCGTTCAGCACGATGTGAGTGAAAACGAGCTGACCAGCGTGTCGGCCAACATCACCGGCGACATCATCGATCTGCCGGCCGGCGCGCTGGCTTTCGCGGCCGGCTTCGAGCATCGCAGCCAGGACGGCTTTTTCGAGCCGGATGGTGTGGTGGCCTCGGGCGACACGGCGGGCATACCTGCCAAGCCCACTGCCGGTGGATTTGACGTCGACGAGTTCTACGTAGAATTCGATGTGCCGCTGGTCATGGACAAGGCCGGCTTCAAGGAACTGGGCCTGTCAGCTGCGGTGCGTTCCTCCGATTACAGCACTTTCGGCAGCGAAACGGCAGCCAAGTTCGGGCTGCGCTGGCGTCCCACCGACGAAATTCTCTTCCGGGGAACCTTCGGTGAGGGCTTCCGCGCCCCCAACATCGGCGAGCTGTTCGGATCCCCGACGCGATTCGATGCCCAGTTGTCCGATCCCTGCTCGGACTTCAACAACAGTGGGGTGTCCCAGCAGATTATCGACAACTGTATCGCCCAGGGCGTGCCCGCCAACGGCAGCTATGTGCAGTTCAATCCGCAGATCTCGGTGACCACCGGCGGTAACATCAATCTGTCGCCGGAAACCGCGGATTCCATCACCATTGGCGGTGTTTACAACCCTGGATGGGTGGACAACGTAGACTGGCTCGATGGCCTGGAGCTGGAGATCACCTATTACAGCCACGAGCTGGACGGCGCCATCCAGGCGGTGGATGCCCAGACCCAGCTGGATGCCTGTGCATTGACCAACGATCCTTCGCTGTGTGCCGCCATTGGTCGCACCGGCAGCGGTGTGATCAATCGATTCGAGAACACACTGGTTAACATCGGTGGTATCGAAACCGATGGCTACGACGTGAACCTGACGGCAATGCTGCCGGAGAATCGTTTGGGTCAATTCAGTGTTGCCTGGTACAACACTTTCCTGAATGAGTACACGGAGATTCTTGCCGATCCGACCCAGCCCTCGGGATTCCGGTCCCGCTCGCTGGAGGGTAACGAGGAGAACGACAGCGCCTGGCCGGAGTGGAAGTCGACCCTGATCGTCGACTGGCTGCGCGGCGATTGGGGTGGGTCATGGACCGCCCGCCTGGTCGACGGCGTTACCGAGGACTGTTCCGGGCAGGTCGGCTTCAACGTCTGTTCCGATGAAGCCAACGGGCTCAATTCGCTGGGCACCATGGTCTATCACGACCTGCAGGTGCGCTGGGTGCCTTCACAGCTGGACGAGAAGTGGGAGTTCAGCCTGGGCGCGAACAACCTGTTTGATCGCGATCCGCCGCTGTGCTTCAGCTGCTCGCTGAATGGCTACGATGCCGCGACCTATGATATTCCCGGAGGCCGATTCTGGTATCTCCAGGCTGTCACGCGTCGCTGAGCGCCAGCCTCAAGGCAGAAACAAGGCCCCGGTTTATGCCGGGGCCTTTTTTTGGGCGAACAGCCGCGGCGTCGATTCGGCCGGCTCAACCTGGCGGATCGGCTGCAGCTGCGGATTCCACCAGGGTCTTGAGCCTGGCCAGGCCTTTTTCGTAGTCACGGCCCACCCAGTCGTCAATCATGAGCCCGACATAGCGGCCCACCAGGTCGTAGCCAAAATCTGTCTCCATGGACCAGGTGATGCGGGTACTTTGTTCGCCCAGGGCCTGCATTTCATAGCTGGCGACAGCAACACCCTGGGCGCCGAAATCCAGGCTCACGCGCACCAGGCGGTTCTCCTGCAGTGCGATGATCTGTTGGCTGCCCGAGCCAACCGAAGGGTCTTCGGATTCCCAGGCGAATGTTGCGCCGACGCCGGAGGCAGGTTCGCTAATGGTGTAACTGGCCTCCGGGTCCAGTTCGTACCAGGGTGACCAGTCGTTGAAGCGTCGCAGATCGCTTACCACGGCGTAAACCACCTCAGCTGGCGCATCAATGGAGACCGAGCGCTCCACTTGTACCGAAGCAGGCAAGAACAGGCCGATCACCACCAGTATGGCGATCAGGCCCGCCATGCCTACCAAAACTCTGCGTGCGAGCTTCATAGTTGCTCCTCCAGCGCCGCATATTCTTCGAGTTTAGTTTATTCAGTGACGCAGCCGCCACCGGCCCGCTGATCAGGCCGGTTAGTGAATTGAGTCCCATGGCTGGCGATTCGAAGTCGGCCCGTGGTGGCGGACCATAAACGGCCAGGTGCAGATGGGGCACAGTGTCATGGCCCGTTTTGCATGAGGTAAAAAACCTGCGCTGTCTGGGTGTTTCCCCCTATGGTCTCGCAGCACCCGCCGCCTCACCATTGAAGCCACTTCAGATCAACGCCCGTGATAGGCGAGCAATTCTGTGAGGGGAGCACATGAGAAATACCTGGCTCATGCGGATGACCGTCCTGCCGATTCTGGTGCTGGCGATGCTGGGAGGTCCCGGCAGTGCCAACGCGCAAGAAGGAGATGCGCTGTTGGCGTCGCTGCAGGCGACAGAGATTACTGCGCGTGACCTCAAGGCCCTGCATTACATGCAGAACGCCCACGGTCAGCTGGACGAGTGGTCGTTTCGTTTGCTCTCGAGACTTCAGAATGGACAGGGACCGCGGGAGCGGGACCCGATCTTTGATGGCCGCGCCGACCTGCAAGTCAAAAAGATCGCCGTGACCTATGCCGGTTACACACACTCGGAGCCCCTGCGCCAGACCCTGATCGCTTTGGCAGACGCGCACGAGAAAAGGCTGCGCGCGCTGCAGGCGATGACAGTCAACGAAGTGGATGCAGAAACCTTCAATAAACTGAATGCGCCGGTCCGGGAGCTGGTGACTGCGCTGCGTGAATGGAGCGAACAACGATGAAAAACTTCAAGATCAAAGCACTGAAGGCCGCGGTGAGTGGTGCTTTGCTGGTGTTGGCACTGCCTGCGGCCATGGCGGCCGACCCGGACAGTGGCACGCTGAACAATGCCGACCAGGTGGTCAACTGGGATGGTGAAACTGTGGGTTCAAACCCGAATGCCTGTATTGCAGTACCGACCCGTCCACCGCTGGTAGAGGATTTTGACCCCAATATTGATCCGGCCTGTGACCACTACCAGCTGAACATTCAGCCTGCCTTCCCCGGTGAGACAGAAGTCGTTGTCCATATTAATTCGACCGGTGAATTGGCCGAGAACGATGATTACGACCTTTTCGTATTTGATCCAGATGGTAATCAAATCGGGGCATCTACAACCTCGGGGGCAGATGAAACCGTTAAACTGATTAACCCGTCTCCAGGGACTTACCTGGTTGAGGCCCAGGCCTGGCTGGTGCAGTCTCCAGAGGGCACTTACAGCGGTGACGCCACCTTGAGGGTTGGCACTCCCGGATTCGCGCCAAATGTGACAGCGTCCGCCGAGCAGATTTTTGCGACTCCTACTTTAATGGACTCCCAGCTCCACACAGGCGAACCGTCCATTGCCGTTTCGCCGGTGATTCCCGAGGATGGCAGCCGTCCGCTGATCGTGGGTGACGCGCCCTGGGGTACCTCCAACGCCACCAGCCTGTGGTGGCGCAGCCGTGACGGCGGCGAGTCCTACGAGCTGGTCCAGGATCCGGTGGCCGCACCGCGACCCCGCCCCTGTGAAGAAATTGACGGCGGCGGTGATTCAGATACCGCTTTTGATCGCCACGGGAACATATACGTCAATGACCTGGCAGCCCTCATAAACATTACCGTTGGTCATTCACACGATGATTTCCAGACCATGAACTGCACCAAAGCCGGTGGCACAAACCCGCTGCAGCCGATTCAGGATCGGCAGTGGATTGTGGCATCTGACCGTGCTGATGGTCCGGCAGGTGACGAAATCGACGCCTTCATTACCTTCCGCCGTGGCCTGATTAACGGTACTCCCGCTACTGAAACCGCCATTCAGATCTACGAAACGCGTGATGGCGGCCAGAGCTATACGTTCGCTGGTGAATTGACGGATTTCTTCGGATTCGATAATGCAAAGGTATCGCAGACCGGAAACCCGGTGCAGCGGAATGGAATTCTGTGGCAGGCATACTACCTGACCAATACGCCGAAGGTCGGTCGTTATGACCCTTATGCGGCCACTGACGAGGAAAAATTCAAGGTATTCGAGGTCGCTCAGCGCGAAACTGACGTCGGTAATGTATTTCCGACATTGGCGATCGATGATGCGGGTGTTCTGTATTACGCCTGGGTAGAAGGCGGAGGATTCGACGTGATGTTTACCCGGTCGCTGGACGAAGGCGTGACCTGGTCGGAGCCGATCCGCGTCAACGCTACCGGGGAGTCCGAACTCGCGGTGAACCCCTACATGGTGGCGGGTAGTGAAGGACGAGTGGCGGTGTTGTTCAACGCTACAGAAAATGCCGCCAGCCCGGATGCCGCAAATGGCAAGGCATGGAATCTCTACGTCTCGCAATCGCTGAATGCGAACGAAGGCGAAACTGCATCTTTTACCCAATACAAAGTGACGGATACGCCACTGCACTTCAATTCGATTTGCACCAGCGGTCTGAACTGCACAATTTCCGGCGGTGACCGCTCGCTGCTGGAGTTCAACGAGGTGGATATCGACCCCATGGATGGTTCTATGGTGTTCATCTTTGCTGATAACGGGCGCCTGCAGCAGCCGCCTCTGTCCGGCGCCGACATACCGCAGCCGTACATCATGGCGACGCGCCAGATTGCGGGTGACTCCATGATCGCGGGCAAGGCCGTGTTAAACACTCTGCCGCGCACCAACTTCGCCCAGGACCGCGAGGGTGACTCGACCTATCCCAAGGCCGGCACCGCCGAAGGGCCACAGCACCCGGTGATGGATATCCTGTTCAGCCGCCTGGTGGCCACCGATACCGGCGTGCGTGCGTACATGACCATGACGGACCTGAGTGATCTTGCCGAGGCTCTGGATGTGACTTTTGGCCTTGGAGACCCGCGCACCACTGATAAAGCTATCTGGGTAACACGATTCGAGATCAACGAGCAGGTGTTCGCACTGGGCATGGACATCGACAAGACTTACCTGGTGCCTGGCGCCGAGCCGACATTCTGGTACGGTACGCCAGGAGTGGCCCGCAGCTCCGGCATCAAGCGTTCCAGCTATGGCCGCCAGGGTGACCACACGTTTGATGCGGATGTTGGATTCATCGATGGTGACACCGTGGTCGTAGAGATCCCGTACGAGTTCATGGGCATCGATCCCGCCGACAAGCCGGTGTTTCACTCTGTGGTGAGCTTTGCCCTGGTGCAACCAGATGGCAGCCTGGACGTGGGCTTGGGTCTCGAAGACCATGCCTATTTCAACAACCAGCGCACAGTGGACGCCAGCAAGGCTTACGACTGGACTTTGGGTGATCCCACACCGCTGCCGCCCAACGAAGATGAAGATTCGGATGACGACGACTTCGACGATGATGGCAGTCGTGATGACAGTGATTCGGACGATGACAATGACGGGCGCAAGGACGACGCTGATTCGGACGATGACAATGACGGACGCAAGGACGATAACGACTCAGACGATGACAACGATGGCATCAGCGACGATCACGACAGCGAGTCGACCAAGGAAAGCAAAAAGAGCAAGCACACCCGGAACAAGGGCAATAGCTCCTCCAGCCATGCCATGGATGTGGATGCCGGCACGCTGTTGCTCATCGCCGTGGCCGAAGGCGCCGGTGCCGAGAACCTGCGGCTGGAAATTTACAATCCGGCGGGCGTCCTGGTGGCAACCTCCATCGCGACGCCGGGCAAAACCATAGCGACGGCTGTGCCCCTGGGCGGCGGCATTTATGAGGTGAAGGTCAGCAACCCCACCAACGCACCAATTGACTACGAGCTGAAGCTCATCAGCCGCTCGAACTGGCTCTGATCCAGAAAGAGCCCCCTCGAACCCGTCTGGGCCATGATGGCCTGGGCGGGTTCATTCTTTTTGGGGCATGCAGAGTTCGGCCACCGGACCCGGAGCATGTCAAAATTTGTATATTGGTCACGCCGCAGGCAGATTCTCTAGTATATTGACAGACCCTGTTGACGGCTTCGCCAGGCATTTTGGATGAAGCCCAATCAAGAACTGATCGAGGGTGAAACGATGAAGAGATTCCTTATTCTGGTAACCAGCGCCTTGCTGTTTGGCAGTCTTTCGATTGCGACGTCAGCGGCAGAACCACTGCTGGCACCGGACAGCTCCGGTAAGGCCAAGGCTGCGCAGAAGCGCGCCGAGAAAGAGGCACGCCGCGCCGAAGAGGGCGTGCGTAAAGCAACGGCAGCCAAAGATGACGCGGACAGCATGGACGAAGAGTCTTCAGTCAGCGAAGATGAAGAGTCATCGGTCAGCGAAGACGAACAATCTTCTGAGAGTGCCGATGATTCGGCGGATGAAGAATCTGCAGACAGTGCCGATGACGGCAGCTTCGACGAGGAAGCGGGAAAGCAAGGCCGCGAACTGGCCCGTGAGAAGCGGGGCGAGAAGGGCGCCCATGGTCGTGAGATGGCACGTGAAAAGCGCGAGGCCAACAAGGCTCGGCAGGGCGAAAAGCGCGAGATGGTTGAGGCTTACCAGGACGAAAAACGTGCGGCGCGCGAGGCAGGCGAGGGCTTAGAGGCTGGCGATGCCGAAGCTCCAACCGACGATGTTCAGCAGAAAAAACCCAAGAAACCCTGGTGGAAATTCTGGGATAACTGATCCCGGAGACAAGCAAGGCCGCATTCTCTGCGGCCTTTTCTTTTGCGCCTTGGGAGCCCAGGCCTAATTTGCTTCGGCAGGTTGCTTCCAGTTCGACTCCAATTGCTTCTGGGTCTGGGGCGGGACCTGCTCGTACCGGGAAAACTCCATGGTAAAGCTGCCGGCACCGCCGGTCAGCGACTTGAGCCGGGTTGGAAAGTTACCCAGCTCGCTGACAGGCACTTCACTCTCGATCGTGACCCGGTTACCGGGCAGGGCGGTGTTGCCCTTGATGCGGCCACGCAGGCCGGATAATTCGCCGGTTATGCTGCCCATGCTGTCGCTGGGCGCCGTGATCTCGACTTCTGCTATGGGCTCCAGCACGATAGGTCTGGCCTTGTTGATGGCATCCATAAAGGCCTTCCTGCCGGCGGCAACGAAAGCAACTTCCTTCGAGTCCACCGAATGATGCTTGCCGTCGTAAACGATCACCCGTACATCCTGCACGGGATAACCCGCAACCGCGCCGTGGTCCAGCACCTCGCGCACACCTTTTTCAACGGCGGGAATGAACTGTGAAGGGATCGCGCCACCCACCACTTTATTGACAAACTCGAAACCGGAGCCGCGTTTCAGCGGTTCGATTTTTAAGAATACTTCTCCGAACTGACCAGCACCGCCGGTTTGTTTTTTGTGCCGGTGGTGCCCGTCGGCAGGACGGGTAATGGTCTCGCGATACTCGATGCTGGGCATGTGCGTATCGACTTCGACGTTGTACCGTTCCTGCATTTTTTCCAGCAGCATTCTGAGGTGCAGCTCGCCCATACCCCTGATGACGGTTTCATTTGCCGTGGCATTGTGCTCGATCCGAAGGCTTGGATCTTCGGCCGCGAGCTTGTGCAGGGCATCAGACAGTTTTTGTTCCGTGCCGCGCTGCCTGGGCTGCACAGCGAGGCCGGCCATGGCCGGCGGCAGGCTCACCGATTTGAGGTGAAAGTGGTCCTCGTCATGGGAGTCATGAAGCACGGCATCGAAGTGAATATCCTCGATTTTGGCCACCGCGCAAATATCACCTGGGACGGCTTCCGGAACTTCCGTATGATCCTTGCCCTGCAGGCGATACAGATGACTGACTTTAAAAGGCTTGCGCGCATCGCCGATAAACAACTGACTGGCCGGCGTTATCCGGCCCTGGTGAACTCGAAACAGTCCCAGCTTGCCCACATAGGGATCCACCGAAACCTTGAAGACATGCGCTACGGCGTGGGCGTTCTCATCGGGCTTGACGCTAACCGGTTCGGCCTGTTCCCCCTCACCCTTCATGAACGGTTGCGGGTTGCCTTCCAGGGGCGTTGGCATCAGCGTCGCAAACACATGCAGTAACTGGTCAATACCGGTGCCCGTTTCTGCCGAAACAAAACAAATAGGTATCAGGTGGCCTTCGCGCAGGGCTTTCTCAAAGGGATCGTGGAGCTGTTCCGGGCTCAAATCTTCGCCCTGCTCCAGGTAAAGCTCCATGAGTTGTTCGTCCACCTCCACGACCTGGTCGATTATTTCCGTGTGCGCGGCGGACACCGAGGCAAAGTCCGAGTCTTTTTCAGATGGTGAAAAAAAGCAGTCAACGACCTGCTTGCCACCATCGGCGGGCAGATTCAATGGCAGGCACACATTGCCGAACAAGTCGCGGATTTCTCTCACCAGAGCATGCAGATCGCAGTCGGGCGTGTCGATCCTGTTGATGATTATCATGCGACACAATTTCTGCGCGGCGGCTGCGCGCATCATGCGTCGGGTGGAAATTTCGATGCCCATCTGGGCGTTGATCACGATTGCAGCGGTTTCGACTGCCGGCAGAACACTGATCGAGCGACCGAGAAAATCCGGATAGCCGGGGGTGTCGATAATATTGATACGGGTGCCTTCATGCTGCAGGTTGCATAGCGCCGTATCAATTGAGTGTTTCAGTGCGATCTCCTGAGGATCGAAGTCGCATACGGTATTGCCTTTGTTGATGGATCCCGGGCTGCCGATTGCGCCGGTCCTGGCGAGCAAGGCTTCAGCGAGAGTTGTTTTGCCGGCACCAGCGTGACCGACCAGTGCGATGTTTCTGATATGTTCGGATTTTTTTGTGCCCACGGCACCCCCCGATATTCATATTGCTTTGAGGGACGATCCCGAGCTGTGCATAAGTCAATTCGGGCTTTGGGGAATACTACACCAGTCGCGCGGGAGCGGGGACTCACCCGCGCCGCCATTTTGCAGTGCGCGCGCAACGCCGGGCTGGCAGCGCCTGGATGAACTGAACATAATACGGAAAAAAACATATATAAAATAAATAGTTATCAATCAACTGGCATTTTCCCGGGCGCGCTTTTCGATCTTCCTGCTAGGCTGTACTTAGAATAAAGGCTTGCGCAATGGCAGGCACAATGCTGTGCGCCAAACGATGGGAGATCGATCATGACAAAAAACAAGATAATTTCCGGGACCATCATCGGTCTGGTGATAGGCGGCATCCTGGGCATCATTTTCAACAGCGGTCAGTTCAATCTGCTGAGTGGCGGCATTATCGGCGGCATCATCGGCTTTCTGAGTGGCTGGTTCATGTCCAGGGACGAAGGGTCTTCGGACGGCGGCGCCGGCGAGTAAGTAACCAAGATCGCCTCGGCCTGTCAGCATGGACTGGTGGGCGGAGCTCCCCGGCGCAGCGAGCGGGCGCTTTCTCTGACCGCGCGACACAGATCGTAGTCAATCAAAAACGATATGGACGCGGCGGTTGCGCCGGCCTTTTTTTTCCACCTTCGATACCCGCAGTGGCCCGATTTCCCGGGTACTGGCAACATGGGTGCCGCCGCAGGGCTGCAAATCCACGCCTGGAATTTCCAGTAGTCGCAGGCGCTGCACGTCTGCCGGCGGGCGCACCGACATGGTGCGGACCAGCTCTGGTTGCTGTTGCAGCTCAGCCTGGGTGATCCAGCGGCTCAAAACCGTATGGTCTGCCTCGATGAGCCGGTTCAGAGCGGCGGTCGCCGCTTGTTTGTCGACGCTGTTCTGCATGTCGAAATCCAGACGCGAGCGCGCCGCAGAAATATTTCCGCCGGTGACGCCGTGGGGGATAACGACTCCCAGGAGGTGCAGGCCGGTGTGCATACGCATATGGGCGAAGCGCCGTTCCCAGTCAAGTTGTGCCAAAAGTTCTTCGCCGGGGGCCAGATCGCAGGGTTCTGCAGTAACGTGCAAAATCCGGCCGGTTGCCGTGTAGCAGGTATCGGTTACTTGAATGATGGCTCCGCTTTCCCGGACCAGGGAGCCGCTATCACCAGGCTGGCCGCCCCCGCGGGGATAGAAAACGGTGCGATCCAGCACCACGCCCTGTTCGCAACAGCGAACCACAAGGCTGCGGCAGCATTTGCTGTAGGCGTCATTGCGGAACAACAATTCGGTCATGCAGTGATTATAGAGCCTGGTCGGATACGGGGCCGCTCATCGGGACATTTCACCGGCCAGTCACTGGTTATTTTTGCTGACCTGAGCCAGACTTGCTCGGGGCCAGCAAATTTCAAACTGAATCGGAGACGCAAGATGAAAAACAGAATTTTGTCAGCAGTAATTGCGGCCGGTTTGTTGCTGTTGGTCGGCTGCACCCGGTTACCCGATTTGCAGAGTGACGAGCAGGTAACCATGCCCGAGAATTTTATCGGCGTGGTCAGCTATGCGGATGTCGAAACCGTACGATCCTGGCAGCGCAATGATGAGCCATTTGTGGTTCTGGATGTGCGCACTGAGGAGGAATACCGTAACGAGGGCTATGCACCGGATGCGGTACTTCACAGTTACTATCTGGCATCTCGGCGACGCAATAAGAACCTGGATTTTCTGGAGCAGGTAGCGGCTGCTTTTGGGCCCGAAACGAGACTGCTGGTACTGTGTTCTCATGGCATGCGGGCTACCCAGGCAGCATGGGAGCTGGGCGCAAAGAAAGGCTTCACAAATGTGCATGTGTTCCCAGGTGGTTACGAGGGCCACTACATGGACGGATACGGTAGCGGTGATGGTTGGAAAGCAGCGGGCTTGCCCTTGGTTTTCTCAGCCACAGACGACGCCGATGACTGAGCTGGAGGTTCAGTGCAAAACCGGGGCTTGATCAGACTCATTCGGTAAGCCGAATAACGCGTAATCAAAGGCACGCACCAGGGCGCCGGTGTCCCGTGCCCCGCTGATTGCAACCCGCCGGTTAAGCAGAATTTTGGGAACACCGGACAGCCCGAGCTGCCTGAGCCGTTGCTGCTCCTCGACGACGGCCTCCAATGTGCGCTCGTCGTCCAGGATTGTGTGCGCTTCTGGTGCGTTGATGCCGGCCTCGTCTGCAAGTGCCAGCAATACATCCCGGTCGGCAATGTCGAGACCCTGCTCGAAAAAACCGTGGAACAGGCTCTCCACCAGTTGTTCCTGCTGAGCAGGACCGGCACTGGCTAACAGACGATGAGCGTCAAGGGTGTTGGGGACGCGTCTGATACGATCAAAATCGAAATGAATACCCAGCAGTGCGCCTTCATTGCTCAGTCGTTCCATGCCGGCGGCAATCGCGGGCGCCGTGCCGAATTTTTCACGCAGGAAGACATCCGAATCCTGACCTTCTGCTGGAATATCGGGATAAAGCTGCATCGGGTGCCAGCGCACCACGCTGGGCCCCTGCAGGCTTTGCAAAGCCTGGCCGAGTCGGCGCTTGGCAATAAAGCACCAGGGGCAGACGATGTCGGAAACCATATCGATTCGCAGACTCATGAACAAAAGCTCCAGCGGCAACAATCCAGTGCCGTCAAAATATTTGATCATGAATCTGGGGGTAAATTCCCTTTTCTCAACAGGAACTTTTGCCCAGCAGTCCGGCTCGATAGGGAACCTGCGCGACGCTGGCTCAGCTCAGGCGCTGCGGCTGCTCACGCGTAGCTGATATTGATGACGAAATTGAGCTCGTAATAACAGCGCTGGTGACCAACGTTCTGGCGCCCATCCCATCCCTGGCAAACGCGGCGCCCATGGCTGTTGGTTTCATAAGAGGCAATCATGCGCTCGATTTCCTCCGTCAGATCAAAGCCGCCATCGATGCATTCGGTGTTTTTGCAACGAAAGACGAAATTGGCCATGGCATCCGGGCTCAGGGAAAAGCCGCGAATCGTAGGTTCGATTTTTTCAAACGGGGCTTTGACCGAAAGATTAACGGACAGCTTGCTGACCTCCGGGAATTTATCCCCGATTCGCTCGCCCCTGGCCTCGATTTGGGAGTCGGCAGCCTTATCCTCAGCGCTTTTAACGCTCACGGATTGGGCGCCCAGCGCTTTTTTCAATCTTTCAAACATGGTGCATCCGTCGGGCGAGCACGCTCGCTCCAAGCATAGCCTCTGTGTGCGGCCACAACCATCCGAATGTCGCCAATATTTGCTCGCCGGCCGGCTAAGGGCTTGCGGTTACGGGATGGCAGGTAAGCCTCGGGTCGCGTTAGCACGAGCGCACCTCGCGGTTTGAGGAAATCGCCAGACTACACATTAGCAAGGGCCGAGTCGGGTTTTATGTGACCGGGTTCACAGAAGCCACAGGGAACTGCTGTTCCAACCAAGGCGGCGGTCAGCCTTTAAACCAGGGCTGGTTCCTGCGATTGTAATTACGCAACCAGGACTCGAAGCGATGGGCCGGCAATGGACGTTCGAACAAATAGCCCTGGCCACGGTTGCAGCCCAGCGCCAGCACTGCCTCCAGAGAGGCGATGGTTTCGATGCCTTCCGCGACTACTGTAAGATCAAAGCCATGAGCGAGGCTGATGATTGAACGTACGATTTGCTTGTCTTTGGGATCATTGACCATGTTGGCGACAAAGGACTTGTCAACCTTAAGCTCATCGGCCGGGATGTTTTTGAAGTAAGAAAGCGAGGAATAGCCGGTACCAAAGTCATCGATGGCGATGCGAACACCTTTCTTGCGCAATGACCTGAGGGCGGCATAACTGCCCTCAGTTTCATCCAGCAGGGCGCCCTCGGTAATTTCCAGAGTGAGCATATCGAAGCTGCACTCCCACATGCCAACCGCCTCGCTGACCAGATCAACGAACTCTGGATCTTTGAGAACATTAGCGGTGATATTGACTGACACGCCAACTTTGCCATGGCGCGCCGGCCATTCTTTGCACTGTCGCAATGCGGTATTGAGTGCAAACCAGGTTATGGCATTTATTTGTCCGGTCTTGTCCGCTACCGGGATGAAGACATCTGGCGGTACCTGTCCGCGGCTCGGACTCTTCCAGCGCATCAGCGCTTCCGCACCTCGGGGCAGTCCCGTCACCAGGTCGATCAGGGGCTGGTAATGCATCTCTAGTTCATCGTTTTCCAACGCCTTGGCGAGGTCTGATTCCAGACCCCAAAGCGTGGCGATCTCCTGGGTAGCGCCAGGCGCATACAGTTCAAACGGTGCTTTACGTTCCTGGGCCGACGCCAGCGCCAGCTGGGCACGTTGCATCAGGCCCTCACCATGATCGGCATGCTCGGGCCATGCTGCGGCGCCAATGGTCACCGGCAGCGTGAAATTGTCGCCCTCAACCTGCAGCGGCATTTTGACCAGCCGCAAGGTCTTGTTGATGGCGAGCTTGATATGTCCTTCGTTCTGAAGGTCGTCAAGAATGATCGCGAACTTATGCTCGCCAATGCGCACGATTCTGCCGGCTTTTCGGGTTATTTCGCCGAGTCGGGCTGCGAACTGAACCAGAAGGAGATTGGCAGCATTGTAGCCAATGCTGGTGCTGATTCGATTGAATTGCTCTATGGCGATCAGCAACAGCGAGACCATGCGATTACCGGGGCGATTAGTCTCGATGACCATATCCAGATTGGCCAGGAAAGCTGCCTGGTCGGTCTGGTTAATCGCGGATTCCTGGAGTGCTGGCAACATGGCTTCAGAGATAATAGGCTGACGGATCCACGCCAAAGGCGCCGGGTTCGAGGCCGCGGGTTATCCAGAGGGAGTTCGTACCGGTGTCGTCCGTGGTTTGTTCGCGCAGATCGACGGTGCGGAATTCCGGCAATGGTTGCTTGTTGCTGTCAAGCACGAGCATGACGGTGGGACGCAGGCGGCGAACCCGATTTTGGGCCACGACTATGCCTACTTCACCAGTACTCATCTCCACCAGGGTCCCGGTGGGGAACATACCGACTGCCTGTATGAACTGCTCCACCAGTTCTGCTTTGAATTCGACATCAGCCAGCGAATTCAACTCACGCATGGCGTCGTAACAGGACTTGGCCTCCGCGTAGGGGCGCTCGGTTGTCATGGCGTCAAATGCGTCACAGATTCCGGCGATGCGGCCGAAAATCGGGATATCAGAACCTGTCAGTTTTCGCGGATAGCCGGTACCGTTGTGCCGCTCATGGTGACTGCGCACCATATCGATGACGCGCGGATCCATGCCGTCAGTCTGCTCCAGAATCTCCACGCCGTAATCCACATGTTTGCGGATTTCCTCGCGCTGCGAGTCGCTCAAGGGTTCTTTGGAGCTTAGAATCTCGGCCGGTACTTTGGTTTTGCCCACGTCCAGCAGCAAGCCGCCCAGGCCTGCCAGTTCAAGTTCCTTGCGCCCGAGGCCGAGGTGGCGACCCAAGACTATGCAGTACACCGAGGTTGCGATGGAATGGTTGTAAGCGTAATCGTCTTTGTCTTTCAAACGGGTCAGCCACGCGAGGGCATCATTGTTTCTCAAGACGCTGTCCACCATGGGCGTCACCACGGTCTGCACAACCTCCAGATTGAGCTTGCCACCGGTCCTGAGCCCGGTGGAAACCTGGCTGATGATGTCATAGGCCCGACGATGTGTTGCGCGGGCTTCGCCAGCCTCTTGCTGCAGCGAGGCACTGTCTTCATACGTGTTGCTGGGCAGTGTCATTCTGCCTTTCAGTGTGCCCGGACGCACCAGCGACATCAGTCGCTGCTTCCAATGAGAAAATTGCGAGCGTCTGCCGGTGCCCTTGCGCCGCATTGGCCGCTGATAGAGTTCATCCTTGGTTCTGTCTACGTAAACATATTCGCAGTGCCGCTGCAGCTCGGAGATATCGTCGCTGCTGGTGATATAAAAGCCCTGGAATAAAAACGGGGTCTCGAGCCATGGCCGGTCCAGCCTGGACACATACATGCCAAGCTTGAGCTCGCTGGTCATCACTTCAATTGTGTCGTGCTGCATCCAAACCCCCTCACGGCCCGCCCACGAAGATGCGCGGAGCAGTGAGCAGACGGTCAGATTCGGGATATTGCTGAAATACTTTGTAAAATGATGTGCGCGTGTTCACATAATCAAAAGCCCGGTCCTGCAGGCAGGCGCCAGAACCCGGGTTTCGCTATGCTTCTGTTGGTGCTGGCCACCGAATACATCCAGGGGGGGTCATAAATGGGTGCCAATTATCTCGTGCAGCTGGCTGCTGAGTGGTATGAACTCCAGGGCTTCATGGTGCGGCGCAATATCAGCGTTGCCGGGCCGGGCAAGACCGGATCGGTTGTGCTGGATGTTGTTGCGTACAAGCCGGAGGCGGGGGAAATCGTGCACCTCGAGGCTTCCATGGATTCAGATTCCTGGCAAAAGCGTGACAAGCGCTTCCGGGCAAAATTCAAAGCAGGCCAGGCGTATTGCGACAGCCTCGCCGCGCATATGAAAAAGACGCCGCAGATCAGTCGATGCGCCTTGCTGGTTTATGCAAAAAGTGCGCGGCGTCAGTCACTGGGTGGCGGCAAATTGCTGCTCATGCCCCAATTTCTGTACGAGATCACCCAAGCACTGAGCCAACGCCGGGTTGAGAAGCAAATTGTACCTGAGCACCTGCCGTTAATGCGCACCCTGCAGTTCGTGACCGAATACCGAGAGGATCTGTTTGCCCGCGACTGGCTGTTCTGAATGCCGCGCGGACCAACAGCAGCTATTTGTCACGGCCGCGAATGGGTGGTTTTGGCGGCTGGCGAGGTTCAAACTCTTTGGGCGCCTTGATTTTAAGTTTGGTTTCGCTTTGCGCATCTCCCTGGCTGATACGCACGCGGTACTCGCCGGGGAAAATGTACATCGGATGACCGAGGCGCGCGCCCTCCGCAACCGGTCGTGCCACGGGTTGCTTCCCGTCTTTTTCTTCACCGGCGTCCTTGGTCGGCAGCGCCTGCAGCCTCGTCTGCTCGGCGCTTAGTGCCAGTTGTTCGTCCAGTAGCAGGTTCCAGGTCCAGCGATTGATGCCAGGCCGCGTAGCGACTTCATGGGCAAACAGGGCGCGATTGTCTTCGTCGACTATTTCCATCCGCGCATTGCCGCCGGCCGCCGACCAGAAAGGCACCTGTATTTTCGGGTCGTTTTCGGGACGATGTCGCCAGGCGGAGCGACGGCTGCGCCAGCTGCGCTCTGCCTGGACATCCTCAATTGGAAAAATATGCAGCTGACTGTCTCGCACCGTTTCGGTGAGTTCCTGAATCGGCAGTACATCAACTATCCATATGCTGCGCCCGTGCGTTCCGGCAACCAGCTCGCGTTCGCGGGGATGAACCACCAGATCGTGCACCGGCACATTTGGTAACTGGGCCTGCAGCGCCTGCCAGCTACTGCCGCGATCCAGCGAGACGTAGACGCCGCGGTCCGTGCCCACGTAAAGAACTTCTGGATTCACCGGATCCTCGCGCACCACATTGATGGGTTCGGCGGGTAAACCCCCGCCAATATTGCGCCAGCGCTTGCCGAGATCTTCGGTGGCGAACAGATAAGCCCGGTTGTCGTCGTCACGGTAGCCGTTCAGACTCAGGTAGGCGCGTTTTTCAACCTGTGCAGAGGCTTCCACGCGGCTGACCCAGCGATCGGCAGGCAGGCCGTCGGCAACATCTTGCCAGCTGGCTCCGCCATCCTTACTGACATGCACCTGGCCGTCATCGGTGCCGGTCCAGATCAGCCCGAATTTCAGTGGTGATTCAGAGACAGTGGTCAGCGTTGCGAAGGGCACATCGCCGCGCTGAGGGGAACGGCTGAGTTGCGGGCTGATGGCAGCCCAGGTCTCACCCTGGTCCATGGATCGATACAGCTTGTTGGCACCAAAATAGACTATGTCGGGATTGTGCGGCGAAAGCACGACCGGCGTATTCCAGTTATAACGCAGCGCCGTTTCTCCCAGCTTGTCACGCGGGCGAACCGTATTGCGCTTGCCGTTCGCATCGATACGCGTGTAGTAGCCGAACTGGAATCCCGTGTAAATGGTCTGGTTATCGCGGGGATCCACGGCGACATACATGCCGTCACCGCCATTGATGCGGGTAAAGCCAGCGCCGTCCTGCCAGCGATGCTGGCTGGAGCCCTTCATGGTGCCGTTATCCTGGAGTCCGCCATAAACGTTGTATGGCTCCGCCATATCGACAGCTACCGTGTAGAATTGTCCCACTGGCTGAGCATCCATCTTCAGCCAGCTGTTGCCGCCATCGTAGCTGACGTCAAGGCCGCCGTCGTTACCGGCAATGACGCGATCCGGAAACGCGGGGTCGATCCACATGGCTTGCAGGTCTGCATGCATGTCTTTGCCCATGATGCCCTGCCATGTTGCGCCGCCGTCATCGGAACGCAGCAAGGGCACGCCCAGCAGGTAGAGTCGCTCCGGATTGTCAGGTGCTACGCGGATCTGGCCGAAGTAATAACCATAGCTGTACACGACTTCGCGCAACGGTTCATCGTGGGTCTTTTGCCAGCTGGTACCCGCATCGTCACTCCGATAGACCTCAATACCCCGGATGTCGGTATTGAAAAGATTGGCATTGGCGTCATCAAGTTCTGCGAGCAGCCCGCTGATGGTGAGATCACCGGACTCAATCATGCGCAACAAAGCCTTTGCATCCAGGCTGGTGTCGAGGTCATTTGATCGAATGAACATCTCGATTTCATCCGGGTCCTGCCGCAAAAACTCCGCTGCGCTCATGTGACGGAGGCGCTTGGCGCTGAGCGGGCGGTCGCCGAGGTCCCATTGCTCTTCGGGCAACAATTTCTGGTTGTCGACGCTGGCGTAGATCGTGTCCGGGTGGCTGGCGGACACCGTCAGACCGATGCGACCGACATCCTGGCCCCGGGGCAAACCGTGGGTGAGCCGGGACCAGGTGATTCCTGCGTCCACCGATTTCCAAACGCCGCTGCCGCTGCCACCTTCCACAAAATTCCACGGCCGGCGGGAGCGTTCCCAGGATGCCGCGTACAGCACGTCGGGGTTCGCCGGGTCGCGCACCAGGTCGACGAACCCGGTCACCTCGTCCCCGGCCTGGACCTGCCGCCAGGTCCGCCCGCCGTCGATGGTGCGGTAGATCAGATCGG
>JBFIQI010000008.1:0-35369 GCA_041609715.1 Gammaproteobacteria bacterium
CGACCTGGAACGCGTATATCCCATCATGTCCCGAACGCTGCCCACTGCCGCCCTGGCGGCGCTTACCGATGCCCTGGAGTTGCACGCGCTTACCCAGGAGCTTGACCAGCGCATGCTGCGCATTCTTGAACGCGACCCCGCATTCCAGGAGACGCTGACGCCGGCGATGTGGGCCAGCGCCTATCGCGAGTGCGGCCAGGCCAGGGACCGTGCCCGGCAGATCGAACTGGTGGCAGCGGTGGGGCGACAGCTCGACGAAGTGGTGACCCACCCGCTGGTTTATACGCTGGTGCTGCTTGCGCGGGGTCCCGCCAGGGCCGCCGGCTTCCACGCGCTCCAGGATTTTGTCGAGCGCGGTTTTCGGGCCTTTCGCAATATGGGTGGTGCGGCTGTCTTTATCGAGGCGGTGGTCAGCCGGGAAACGGCATTGATGAAGCGTCTGTTTGCAGGAGAAGTACCAGACCATTGGCAGCTGGAACCCGGAACCCTGGATCGCGCCGAGGTGTTGCGGGCGGTCAGATAAACCGGCTCAGTGCATAAATCCCCAGGCCGGCGATGCCGCCCACAATCGTGCCGTTGATGCGAATGAACTGCAGGTCCCGCCCCACCGCCAGCTCAACCCGTTGCGAGGTCACGTCGCTGTCCCAGCGGCGAACGGTTTCCGATATGACGCCGGCAATTTCTGCGCGGTAATTGCGCACGATGCGCAAAATTGCATCGTTGAGCCATTGGTTGATCTGCGCCCGCAGCGCCGGGTCCCGTTGCAGGGCCTCACCGAACGAGACCAGGCCGGTTTCAAAACGTTGCCTGAGGACTGAATCCGGATCATCCGCCTGACGCAGCAGGAACTCGCTGACGTGCTTCCATAAACCCGCCAGGTATTCCTGGATGACGGGATGTTCCAGCAGCTCGTTTTTTATTTCTTCGCCACGGGCAATGGTTTCAGGGTCGGACTTCAGTTTGACGATGAAATCCGCAACGCCCTGGTTGAATCGCTGTCTGGTCTCGTGGTGCGGGTCATTGCCTATGGCGTCCAGCAGACCCTCAACCTCGGTGATGATCTTGTCGAAGATTTCCTGGTCGACAAAACCGGGCAGCCACCACGGACTTTTCTCATCAATGCGAATGCGAATCAGCACACGGTTTTCATCTACATGCTGACGCGCCACCCGCACGGCAAGATCCATCAGCGCCTGGTGGCGGTTTTGGTGGGTTAACAGCTCCAGCAAGCGGCCGAGCAGCGGGGCGACTTCCATTCGGCGCAGCTCCATATGCAGGTTGTCCCGCAGGAAATCCCGCAACGCCGCGCTGTCCAGTGTGGCCAGCAGCCACCGCAGGAAGGCGCCGGCGTCGGCGCTGACACGCCGTGCATTGTTGTCCTGGGCAAGCCAAACGCCGGCTCGACCGGCGGCATCGAGGCTGGTCAGGCGGGGCTGGAGCGCGTCGCGAACCAGGAAATTTTCGCGTACGAAACGTGCCAGGTTTTCACCCAGTTCGTCT
Organism: Gammaproteobacteria bacterium; assembly: GCA_041609715.1. GTDB lineage: Bacteria > Pseudomonadota > Gammaproteobacteria > Steroidobacterales > JABDLF01 > JABDLF01. The sequence continues at coordinate 1,501 of JBFIQI010000008.1, forward strand.
TTGCGGCGCGGCACGATGGCCGTGTGGGGAATCGGCAGGCCCAGGGGATGGCGAAACAGCGCGGTTACCGCGAACCAGTCAGCCAGCGCGCCCACCATGGCCGCCTCAGCGAAGGCCTCGACCCAGCCCAGCCAGGGCAGCAGCGGGTGGTAGATGCGGCTGGCGACAAACACGGCGGCCATCAGCAACAGCATGCCGGTGGCAAGCCGCTTCATGGACTTCAGTCGCCGCTGCTGATCGGCCTCCCTGGCGCTGAGTACGGGAGCGAATGCCGCGCCTGGATCCATCAGGACGTGCCTGGCTCCATTACATGATATGCGGGGCTCTGGGCATGCACCGCGTCCAGCATAGCTTTGACATGCTCAGGGGGCACCGCAGGGTGTATGCCATGACCCAGGTTGAACACATGACCCTCGCCTTCACCGAAATCCGCCAGCACATGGGTGACCTGTTCACTGATCACTTCGGGCGGCGCATACAGGGCGCAGGGATCCAGGTTGCCCTGCAAGGCAACCTTGTCGCCCACCCGGCGGCGCGCGTCCCCCAAAGGCTGGGTCCAGTCGATACCCAAAGCGTCCGCACCACTGTCTGCCATGTCTTCAAGCCAGGCGCCGCCATTCTTGGTAAACATGATCACCGGCACACGGCGGCCTTCGTTTTCCCGCTGCAGACCCTCGATGATGCGGCGCATATAACGCAGGGAAAACTCCAGGTAGCCCTGGTGGGTCAGGGTGCCGCCCCAGGTATCGAAAATCATCAGCGCCTGGGCGCCGGCCCGCACCTGGGCATTGAGATAGTCAGTAACCGCACGCGCCAGCTTGTTCAGCAGCTCATGCAGGGCGCCCGGATCCTGGTACAGCAGGCCGCGCACCCTCGCGAATTCCTTGCTGGTGCCGCCTTCCACCATGTAGGTAGCCAGCGTCCAGGGGCTGCCGGAAAAGCCGATCAGTGGCACGCTGCCACCCAGCGCGCGCCTGATGGTACTGACGGCGCTCATCACGTAGTCCAGCGAATCTTCCGGATCCAGCACTGGCAGTTTTTCGATGTCGCGCAGGGACCCGATACGTTCCTGGAAGCAGGGGCCTTCGCCTTCCGCAAAATAAAGCCCGAGGCCCATGGCGTCGGGAATCGTCAGAATGTCGGAAAACAGGATGGCCGCATCCAGATCGAAACGCTTGAGCGGCTGCAGGGTCACGCGGCAGGCGAGTTCAGGATTACGGCACAGGCTCATAAAGTCGCCGGCCCGGTTGCGCACTTCCCGGTATTCGGGCAGATAACGACCAGCCTGGCGCATTATCCAGACCGGGGTGCGTTCAACCGGTTGACGTAACAGGGCACGCAACAGGAGATCATTTTTGAGTTCTTTACTCATCTTTACTTGGACTCACTCAGCGGGAAACAGTGCCGCGATATCCTGCTGGATGCCCTCGGCAGCAACGCGTGGATCCCGGGCATCCCGGATGGGGCGGCCAACCACGATGTAATCGGCGCCATTCTCAAATGCGGTGGCTGGCGTTACCACACGTTTCTGGTCATCAGCACGGTTATCCACGGGCCGAATGCCCGGGGTCACTACCAGCAGCCGATTGTCGACTTCCTCGCGCAGAATCGGCACTTCCAGGCCCGAGGAAACCACGCCATCGCAGCCGGCCTCGAAAGCCCGCCGGGCGCGCGACAACACCAGTTCGCGCACATCACAGTCAAATCCCAGGTCATCGAGGTCACCCCGATCCAGGCTGGTCAGGGCGGTCACAGCCAGAATCTTGGTGGCGCCCTTGGCTGCGACCGCAGCTTCCATGATGGACTGGTTGCCGTGCACGGTGGTAAAAGTGATGCCGCGACTTTGTAGCTGGCGTACTGCCGCACCGACAGTCGCGGGCACGTCAAAAAACTTTAGATCAACAAAAATTTTCTTGTCGCGGTTCAGCAGCCAGTCGACCAGATCGAAATAACCGCCCGCCATGAACATCTCGAGGCCGAGCTTGTAAAACCAGACGCTGTCACCCAGTTGCTCGGCCAGCTTGCGGGCCTGCCCGGTATCCGCCACATCCAGTGCAAATATCAGTCGTTCACGCGCAGCGATGGATTTTTGTTGTGCAGAAATGGTCATGCTTCCCCCAATCGCGCCCCGCAGGGCTGGCGCGGGATTCTAGCATCTGCGGCGCGCCGAGTCGGGTCAGGTATGGACTTCAATGTCGCAGAGTCGCGCATGCTCCGATATGGCAAAGCGGTCGGTCATCCCGGCAACGTAATCCGCCACGGCCCGGGCCCGGCCCCGGTCGCCGTGGTGCGCTTCCAGGCGCCGGGCATTATCGCGATGGTCATCGGGCATCAGGTCGATGTCCTGCATAAAGGCTTCGAACAGCTCTGTCAGAAGCAGCTGGGCCTTCTTGGTCATGCGCATGACGCGATAGTGGCGATAAAGCCCCCGGCGCAGAAAGCGCTTGAGTTCCAGGTGTTCTGCGGTCGTGGTTTCACTCATGCCCATGAGCGGCCGCTGGTGGCTGCGGACCGCATCGATGCTGTCGACGCCGGCGGCCTGAATATTGTCGCGACTGGTTTCCACCAGGTCGGTTACCACGTGATTGATCATGCGTCGCACGGTTTCGTAGACCAGGCGTCTGCCGTCGAGGCCGGGGTAGCGGCTTGTAACCTCGTCGCTCATGCGCCGATACAGCGCAACTTCGCGCAAACTGTCCGGCTCCAGCAAGCCCGAGCGCAGTCCGTCATCCACATCATGATTGTTGTAGGCAATTTCGTCGGCCAGGTTGGCCAGCTGGGCTTCGAGTCCAGGCTGGGTGCCCTCCAGGAAGCGCGCGCCCAACTCGCCGAGCTCCCTTGCGTGGCTGGCCGAGCAGTGTTTGAGAATGCCTTCGCGGGTTTCGAAACACAGGTTAAGCCCAGGAAATTCAGCGTACTTTTCTTCCAGTTCATCAACCACCCGCAGCGACTGCAGGTTGTGCTCGAAGCCGCCGTAGTCACGCATACAGCGATTCAGGGCATGCTGACCGGCGTGACCGAAGGGCGTGTGACCCAGGTCGTGGGCCAGGCAAATAGCTTCGACCAGCGTTTCATTGAGCCCCAGCGCACCCGCTACCGTGCGAGCAATCTGGGCGACCTCCAGGGAATGGGTCAGGCGCGAGCGGTACAGATCCCCCTCGTGGTTCACAAACACCTGGGTCTTGTATACCAGGCGCCGGAAGGAGCTGGAGTGCACGATGCGGTCGCGATCCCGCTGGAATTCACCACGGTATGCATGACTTTCTTCCGGGTAGACACGGCCCCGCGAGTGCGCCTCTTGAGCGGCAAAAGCCGCCAGTCGCGGTTGGCGGTCATGGGCGTTCATACCGTGAAAAAATCCGCCAGCAGCTGTTCCAGCATGGCGTCCGGCACCGCGTCACTGACGGTGGCCTGGCCGGGTCCTTCCAGCAGCACAAATCGCAGCCGTCCCCCCAGTACTTTCTTGTCCCCCTGCATGATGGCGCGAATCATGGCCGCATCCAGGGGCGGCGGCGTTGTCGGCAGCCCCAGTTTGTCCAGCAGCCCGGTAAGCCGCAGCTGAAAATCGGCATCCAGCATCCCCACGCGACAAGACAACTCGGCGGCCATGACCATGCCCACCGCCACCGCTTCTCCGTGCAGCCACCCGCCATATCCAACCGCATTCTCGATGGCATGACCGAAAGTGTGCCCGAAATTGAGAATTGCGCGCACCCCAGCCTCGCGTTCATCGGCGGCCACGATTTCTGACTTGATCTCGCAACAGCGGCGCACCATGTGAATCAGGCGATGGTGAGTAAGATCGAGCAGATCGTCGGCGTGACTTTCGAGCCACTCGAAAAAATCGAGGTCGCGCACCGCGCCATGTTTGACAGCTTCCGCCAGCCCGGCCCGGTACTCCCGGGCGCTCAGAGTATTCAGCGTGTCGATATCCACCAGCACACAGCGAGGCTGATGAAAGGCGCCGATCAGGTTTTTTCCGCCCACGTGATTGACCCCGGTCTTGCCGCCCACCGAGGCATCCACCTGGGCCAGCAGGGTAGTGGGCACCTGGATGAAATCGATGCCGCGCTGGAAACAGGCGGCCGCAAACCCGGTAATGTCGCCGACCACGCCACCGCCCAGGGCCACCAGGCAGGCATCGCGCCCGTAGCCATGTCCCACCAGGGCGTCCAGTATGGTGGTGGCCGTAGCCAGCGTCTTGTGGGCTTCGCCGTCGGGCAGCAGCAGCTGGCTGCAACGTAACTGCGGCGGCAGGCCCTGCAGCAGGCGTTCCATGTAGAGCGGCGCCACGGTTTCGTTGCTAACCACCATCACCGAACTGCCGCCCAGGTGGTTCGCCAGCAGGCCGCTGTCCAGCAGATGCTCGCCGATATAGATCGGATAGCTGCGGGTACCCAGGTTGACGTTCAGCGTTTCCAATGCAAGCTCCGGTAACGGCAGAGCATTATAAGTGCAGCCTCATTCCAGCAGGCGGTGAATTTCGTTGACCACAGAGGGTACGCGCCGGCCGTCGGTCTGAATGGTGAAGTCTGCCAGTTCTTCGTACAGCGGGTTGCGGATGTCGGCCAGGGCTGCCATGCGCGTCCGGGGGTCGTCAGTCTGCAACAGCGGCCTATGCGTGCTGCGCCGGGTGCGTTCGAGTTGCTGATCGATACTGGCGGCCAGGTAAATGACGGTGCCGCGACTGGCCAGCCACGCCCGGTTCTGCGCGTCCAGCACCGCTCCGCCGCCCGTCGCCAGCACAATCTGCTGCAGCTGCGTCAGGTAATCGATGGCGGCGCTCTCTCTGCGACGGAAGCCGGCCTCGCCCTCTTTTTCGAAGATAAAATCGATATCCACGCCGGTACGGATTTCCACTTCCACGTCGCTGTCGTGAAAGTCGCGCTTGAGCATGCGCGCAAGCTTGCGCCCCACCGCGGTCTTGCCCGCGCCCATGGGGCCAATCAGGAATATGTTGTTGGGAGGCGTCACACCCTAAGCGTAACAGAGCGCGCCAAAGAAGCGACCCGGCCGGAGCCGGGTCGTTTTACTTAGTTGGTGTCGGTGCAGACCGAGTTCTGACCGAATGGACTGGGGTTGCCCGGCGGGTTGGTATCGCGGGCTACGTCGCTGGTGGCAATCGGCAGCACAAACCTGGAGCTGCTGCTGGATTCCGTGCCCTGGACCGAGGTACGAGCCTCGAGCACAACCTGTACCCAGCGGGCGAATTGCTGCGGATAGACCACGTCGACTAGCGCAAACCCGTCTTCATCGGTGGTGGCGGTGCCGGGTACAACCGAAGCTACGTTGCCGGCTTCGATCTGGCCGCTGCTGTTGAAGTCTTCGCCGGCGTCCAGGATACCGTTGCGATTCACATCCTCATCCGCGCACATCGCCGTGATGTCCTGTTGCCAGGGTCCCGTCTCCGGCAGGAACCAGGTGCCCTTGCTGTAAAACTCCGACAGCAGTGACAGCACCACCGTGACACCGGATACGCCGTTACCCTGGCTGTCTGTAACCTGCACGGCAAACTCGATCCGGTACTGGGATTGGTTGGGTTCTTCAATTTCGTTACCGGTACCGATGGTGATGAAAACTTCGCGACGGGCCACGGTCAGGCTGGCCGTGTCGGTCACCAAGGTACCCGCAACCGTGGCGGTGATCTTCACCCCGTCCTTGGCACTGGTGGAGCTGCTGGCGGTATAAAAGGTTTGTGCCCGCCCCTGGCTGTCCGTGACCGATGATGCCACCGACAACTGGCCACCGGTGGTGTCGTCCAGGCTGAAATTGACCGTTTGATTCTTGACCAGGTTGTTGCTGGCATCCCGCACGATTGCGGTGATGGCGCTCTGGTCATTGGGCGCAATGGTGAACGGATTGGCCTGTACTTTAATGGTGGCCGGCGTGGTGGCAACGAACTCGATGGTCAGAGAGGTGCTGACCCCACCAGAGGTCGTGGCGGTGATAACCGAAGCGCCGGCGTTGGCCGACGTGATATTGACGGTGGCATTACCGGAAGCATCGGTAGTCACACTGGCGGTGGAAAGAGAGCCCCGGGTAGCCGAGAAGCTGATGGGTTCGCCGGAGACCGGAACGCCACCGGATTGGAGATTAACCACCAGGGGCTGCGAATTCCCCAGGTTGACCTCGGTGTTGGCGGCCGGCGACGTGAAGGCAAAGCTGTCGCTCGAAACTGCGACATCGCGGGTCGTGGTGATGCCCAGGGCCGACACCGTCAGCGTGTCGCTGGCGCTGGCGGTCAGGTTGAACTGTGCCTGTCCGGCGGAATCGGTGGTCAGGGGCGGCGTTGGCGTCAGGGTGCTGCCTGCCGATGAGCTGACATCCACGGTCCTGCCGGCGATACCGTTGCCACCGGCATCGCTCAGTACCACCGTGTAGGTGGCCGTCGCGCCGGCAACCAGCGAACTGGGTCCGGTTACCGCGAGGGTTGTGCCCACGACGCTGACGCTGACGCTGGAGGTCAGGGCACCCGAGGTGCCGCTCACGGTAATGTTGCGGTTGGTTGGGTCACCCGCCACGCTGAGGGTGGCCGTTGCCTGGCCATTGGCGTCGGTGCTGCTCTGCTGCACCGTAAGACCGCCGGAATCGGTGGAGAACGTCACCGGGACGCCCTCGATAAAGATATTGTTGGCATCGCGCGCCAGCGCCGTGATGGTTACGTTGTTAGAACCATCGGAAGGCAACTGTGGATTGCTGGTGAGCAGCTGCAGCGTTGCTGCTACCGGGGCCGACGGGTCCGGGCCGCCACCGGAGTCCGGCTGGTCCACAAAGGTGTTCTTGTCGCCGCAACCGGCAATTGCCCCGGCCATGAGCAGCAGCAGAGTCAGTATTTGCTTGCGCATCGATTAATTCCTCAAATACTCGTTCTATTCCGGTTTAAGCGGCGGCGCGATTACTTAATGCCTGTGCCGTCCTTGAGAATCTTCGGCGTCACGAAGACCAGCAGCTCGGATTTCTGGGAGCTGTTAATGGTCGACTTGAACAGACGCCCGACCACCGGCAGATCACCGAGATAGGGGACCTTGTTGGTGGTGTTGCGCCGGTCGGTGATGTAGATGCCGCCCAGTACGACGGTTTCGCCGTTTTTAACCAGCACCTGGGTATTCACCTCGTTGGTGTCAATACTTGGCACAAAACCGCCGGTTGCGCTGGGTACCTGTTCGCCCACGCTGTCGTTGCTAACCAGCAAATCCATGATGATGCGGTCATCGGGCGTGATCTGGGGAGTCACCTCGAGTCTGAGCACCGCCTTCTTGAACTGGGTAGCGGTGGCGCCGCTGGAGGCAGCCTCCTGGTACGGTATTTCCACACCTTGTTCGATGCTGGCGCTCTTCTGGTTCGAGGTCACGATGCGCGGCGTAGAGATCACTTCACCGCGGCCTTCCGACTGCAGTGCCGCCAGCTCAAGATCCACCAGGTAATCAGAATCCAGGATGGCCAGAGCTACCCGGCCCGCCGGATTGGCCACTGGCAGGTTGACATTGAAGCGGTCGGCCTGGCTCGGCAAATTAACCGGGAAAGGCTGCCCCGAATCCTGCAGATTATTCAGACCCGACTGTACGATGGTCTCGGCGCCGCTGCTGCTGCCGGTTACCGCAATCAGGCCATCGGAGCTGTTGTCGGTGACGCCGGTTGCACCCACCCGCACGCCAAGTTCGCGACTGAAATCATCGTTGGCTATCACGATGCGTGATTCGATCAGCACCTGGCGGATTGGAATATCCAGTTGTCTGACCAGGCGTCTTACTTCGGCAAGCTTCTCGGCCGTATCCTGTACCAGCAGCGTGTTGGTGCGCTCGTCAATGGCAACGCTGCCGCGTTCCGAGAGCAGGGCATTGCCGCCACCGATCAGGGCAGCCAGCTCACCGGCCTTGGCGTAATTGACCTGTATGAACTCCGAGCGCAGGGGCACCAACTCTTCAATCTGTTTCTTGGCTTCGAGCTCGCGGCGTTCTCGCTCTGCGATTTCGTCAGCCGGCGCCACGATAATGACGTTGTCATGCTGGCGCATGTCCAGGCCCTTGGTGCGCAGGACGATGTCGAGCGCCTGGTCCCAGGGAACATTCTGCAGGCGCAGGGTAACGTTGCCAACCACGGTATCACTGACGACGATATTCAGACCGCTGGTGTCGGCCAGCAACTGCAGTACCGCGCGGGTTTCGATGTCCTGGAAATTCAGCGTCAGCCGCTCGCCCGTGTAAGTCTTGGTTTCCTCGGCTTCCGCCGCCGCAGCGGCGCGCTCCGAAACTGGTTTCAATTCGATAATGAACAGGTTGTCCGATTGGTACGCAAGCTGCTCGAAGTTGCCTGCAGCGTTAACGACCATACGGGTACTGCCACCAACCTGCAGTGTGTCGATACTCCTGACCGGAGTGGCAAAATCGGTCACATCCAGTCGCCGCATCAGCCGGGCGGGCAGGCCGGCGCCGGAAAACACGGCCTGCACCTGGTTGCCCTCCTGGGTCAGGTCAACCGGGGTTCCGGGATCCGTAAGCCGTACCATGATCATGCCGGAGCCGTCCGGGCCGCGGCGAAAATCAACGTCCTGGATACCGCGCACGCCGCTCGCAGCTGGCGCGGCGGTTCCGGCCGCCGGACCGAAGCTCGGCAGCGAGCCGGCTTCGGCACCACCCGCGAGGCGCACCACGATGCTGTTTCCCTCAACGCGCGTGGTGTAGGGACCCAGTTCGTCCAGGTTCAGAACTACCCGGGTGCGACCACCGGCTTCGGCTGCCAGAACGGTATTCAATGCGCCCACGCCCACGTCGGTGCGGCGCGAGGCGAGACCCAGTCGCGTGCCCGGCAGATCAATGGCGATGCGGGCAGGGTTGTCGATGGTGAAACTCAGTGGTTCCGGAGCGGCTCCGCTCAGGCGCAAGCGCAGCTCTACACCCTGTCCCGGCAGCTGGGTATATTCGATGGACTGCAGTTCGTTACTTGCTTCCTGCGCATTGGCGAATGAAACGGTCAACGCCCAGGCCCCCATCATCAGTAAACTCAGCGCGAGCGTTACCGGCCGCAGCGCTTGCAGCAGGGTCAGCGGGTTGCGAGTCGCGCTTGCAGGCTTTGTTATCAAGGTCATGCTTTTTACTCCAGGAAGCATCATTCGCTCAGCGCAATGGCGGCGGGTCTCTCTATCCAGCCACCAAGTCCGTCTGAAATGATTTCAACAATCTTTATTTCCGAATCATCGAGTGCGACGATGCGGCCGTGATTCTGGCCGGCATAATTGCCGGTCCGAACCTGGTGGATCAGGCCTTCCGGATCCTGCACCAGGCCGATGAGTTCGCCGCGCATGTTCAGGGTCCCCACCATGCGCAGGGAATCAAGGGGAAAATCTTCAAGAAATTCGCGTTTTCGATTCGGGTCCGGCCGCAGACCATTGTTACCACCGCCGACAGGCCCGGCCGACCGTTCATCCGGCCGGAACGGCGAACGCCGCTCGCCGGCAACATAGGTGAAAGTTTCGTAGGGCTTGATTTGCGGCAGCGGCTCGATGGGGCCGCCTGGCTTGGCCAGGGTTTTGTCGCGGTACTGCTCGAGGTCGCTCATATCCTTGGAGCAGCCGCCCAGCAAGGTGAACGCGATCAGCAGCAAGCCAATGGTGATGCTGCGGGTATTCTTGTCATGACTATCAGCAATCATCATTCACCGATCCCCTCGTCCAGATAACGGTAAGTCTTTGCCGTTACGTCAAGGACCAGCTGGTCCGGATTGTTCGATTGGCCTTGCTGGTTCCCCGGTGCCGGATTAATAACCAGGTCATGCAATGTCACGATGCGCGGCAATGCAGCGATCCCGCTGACGAATTCCCCCATTTGGTGATAGGTGCCGGTCAGCCTGATTTTGATGGGTTTCTCGGCGTAGAACTCGCGGGCGAATTCGGGCAATGGCTGGAACAGTTTTTCTTCCAGTCCACTGGCAAGCCCGGTCTGGGAGATATCCTGCAGCAGGCTCGGGATTTCGGTTTCGCCGGGCAGCTGGCGCAACATGGCGCCAAACGAACGGTTGATTTCCTCGAGCTGTTCCCGGTAGGCGTCGTAATTGACCGCCTTACGCTGCTTGCGCTCGAAACTTTCCTTTAAAGCGAGTTCTTTGTTGGCGGCCTCTTCCAGTACGGGCTTCTTGGTGCGCTCCACCAGGTAGTAGGACAACAGACCCGCTACCAACGCGAAAATGACCGCGATGAGGATCGCCCGAAATACCAACGGCCAGCGGCCGATGTCATTGATGTCGAGGTTGCGTAGCTCTTCGAGAAAATTCATTCGCCCGCCTCCTCGTTCTCGTTCCCTGGCTGCTGCTGCGTCGCGAACAGCGTAAAGGTTGCGCTGCGTCTGCGGCCCTGCTCGGATACCTGCACTACGCCGAGGTCCGGGTTACCAATCCAGTCGGAGGCATCAATGTTACGCATGTAATTGGAGATCCGGCTGCTGGACTGGGCCACGCCCTTGATCTCAAGTCGGTTGCCCGTTTGGGTAACCGCCGTCAGCTGCACCCCCTCAGGCAAAGTCTGCACCAGTTCATCCATCAGGTGGACGACCTGGGGGCGGCTCTTCTGCAACTGTTCAATGATCTCCATGCGTGCCAGCAGCCGCTCCTTGCGTGCTTCCAGATCGATGATTTCATTGATCTGTTCGTCGAGGCGGGCGATTTCGTTTTCCAGGAACTGGTTGCGCGCTTCCTGGTATTCAATTTCGTTGCTGATGTGGTTGCTGTACAGCAGGTAAACCAGCACCCCCAGGACTACCGCGCCAACGGCGGCCAGGCTGAAATTCTTCTGACGCTGTTTGCGTAATTCTTCGCGCCAGGGAAGCAGATTTATGCGTGGCATGTCAGTCGAAGCTCCTGAGCGCCAGCCCGCATGCGGTCAGCAATGCGGTGGCGTCGCTTTGTACTCCCTGGGCGCGAGCCTTGGAGGATATTTTCATTCTTCCCAGCGGTTCACCCACGCTGGTGGGGATATTCACGCGACTTTGAATGACCTCACTGACGCCGGCTATATTGGCACAGCCACCGCAGATGAGAATCTGGTCGGGCTGCTCCCTGCCGCCGCCAGAGGCAAGATAAAATTGCAGCGAGCGGCTGACTTGCTGGGTCATGTCATCAATAAACGGGTCCAGCACTTCCGGCTGGTAGTTGCTGGGCAGGCCGCCTTCTTTCTTGGCCCGACCGGCTTCCTGCTGGCTTAGCCCGTAGGTGCGCATGATTTCTTCGGTCAACTGCTGTCCGCCGAAGGCAAAATCTCGCGTGTAGATCACCTTGAGGTCGCGCAACACGCTGAAGGTGGTGCTGCTGGCCCCAAAGTCCACCACCGCGATGGAATGATTCATGCCGTTGTCTGGCATCTGGTGTTTCATCAACTGGCAGGCATTTTCCAGCGCAAAAGCTTCCACGTCGATGATGCGTGCAACCAGGCCGGCCGCTTCCGCCGCCGCCTGACGCTGGTCGACGTTGTCGCTACGGCTGGCAACCAGCAGTACATCAGTCATGTCCGGATCTTTTTCCGTTGGCCCGATCACCTCGAAGTCGTAGCTGACCTCTTCCATGGGGAACGGGATGTACTGATCTGCCTGTAGTTCGACCTGGCCTTCCAGTTCCCCGGGGCCCAGGTTGGCCGGCATTTGAATAACCTTGGTAATGGCGGCATCACCGCTGATTGCCAGTGCCACGTCGCGGGTGCGGGTGCCGGCGCGTTTCACCGCGCGACTGATGGCTTCGCCAACAGCCTTGACGTCGACAATCGTTTTTTCGGTGATTGCGTTGGGGGGTGTGGGCTCGGCTGCGTAGGCATCAACGCGATAACCGTTGGTGCCCTTGGAAAGCTCGATGAGCTTGACCGAAGAGGTCGTTACATCCAGGCCCAGTAGCTGCTTGGTCTTCTTTCCGAAAAGCACATTTTTTCCTTTCTACGTCGGTAGCTTGCGAGAGAAACATCCACCGATGCCTGAGATAAGTGGCTCAAATATATATCAATCAAGGCTCGAGTTCATGCCCGACATTGAAAAAAGCCGGGCACCCCCCCGGGCGCCCCTTTTCCCGGCCCGCGCCATTATGTAAAGCAAGAGTCGTGCCAGATGCGCCTCAATAGCCCAAATTTGCAGGAAATCGGACCCTCAAGTCACTGCAGGCACGGGATTATCAGGCATGGTGGCCCAACTTTTCCGGGCTCGCATACGATCTGGGTCACAATCTGACAATATTTGTCAGGAAAATCTACCCGAACCTGGCGGCGGAAGCGACGTCTCAGCAGGGGTCCGGGGCTGCCGCTGCCAGGACGAATACTTATATAATGCGCGCTCCGCGCCCGACCCTGCCGCGTAAACATGAAGCGAATCTACTCAATATTCCTGACACTGGGCGCTGCCGGCTTGGCCGCGGCCAGTCTCGGCATGCTGGTGGTGGTGGCGGCCTACGTGTTTGTGGCTCCGGACTTGCCGTCGGCCAATACCCTGAAAGATGTGCGCCTGCAGGTGCCGCTCAGAGTTTATACCCGCGATGGACGCCTGATGGCGGAGTTCGGCGAAAAGCGCCGGGTGCCGGTGGACTGGGAAGAGCTGCCGCCGCAGGTGGTCAACGCACTGCTGGCCGCCGAGGACGACCGCTTTTTCGACCACCCGGGGGTTGATTACCAGGGCATCATCCGGGCTGCGCTGGGAGTGCTGCGGACCGGGTCGCTGGCCGGATCGGGCGGCAGCACCATTACCATGCAGGTGGCCCGCAACTTTTTTAATCTCGGTGAAAAGCACAGTCGTGAGCGCACCATCATTCGCAAAATGCGCGAGATTTTTCTTTCCATAAAAATCGAGCGTGATCTGTCCAAGCGCGAAATACTCACGCTTTACCTCAACAAGATATTTATGGGCCAGCGCGCTTACGGTGTCGGTGCCGCTGCCGAGGTGTACTACGGCAAGACTATCGACGAGCTGGAACTGCACGAAATCGCCACGCTTATCGGCCTGCTGCCGGCGCCTTCGGCCTACAATCCCATCAGCAATCCCGACAAGGCCAGGGTGCGGCGCGCCTACGTGCTGCGGCGTATGCACGAACTGGGGCATATCGATGACGCGGCACTGGCCCAGGCGCAGACCCGGCCCGTGGAAACCTGGTTCCATGGGCCTACGGTAGAAGTTGAAGCGCCATATTTTGCAGAAATGGCGCGCAGTGCCGCGATCCAGATGCTTGGCGAAGCGGCCTACACCGAGGGTTACAAGGTAGTCACCACCGCTGACAGCCGACTGCAGCCGGCGGCGGTGCGCGGTGTCCGGCGCGCCTTGCTGGAGTACGAGCGCCGCCATGGTTACAAGGGTCCGGTAACGCGCCTGGTTTGGCCGTTGACGCTGGAGGAACAGCGCTGGCCGGAACTGCTGGCGGAGTATCGCGAGCCCGGGCATCTGCGCGTGGCCCTGGTGACGGAGGTATCCACTTTGCAGGCGCAGGCACTGCTGAACGACGGGCAACAAGTGACTTTGCCCTGGACGGGCCTCGAGTGGGCCGCGCCGCATATTGATGAGAATGTCGTGGGGGCTGCGCCCGAGCAGCCCGGCGACGTGCTGTCCCCTGGCGACGTTGTGTTTGTGGAAGCCCTGGGTGACGGTAGCTGGGCGCTGGCCCAGGTTCCGGAAATCCAGGGCGCAATGGTGGCGCTGGATCCACTGGACGGCGCCGTCGTCGGCCTGTGTGGCGGCTTCGACTACAGCCTGTCCAAGTTCAATCGTGCGCTGCAGGCGCGCCGGCAGCCGGGCTCGGCATTCAAGCCGTTCGTGTATTCGGCGGCGCTGGAAAACGGTTTTACCGCGGCCTCGGTGGTTAATGACGCGCCGGTGGTATTCGAAGATGCTGCCCTGGAAACCACCTGGCGGCCGGATAATTACAGCGGACGTTTCCATGGCCCGACCCGCTTGCGCGAGGCGCTGATCAACTCCCGCAACCTGGTGTCTATACGCGTTCTGCGCAGCATGGGGGTGCGGGCCGCCATCGAGCATATCAAGCATTTCGGTTTTGACAGCCAGACGCTGCCCGCCGACCTGTCGCTGGCCCTGGGCAGCGTGACACTGACACCCCTGGAACTGGCCAGTGCTTACACGGTGTTCGCCAACGGCGGATTTGCAACCGAACCGTATTTCATCGATCGCATTCTGGATGGCGCCGGTGAAACGGTGTTCCGGGCGAATCCGCTGCTGGCGCCCTGGCCCGAGGCAGCCCACCAAATCGAAATCGCGGACGAGGATGCGGCGGCTGGTGAAGGTGGGCCAAGCGAGCCACAAAACCCCGCAGGCATGCTGGTCGCGCCTCGCGTTGTGCCCGCGGATAACGTGTTTATTTTGACTGACATGATGAAGGACGTAGTGAGGCGTGGATCGGGACGGCGTGCCATGGTGCTGGGGCGTTCTGACCTGGCCGGCAAGACCGGCACCACCAACGATGAGCGTGACGCCTGGTTCAGCGGTTTCAATGCCAACATCGTGACCACCGCCTGGGTCGGCTTCGACCAGGTGCGGCCAATGGGTTTCGGTGAACAGGGTGGCGTGACGGCGCTGCCGGCATGGATAGACTTCATGGGGACTGCGCTGCGCGATACGCCGGAAGCCGAGCTGCCGTCGCCACCCGGCCTGGTCAGCGTACGCATTTCCAGGGAAACTGGCTTGCTGGCGCGTGCCGGTAACGACGATACGCTGTTCGAGACTTTTCGCAGCAATACGATTCCGGAGCTGGAGCCGCCGGGGGATGATGCAAACGTGTTTTCGCTGGACGTCGAGGACGAGGAACAGCCGCCCGAAGAATCGTTGTTCTGATAAGGACCAGCTGGCGGGGAAAGAGCATGCCGCGTAAAAACAAGGAGCGTTCCGAAAACCTGCGCCGCGAACTCGCGCAGGTTGCCGCTCGCATCATGGTCGAACAGGGCATCTCGGATTTTCTGATGGCCAAGCAGAAAGCCGCTCACCGGCTGGGCGTCAGTGACAACGGTAACCTGCCGCGCAACAGCGAGATCCAGGCGGCGCTCGCGGATTATCATCGCCTGTTTCGCGCTGACCAGCAGGACGCGATCATTGCCCGCTTGCGCCGCGAGGCACGCCGCGCCATGGCGATGTTCGAAGCATTTCATCCACGCCTGGTGGGGCAGGTTCTGGCCGGTACCGCTTCTGATCATTCCGCTATCGAATTGCATGTATTTGCGGACACGCCGGAACAGGTGGCCCTGCACCTCCTGCAAAACGAGGTGCCATTTGAAGTTGCACAATGGAGGGGTCGTTCGCGTCGCGGCGAGACGCTGAGTTACGCCTCGTACAACTTCCTGGCCGGCGAGGTGCCGGTGGAAGCAGTGGTCTTCCCCCTCAAGGGTCTGCGCGAAGCGCCCAGCAGTCCGGTGGATGGACGGCCCATGCGGCGCGCATCAATGCGCGACCTCGAGGCTCTGCTGGCACCGGCCTCGGCGTCAGCTTCCTGAGCGGGCCGCGCGGCTTCAGCTGCGCTTGCTGAGATCCTGGTATTCGCGCTGTTGCGGCCCTGTGTAAACCTGGCGTGGCCGGCCAATGCGCCGATCCGGGTCTTCCAGGGATTCCTGCCAGTGGGCTACCCAACCTACAGTACGGGCGATGGCAAACATCACGGTGAACATACTGGTTGGGATATTGAGCGCCTTGTAGATGATCCCGGAATAGAAATCGACATTGGGATACAAATTGCGCTGCACGAAATAGTCATCGCTGAGGGCGACTTCCTCTAGCGCCATTGCCAGATCCAGTAGCGGTTCGTCGGATCGTCCCAGTTCTTCCAGGACTTTGTGGCACATGTCACGAATCAAAGCGGCGCGCGGATCGTAATTCTTGTAAACCCGATGCCCGAAACCCATCAGTCGGAATGGATCCGACTTGTCCTTGGCGCGCGCCACGAATTTGGGGATGTTCCGGGCCTCACCGATTTCATGGAGCATGTTCAGTACCGCTTCGTTAGCGCCGCCGTGCGCCGGACCCCAGAGCGACGACACACCGGCAGCAATTGCCGCGTAGGGATTGCTGTCAGAGCTGCCGGCAATGCGCACCGTCGAGGTGCTGGCGTTTTGCTCATGATCGGCATGCAGAATAAACAACAGATCCAGTGCCTTGGCCGCTACCGGGTTGACCTCGTAAGGCTCGCAGGGCACGGCAAAAAACATGCGCAACATATTGCTGCAATAATCCAGACTATTGTCGGGATAAATAAACGGCTGGCCTACAGTGTGCTTGTAGGCTGCGGCCGCAATGGTTGGAATCTTGGCAATTATGCGGTGCGCAAATATTTCACGGTGATTTGCATTCCTGATATCGGTGGAGTCGTGATAGAAGGCCGACATGGAGCAGATCACCGACGAAACCATGGCCATGGGATGAGCATCGTAGTGAAAACCGTTGAAAAAGCGCAGCAGCGCTTCATTGATCATGGTGTGGTAGCGAATCTGGTGGTCGAATGCCGCCAGCTGGTCCCGGGTTGGCAGCTCGCCATATAGCAGCAGATAAGCGACTTCGATGAAGTTGCTTTTTTCAGCCAGTTGTTCGATGGGATAGCCGCGATACATGAGCACGCCTTCCTGGCCGTCGATGTAGGTGATCGCGCTCTTGCACGAAGAGGTGGCCGTGAATCCCGGGTCGTAGGTGAAAACGCCCTGTTCCTTGAACAGCCGGGACACGCCGATGGACGCGGGCCCCATGGTGCCTTCGTGCACGGGAAGGCTGGCCTTCTGGCCGGTATCGGGGTTGACGAGTTCAAACGCTTTGTCGCTCATTTTGACGGACTCCTGTGGCGCCGTAAGTCCCGGGCTTGCGGCTGTAAACGGCAAGGCAGACGGTTGGTCGCCCGTGTCTACAGGCGTCCAGCATCGGTGTGGCCTGATCAGTTCAGGTCGTTCCCTGGCCGGAATTCACCCCGTAGTGGCGGCGACCGAGAGTGCTTGCCGGTCTTATTAGCTCCGGTCCGTAAGTCCACCGGGGGGCTATCGATTATAGGGCAGTCATATTTCAAAATCCCAGCGCGGCGGACGCTCACCGGGCCGGGCTCAGCAAAAAGGGCGCCTCGCGGGCGCCCTTTCGTAAAATCAGCAGTGCAAAAGCCTTAGCTTTTGAGACCGTACTTACGACGAAACTTGTCGACCCGACCACCGGAGTCCAGGATTTTCTGTTTGCCGGTGAAAAACGGATGGCATTGGGAGCACACTTCGACATGGACTTCATCGTCGCGCAGGGTGGAACGCGTTTCGAAGCTGTTACCGCAGGCACAAACAATTTTGGTTGCGGTGTATTCAGGGTGAATCTCGGCTTTCATGACTCTATCCAGGTATCCGGGGAACTCAGGCCTCGGGTTGTTGGTTCGGTGGGGCCGCCTGGCCCCGAAAAGGCGCGCTATCCTAGCGGGAAAGGCCTTAACTAACAAGTCACGCAACGGCAACGCGGGCACCGAGCCCCCGGCAGTGTGGCTGCGACTCCTGAGCCGGCAATTATGAATTGCGCGTAAGCCCTTGGACTGGATAAGGCTTTATTTTTTATGCACATTTCCTGTGGATAAGTCTGTGGAAGTAATGGGGGTGGCCCGGGCCCATGGCCGTCGCCGCCCCGCACCCCAATATTTGCCGATTTTCTGATCAATCTTAAAATATTAATCAAAACCGATACTTATAGATTTCTGTTCCAACAAGCGCCCGGACGCCCCGGCCTGTGCCGGCCCCGGGCAGTGCCCGGCTGCAGTCCCGCACTCCTGTGCATAAGAAGCAACAAAAGCCTTGCAAAAATCACGGCTTAGCGCGGCGGAAAACGAATCGGGTCGCTGCCGTGGGGTACCACCGCGGCCCCCCTGATCCGGTCCAGACGCAGTCGCAGTCGCTCGCCATTGGCGTTTTGGGCGTGCAAAAACTCTTCGCCTTCACAGGTTTCCAGATCCAGCGGCACCAGGGTCTCCACATGGGGTAAGCCGGATGCATCCTGCCACCGGACTCGCAGCCGCTGGCGGCGCACGATAGCCAGTTCGTATTCGCCGTAAGTTTTGCAGTCTATGGGGCGATAGTCTGTCACCGGAGAATCGGAACTCAGGCGGCCTGGCCTTCGGGCAGGAAGAGCGCCTGGAGGTCGTTCAGGAAGCGCCAGCCCAGCTCGCTGGTGAGCCAGGAGTCCGAGCGTTGCACCAGCAGGCCCCGCTCCCGGGCGAGTTCGAGCCGCGGCGCAAGCTCCCGCCATTGCAGTCCGGTGCGGGTTTCGAATAGTGCTCTATGAAAGCCCTGACGCAGCCGCAAGACGTTGAGCATGAATTCGAAGACTCGTTCTGCCGGGCTTACCGTGCGGCTTTCGGCGATGCAGTCAGGCGTTCCGGCTGCGCGCATGTAGCGCCCGGGATGGGCACGCCGTCGCAATCGAACGATGTTGCCATCGGTGCCGGTTAATTTCTGGTGCGCGCCGGCACCGATGCCCAGGTAATCCCCGTATTGCCAGTAATTGATGTTGTGGCGGCAGGATCGCCCCGGCTGGCTGTAAGCAGAGACCTCGTACTGGGCAAAGCCATGGGCCTGCAGTACGGCCTGGGCCTCGATCTGCATTTCCCAGGCACTGTCCTCGTCGCGCAGGGCGGGCGGGTGCTTATGGAATGCGGTGTTGGGTTCGATGGTCAGCTGGTAAGCCGAGAGATGGGCAGGCTGTAACGCCAGCGCTTGCTGCAGGTCCTCCAGGCAGGCTTCGCTACTCTGACCGGGCAGTCCGAACATCAGGTCAAGATTGAAATTGTCGATGCCCGCAGCCCGGACTTCGGCAACCGCCACCCGGGTGTCATCAGGATTGTGAATCCGCCCCAGAGCGGCGAGTTGGGCAGCGTCGAAACTCTGGGCGCCGATGGATACCCGATTGATGCCGGCCGCGGCAAAGCCTTTGAAGCTATGCCGCTCCACGGTGCCCGGATTGGCTTCCAGCGTAATTTCGGCATCGGTGGCCAGGCACCCCCGGGTGCCTAATCGGTCCAGGAATCGTTCGATCTGGGCGGCCGGGAACAGGCTCGGGGTGCCGCCGCCAAAAAACACGGAAATGATGGGCCGCCGGTTGTCGGCGGGCAGGGAATATTCCAGGTCCCGCAGCAGCGCATCCATATATTGTGCCGCCGGCAGTGCGCCCGATAAGGCATGAGAATTGAAATCGCAGTAAGGGCACTTCTGTACGCACCAGGGCAGATGCACGTACAGGGACAGGGGCGGGACTGCTGCGGCATCAGGCATAGCAGCCCAGTTTAACCCGCGCTTGCGCTGCCCGCTGCACCCAGTGCTTCCCGCAACGCGGCCAGCGCCTGAGCGCGATGGCTGATACGGTTTTTCTCTGCCGCCGGGAGTTCAGCAGAGCTGATGTCCAGCCCCGCCGGCTGAAACAGGGGGTCATAACCGAAACCGCCCAAACCCCGGGGAGCAAACAGAATATGGCCATCCCAGGCGCCGTTGAATATCAGCGGCGTAGGATCCTGCCAATGGCGCAGCATGACCAGCACGCAAATGAAACGCGCGCTGCGGGCCGCTGCGGGAATGGTGGCCAGCGCAGCCAGCAAGGCCTCGTTATTGTCGGCATCGCTGGCGCCGGGACCCGCATAACGTGCCGAGTAAATACCCGGGGCGCCGTCCAGAGCATCAACCGCCAGTCCGGAATCATCAGCCAAAGCCGGCAACCCCGTATGGCGGCTGGCGTTTCTAGCCTTAATCAGGGCGTTTTCCACGAACGTCAGGCCGGTTTCCTCGGCTTCCGGGACCTGGAATTCGTGCTGGGCGCGAATGCCGATACCGAGATCATTGAGCAGGGCCTGAATTTCACGCAGCTTGCCTGCGTTGCCGGTTGCCAGCACAAACTCTTTCATGCGTCTTGGGTTCCCATTGCTTCATTCTGCAACATGAGAATGTTGCGAATGCCCGACTCGGCGAAGGCCAGCATGCGGTCCAGTTCGTCGCGGCGAAAAGCATGACCTTCGGCGGTGCCCTGGATTTCGATAAAAGCGGGTCCGTCGTTCATCACCACGTTCATGTCGGTTTCCGCTTCCGAGTCCTCGGCGTAGTCGAGATCCAGCACGACTGCGCCCCGATAGACGCCGACTGACACCGCAGCAACCTGGCCATGTAGCGGGTTTTTGACGAGCTTCGATCGCCGGGTAAGCGTGCGGCAGGCATCAGCCAGTGCCACCCAGGCGCCCGATATGGCCGCGGTGCGGGTGCCGCCGTCAGCCTGCAAGACATCGCACTCCAGGGTGATGGTGTTTTCGCCCAGCGCTTCCAGATCCACCACCGCGCGCAGCGAGCGCCCGATCAGCCGCTGGATTTCCAAAGTACGGCCCCCTTGTTTGCCGAGCTTGGCTTCGCGACCCATACGGGTATGGGTCGAGCGCGGCAGCATGCCGTACTCGGCGGTGACCCAGCCACTGCCGGTCCCGCGCAGGAAGCCCGGCACTCGCGCTTCGAAACTGGCGGTGCACAACACCCGGGTCTGACCGAAGATTGCCAGAACCGAACCTTCGGCATGCCGGGTAAAGCCGCGCTGAAATTCGATATGTCGCAGCTCGTCGGCTGCGCGTCCGCTGGGCCGCATCACAGGCTCCTCGTAAAACTAGAATTATAAAGACCGGCTTCAGTCGTCCGGCTGATCCCAAACAACGGCAGCAGCAGTCGTATTGTCTGCATTGGGAAAGGTGGTAGCTATGGCCAGTTCGCAAACTTCGCGCAGCTTGCGGGTAATGGGAATATCGTCGGCGTGAATGTGCCGTGCAAGCTCGGAATCATCCAGGCCACCCCACAGCCCGTCGGTGCACAACAGCACCACGTCACCACGATGCAGTTGCTGGTGGTTGGAGACTTGCATCTGCGGCAGCTCCCCACCGCCGCCGAGACACGATTCGACAAAATTGCGTAATGGGTGGTGCGGGATATCTTCCTCGGAAATCAGGCCTTCCTGGAGCAGGATTTCCACATGGCTGTGATCCCGGGTGCGATCCACGATGGCACCATCACGGATCAGGTAAACCCGGCTGTCGCCCACGTGCGCCCAGTACAGCTGGCCGCTCTGCACCAGCGCCAGGGCCACGGTGGTGCGCGGCATCAATTCAACGGGCAGGTGTGCACCGAGACCGTTGACGGCCTCGTTGGCACTGCCTACCAGGTGATGAAGAAACCCCTTGGGATCCGCGACCGGATGTTCGGCATCGTTGAAACTCTTGAGGCAGGATTCGATGGCTATTTCGGCAGCCCGGGCACCATCAGCATGTCCGCCCATGCCATCTGCAACGACGGCCAGAAAAGAATGCTCGTCCCCGGATACGCTGACCCGATCCTGGTTATCCTCACGGTCGCCGGTGAGGCTTATTTGTCCCGAGTTCCACTTCAAGCTCGCACCCGTGGCTTCTGCTAAAATAACGCTTTGCCGCGCAGTATATGCTGCAACCTCGTTGCAGTGATAGCAAAACGGCCAGTGCCGGTGCGGCGGCCTTCCAATTACCAGCGGAATTCCTGCGCCCATGATTAAAAGCATGACAGGTTTCGCCCGTAAGGAAGTAACGGGCGAATGGGGAACGCTGGCCTGGGAAATCAGGTCGGTGAATCACCGCTACCTGGAACTTTTTTTCCGGCTGCCAGAAGAAGCCCGGCCGCTGGAGGCTCAACTGCGCGAAGTCGTAGCCCGGCATGTGAGTCGTGGCAAACTCGAATGTACGTTGCGCATCGACAAGAGTCACCGGCCCGGCGCACCCTTCACGGTTAACCAGAGTCTGCTGCGGCATGTGATTGCTGAAGCACAGAAGGTGACCTCACAGCTGACCGGGGCGCGTGCCCTGAACCCTGTGGAGCTGCTGCGCTGGCCAGGCGTAACCGAAGAGGTCCAGGGCGACCCGGCATCCATGCACGCGGCGGCAGTGTCGTTGCTGGACGAAGCGCTGGTTTCGCTGAACGCAGCCCGCGCCCGGGAGGGCGAGCGCATCAGTGAGATGATCGAGCAGCGCTGCCAAACAGTGAGTGAACTGGTAGCCACGGTGCGTGAGCGACTGCCGGATGTGCACCGTAAAATGCGCGAACGCTTACTGGAAAGACTCGACAAGCTGGATGCGGTGGCCGATCCGGCGCGCATCGAACAGGAGTTGGTGCTGCTGCTGCAGAAAGTGGATGTGGACGAAGAACTGGATCGTCTCGACAGCCACGTGCAGGAAGCGGTCGCGGTGCTGGCGCGTGACGAGCCGGTAGGCCGGCGGCTGGATTTTCTGTTGCAGGAATTCAACCGCGAGGCCAATACCCTGGCCTCCAAGTCACAGGATACCGAGACCACCCGCGCTGCCGTAGAGCTCAAGGTGTTGATCGAGCAGGTGCGCGAACAGGTGCAAAACGTTGAGTGAACACCACGGCGCCGACAGCGTACCTCCCGGCAAACTATTCGTAATCGCCGCACCCTCCGGTGCCGGCAAGACCAGCCTGGCGCGGGCGCTGGTGGAGAGCGAGCCCGGTTTGCAGTTTTCCGTGTCCCACACCACCCGCACGCCGCGCGCGGGCGAGGTGGACGGCATGGATTACCATTTTGTTGACCGGGAAGAGTTTGCGCGCATGGTGGCCGCCAATGATTTCCTCGAGCACGCCGAGGTGTTCGATAACCTGTATGGCACCAGCCACCGGGCCATTGCGCGGATGCTGCAGGCCGGGATCGATGTGTTGCTCGAAATCGACTGGCAGGGTGCTGCCCAGGTGCGCGCCGCCATGCCAGAGTCGCGCTCGGTTTTTATCCTGCCACCATCACGCGCAGAACTGGAGCGGCGCCTGCGCTCCCGGGCCACGGACAGCGAGGCCGTCATTCAGCGGCGCCTGCGGGACAGCATCAGCGACATGCGTCATTGGGCCGAGTTTGATTATGTCATCGTCAACGACGACTTTGCGGATGCCCTCGGGCAGCTGCGTGCCGTGGTGCATTTGCAGGGTTCTGCGGCGCGTTCGGACCGGCCCGGGCTCTTGCCCGTTATTGCGGAACTTCTGGATAACGGGGGCTGAACTGGCTTAAACTGTTAGTTTGCCCTGACAAAGCTGTATTAGAGGATAGGCATGGCCCGTATTACCGTTGAAGACTGCCTTGAGCAGATCGATAATCCCTTTGAGCTGGTGCTGGTGGCTGCCAAGCGCGCCCGGCGCGTGGCCAATGGCGCGGCGCCCATGGTGGAGCTGGAGAACGACAAACCCACCGTACTGGCGCTGCGCGAAGTCGCTGAAGGACTCGTAACCCGCGATATTCTGGACGAAAAGGAAATCGTGGAAGACGAAGAGGTCGAGGAATCCGTGTCGGTGCCCGACATGACGGCCGCCATGCTCAGGGAATAACCCGCCCGCCTGAACCCAACGACAACCCGCCATGGACTATGCCGCTTCTTTTCTAGGCCGACTGCCCAAAGGGAAGCGCTCAACCGGCATAGACGGGTTGCTCGGCAAACTCGCTACCTACATGTCGCCCGAGGGGGTGGCCGAGGTGCGCCGCGCCTACGAATTCGGGGCCAATGCCCACGAGGGGCAAAAACGTAGATCGGGAGAACCCTTTATTTCCCATCCGGTGGCGGTGGCCAGCATTCTGGCCGACCTGCATCTTGATCAGGACACCATGGTGGCGGCGCTGCTCCACGACGTGATCGAGGACACGCCCACTGCGAAGGAACAACTGGTTAAACGGTTTGGCCAGGAAGTTGCCGATCTGGTGGATGGCGTCAGCAAGCTGGACCAGCTGCAATTCAGGAGCAAGGCCGAGGCCCAGGCCGAAAGTTTCCGCAAGATGATGCTGGCAATGGTGCAGGACATCCGCGTCATCATGGTGAAGCTGGCCGACCGTTTGCACAACATGCGCACCCTGGGCGTGATGCCGCCGGAGAAGCGCCGGCGGATAGCCCATGAAACCCTGGATATCTACGCGCCCATCGCCAACCGCCTGGGTATCAACACGATTCGACTGGAGCTCGAGGACCTGGGCTTTCAGGCACTCTACCCACAGCGCTACCGGGTGCTGGAAAGAGCGCTGAAACGTGCCATGGGCAACCAGCGCCAGGTGATGAAAAAAATTCTGGTGAAACTGACCAAGGCGCTGGAGCGTGAATCCCTGCAGGCTGAAGTCGAAGGTCGCGAAAAACATCTGTACAGCATTTACCGCAAGATGCGGCGCAAAGGCCTGGCGCTGGGTGAGATTCTCGACGTGTTTGGTTTTCGCATCGTGGTAGCCGAACCCTGGCAGTGCTACCAGGCCGTGGGCATCGTCCATGCCCAGTACAAACCAATGCCGGGACGCTTCAAGGATTTCATCGCGATTCCCCGCGTCAACGGTTATCAGTCTTTGCACACCACCTTGTTTGGCCCCAATGGCGTGCCTATAGAAGTTCAGATCCGCACGCGCGACATGGACCGGGTTGCCGAGTCAGGCATTGCGGCGCACTGGCGTTACAAGTCCCAGGACCAGGCCAGCTCCGGGCCCCAGGAGCGTGCCCGCGAGTGGTTCCAGGGACTGATGGAAATGGAAGGCAAGGGCACTTCGGAGGAATTCCTCGAAAGCGTCAAGGTCGATTTGTTCCCGGATAAAGCCTACGTATTCACGCCGCGCGGCGACATCAAGCGTTTGCCACGGGGTGCGACTTGCGTGGATTTTGCCTATGCCGTGCATACCGATGTGGGTAATCGCTGCGTGGCCGCCAAGATCGATCGGCGACCAGTGCCCCTCAGGACCCCGTTGGAGAGTGGCCAGACGGTGGAGATCATCACCGCGCGCAACGCGCGGCCCAACCCCGCCTGGGTGAATTTCGTGGTGACCGCAAAAGCACGCGCCAGTATTCGCGCCTACCTGAAGAATTTGCGTCGCACTGAAGCCATCGATTTTGGCAAGAAGCTGCTGGACCGCGCGCTTAGCGAGTTCAAGATGCCGTTGCGCAAAATACCGCGGGAGCGACTGGAGGCTGTACTGCTGGAGTTCGGTCTGGAGGACGCCGATGACCTTTATAAACAGGTTGGCCTGGGCCAGCGTCTGGCACCCTTCGTTGCCCGTCGCCTGATGCCGGACATGTCGGTGGAGGAAACCGAAGAGCAGCCCCTGTCCATCACCGGGACCGAGGGGCTGGTCGTTTCCTATGCGCGCTGCTGTTACCCGATCCCTGGCGACACCATCATGGGCTACCTCAGTGCCGGGCGGGGCGTGGTCATCCATCGCGACAAGTGCGGCAACCTCGGGGAATTCCGCAAGCAGCCCGACAAATGGGTGGCGGTGGAGTGGAATCGGGACATGGATGAGGATTTCAATGTCGAGATCAGTGTTGAAGCGCAAAACCAGCTGGGCGTGCTGGCGGCCGTGGCTGCCAACATTGCCGGCAGCGAATCCAATATCGATCATGTTTCGGTTGTGGACCGCGACGGTGAGACTTCGAGCCTGACCTTCCTGCTGCGCGTCAAAGATCTCCGCCATCTCCAGCGAGTGGTTCGCAGTATACGGACGATGCCGGCGGTATTGCGGGTGGAACGACGCTGCACCTGAACACCATCAAGAACATGAAGGACCGACCATGAGCCGAACGATAATCAGTACCGAGCAGGCACCGGCAGCAATTGGCACCTATTCCCAGGGCGTACGGGCCGGCGACAGCATTTACCTGTCGGGGCAAATTCCTTTGGATCCGGCCACCGGCGAAATCGTCGAGGGGGGCATCGCCGAGCATGTCCGGCAGGTTTTCGACAACCTGCAGGCGCTGACCCGGGCAGCCGACGCCAGCCTGGATGATGTGGTCAAACTGACGGTGTACCTGACCAGCATGGACAATTTTGCGGTGGTCAATGAAATCATGGCGGGTTATTTTTCCCAGCCCTATCCGGCCCGAGCGGCCGTCGGCGTCGCCGAGCTGCCCAGGGGTGTAGCCGTGGAAATGGATGCCGTAATTTACAAACCGCTCAGCTGATCCTGTTTTGACGGCAGTCACCAGCAGGCCGGACGCCGCCTCCGAAGCGCTAACCACGTTGCGGGGCGTTGGCCCGGGCCTGGTGCGCAGACTGGCGCGGCTCGATATCAACCGCGTCAGCGATCTGTTGTTTCATCTGCCTTTGCGCTATGAGGACCGCACCCGGGTGCGCCCCATGGGTGGCATAACGCCCGGTGAACGCGTGGTCGTCGAAGGCGAAGTCCAACTGACGGAAGTGGCATTTCGGGGCCGTCGCATGTTGCTTACGAGCCTCAGCGATGGTACCGGTTCCGTAACCCTGCGGTTCTTTCATTTTTCCCGGGCGCAGCAGGAGGGCCTGGCGCGGGGCCGACGGGTGCGCTGTTACGGCGAAGTTCGGGCCGGACGCGCGGGGCCCGAAATCGTCCACCCTGAATACCGGGTGCTGAATGATGACAGCGGCACCGGCGTCGAAGAGACCCTCACCCCGGTCTACCCGGCTACCGAGGGTCTGCAGCAGGGTCGCCTGCGCAACCTGACATCCCAGGCCCTGGAGCGCCTCGCCGTCGACGGCGTCTGCGAGTGGCTGCCGGCCGAGGTGCTCGATGCCCTCGACCTGCCGGCTTTGGGCGATGCGCTGCGGTATGTGCACCGGCCGCCGCCGGATGCCGACCTGGCCTTGCTGGAAGCGCGACGACACCCCTGCCAGAGGCGCCTGGCCTTCGAGGAACTGCTGGCCCATCACCTGAGCCTGCGGCGGCTGCGCGAACGCATGCGCAAAGACGCCGCCCGCGCCGTGACCGGTCACCGGCACCTGCTGGAAAAATTTACTGCCAGCCTGCCCTTTACTCTGACCGGCGCCCAGCAGCGCGTGATTGCAGAACTGCGCGATGATCTGGCGCGGGAAACACCCATGATGCGGCTGGTGCAGGGTGACGTGGGCTCCGGCAAAACTGTGGTGGCAGCCATGGCGGCTCTAGCCGTTGTGGGCTCCGGCGGCCAGGTGGGCGTCATGGCGCCCACGGAGCTGCTGGCCGAACAGCACCTGAATAGTTTTCGGGGCTGGCTGGAACCGCTGGGGCTCAAGGTAACCGCCCTCACCGGCCGTTTGCCGGCCGCCCGGCGGCGCGAGGCGCTGGCAGAAGTCGCCAGCGGCGGCGCCGACGTGGTGGTGGGGACCCATGCGCTGTTCCAGGCATCCGTGGATTTCTCCAACCTGGCCCTGGTGATTGTCGATGAACAGCATCGTTTCGGGGTGCATCAGCGACTGGCGCTGCGAGAGAAGGGCCGCAAGGGCCGGCATTTTCCCCATCAGCTGGTGATGACCGCTACCCCCATTCCGCGCACCCTGGCCATGACGGCTTATGCCGATCTGGACGTGTCGATAATCGATGAGCTGCCGCCGGGGCGGACGCCCGTAACCACCGTGACCATTCCCCAGTCCCGCCGCGACGAGCTGGTGGCGCGGGTGCGGGAAGCCTGCGCCGCGGGCCAGCAAGCCTACTGGGTATGTCCGCTGATCGAGGAATCCGAGGTGCTCGAGGCGCAGGCTGCGGAAGAGGCTTTCGCCATGCTGGAACTGGCGCTGGCCGATCTGCAGGTGGGCCTGGTACACGGCCGCATGAAGCCAGCGCAGCGCGACAAGGTGATGCGGGCCTTCAAGGCCGGTGATATCGACCTGCTGGTGGCAACTACCGTCATCGAAGTGGGCGTGGACGTGCCCAACGCTGCGCTCATGGTGATCGAAAACGCCGAACGCATGGGACTCGCACAACTCCACCAGCTGCGCGGACGCGTAGGCCGGGGGCATACCGCCAGCAGTTGTGTGCTGGTATACAAGGCACCGTTGTCCCGGGCAGCAAAACACCGCCTGCAAGTCATGCGCGCCACGCACGACGGTTTTGTAATCGCACAGGAAGACCTCAAGCTGCGGGGAGCCGGCGAGGTGCTGGGCACCCGGCAGACAGGTATCATGCAAATGCGAGTGGCCGACCTGGTGCGTGACGTTGATTTACTGGCAAAGGTGCGCGCAGCGGCCGGCATACTTTTTAAACAGTATCCGGCCCAGATCGAGCCGCTGGTCGAGCGCTGGATAGGGCAGGGCAGTCGCTACGGGAACGTGTAAGCAACAGCGATCAGGAAACGGGCAGAAAGGTATGGAATTGGCAAGACAAAGGTCGCAGACCCGGGCGCTGTGGCGGCCACCTGAGGCGCTGACCACTGCAGCGGTTTCACCTGCGCTGCTTGCCCTGCTGCGCGAATCCGGTTCGCTAACGGCGCGGCTGCGCGCTACCTGCCGTGATGACTTTTCGGTGCGGGTCCTGCGCCAGGAGCAATGCCGCCGTGCCGACTACCCGGAGCATCAGCCGGCCCCGGCTGACGCCAGCGGCCTGCTGCGCGAGGTTTATTTGCTGTGCGACGCCAGGCCGGTGGTTTTTGCGCAAACGCTTGTGCCCGACGCGACCCTCGCGGTTCACCCGTGGCTGTCGGAACTGGGCGCAGCGCCGCTGGGCGAGAAATTATTCGCCCGCGATGATGTCGTGCGTCGACCCTTCGAATTCGCGCGCCTGGACACCAGCCACCCGCTGGCACAGCGTGCTCTGGCCGGGCTGCCTGACTCCGCGCCCGAGGTTGATGGTCTGTGGGCCCGTCGCAGCCAGTTCCTGGTGGGCGGCCAGAGCGTATCTGTGAACGAAGTATTTTTTCCCCACGAGTTTGCCGACCACGCTTGATGTCACCTCTTGCAGAGCGAACAATGACGACGCGCTTCAAGGATTACCTGCTGCTGATGCGGGTGGACAGGCCCATCGGTGTGCTCCTGCTGTTGTGGCCGACGCTGTGGGGCTTGTGGCTGGCAGCTGCCGGGCGTCCCGATGCCCATGTGCTGCTGGTCATGGTTGTGGGTGTATTCCTGATGCGCTCGGCCGGGTGCGTCATCAATGACTATGCCGATCGGGATTTCGATCCCCATGTGGCCCGCACCCGGGAGCGGCCGTTGGCGGCGCGCCGGGTCCAGGAGCGCGAGGCGCTGGTGCTTTTTGTCGTGCTGCTGGGGGCAGCCTTCGGCCTGGTGCTGACCACCAACGCCCTGACCATCCAGCTGTCTTTTGCCGGCGCCCTGCTGGCCGGTGTCTATCCGTTCATCAAGCGCATAAGCTCGCTGCCGCAACTTTGGCTGGGCGTGGCGTTCAGCTGGGGCATACCCATGGCCTGGGCCGCTCAGACCGGGCGCGTCTCATCGCTGGCGGTGTGGCTGATGCTGGCAAACTTCTGTTGGGTGGTGGCTTACGACACCATCTACGCCATGGTGGACCGGGAAGACGATCTGAAAGTTGGTGTGCGCTCCACGGCAATCCTGTTCGGCCGCTACGACCGGCTGGCGGTGAGCCTGTTCCAGGCCGCCATGCTGGCACTGCTGGTTATGGTGGGTGTCTGGGCGAGGCTGGGGTCCTGGTATTACCTGGGCTTGCTGGCGGCCGCTCTGTTCATGCTGCGCCAGCAATGGCTGATTCGGGCCCGCATTCCCCCAGACTGCTTTCGGGCGTTCATCGACAACAACCGGGTCGGACTGTCGGTTTTCGCGGGCCTGGCCCTGAACTACATTATGTAAATTCGCTGATGGCACCCGGCGTGCCGCAACAATTGTTACAAAACTGCAGGCGGTACGCCGCTTGGAGCCTGCTATCCTATACATGTAACCGGCCCTCGGGCCTGCAACACGGAGAAAAAAATGGACCTGTTTGGATTTGCAAAAGATGTGGGTAGGAGACTGTTCAACAAAGATGACGATGCTGCCGAGAAAATCAAAGAGCACATCGAGCAGTTCAATCCGGGAATCGAAAATCTCGAGGTTAAGTTCGAGAACGGTATTGTCGAGCTGTGCGGCCAGTGCGAGAGCAGCGAAGCTCGGGAGAAAGCCATTCTTATGGCGGGCAACACCAAGGGCGTTATCGACGTTTACGCCACCGACCTGTCGGTTAAAGCCAGCGGCCTGAAAAGCCCCGAGATCAAGACGGCGAGCACTGCAGAAGGCGCTGCCGTCGAAGCCAAGGTTGAGTACTACGTGATCGAGAGTGGCGACACCTTGAGCAAGATCGCCAAGCGTTATTACGGTAACGCCATGGAGTACCCGAAGATATTCGAGGCCAACCGCGAGATCATTCATGACCCCGACAAGATTTTTGTCGGGCAGAAGATTCGCATTCCTCTCGATTAGAAACTGCAGATCTCAAGTTGCGAAGCCGGGCAGCCCTGGGTTGCCCGGCTTTTTTGACGGGCCGTCCCCGAGGCGTGCTCGTGCGCAGCACCATACTTCCACCTCTGCGCAGCCGGCGCGAAGCAGCGTAACGGCCAGGCTCTCTGCTGTGGCACCGGTGGTCATGACGTCATCGATGATGGCGACTGGCTGCCGGCCCGGGTTCTTGCGACAGTGGAACGCTCCCCGCAGGTTGGCCCGGCGTACGGCGGCTTTAAGGCCTGCTTGTGCCGGGGTGTGGCGTTGGCGAATCACCAGGTCGGTGCGCAGGGGTATCCCGCACTCCCGCGCTGCCCAGCCGGCTATTTCCCGGGCCTGGTTGTAGCCGCGACGGCGCAGTCGCTTTGGGTGCAGGGGTACCGGCACCAGCGAGGCTGGTGTCGGCTTTGCCTGCAGGGCAAGTCGCCGACCCAGCAGATGTCCGAGCAAGCGGGCATTGACGATCTCGCCCCGGAACTTCAAGCCGGTGATGAGGGCAGCGAATCCGCCTGCATACGGGCCCAGGCAGATGCTGCGGGCAAACGCCGGCGGCTTGGCGAGACAGGCGCCGCACAGGATCGGGGAACCGGGCGCTGCCACCAGCGAGTCGGCACAGCGCAAGCAGCTGGGCCCGAGCGTCGGCAAATCGCCCAGGCAGCCGAAACAGGCATCCACGCCGGGCTTGAGCCGCTCGCTGGCACCGCACAGCAGGCACCGATGCGGATAAATTACCTCCAGTAACCGGTTTATCAGACTGCGCAATTGGCATCCTTGCTGGTTGACAGTTACCGGGTCACCGCTACCATGAGCCCGGCTTCACCCACTTGGCAGGCGTTCCCATGACCCTAGCACCCGTCCACAGCCGGCGCGAAACTGACACTTGCGCATCCGCCGGTCCGGCCTGATGCGCGCTGCCCGCCAGGACCCGTTTGCCCTGGACAGGCGGGCAGTGCGGAGCGCTGCCAACGCGGCCGCCGCCAGCTATGACGCTGCAGCCGTCCTGCAGTCCGCGGTGCGCGAACATCTGCTGGAGCGCCTCGACTACGTGCGCCTCGAGCCCGCGGTGGTTCTGGACCTGGGTGCCGCCACCGGCGGCGGCTGTGCGGCCCTGACCGCCCGGTACCCGGATGCGCTGGTTATCGGAGCGGATATAGCCGAGCGCATGTTGCTTGCCGCCCGCAGCAACAATGCCGCCTCTGCTCCCTGCACTTACCTGTGCGCCGACGCGCTGGCCTTGCCGCTGGCCGCGGACAGTGTCGACCTCGTGTTCTGCAACCTGTTGCTGCCATTCTGCGAGCCTCTTGAACTGGCACTGAGGGAAATAAAGCGTGTCCTAAGTCCCGGTGGACTGTTCAATTTTGCTACGGCAGGGCCCGACACCTTGTACGAATTGCGCGATGCCTGGGCCAGCATTGACCCGTCCCCCCATGTGCATCGTTTTCCGGACATGCACGATGTGGGTGACGCCATACTCGCCGCCGGGCTGGCCGAACCAGTACTGGATACTGATTACTTCACCCTCTATTACCGCAACGTCAAAACCATCATGCGCGAGCTGCAAGCCTGTGGTGCTCATAACGCCACCGTCGGCCGCAAGCGCGGGCTCACCGGTCGCGGTCAGTTCGGGCAACTGCAGGATGCCTACGAGCAGTTCCGTGACAGCGAGCGGCGGCTGCCGGTGAGTTGCGAAATCATTTATGGACAGGCCTGGGGCCAGGCGCCGGGTACCGGCGTGGATGCCGCTACCGGTGAAGCCCGGGTCCCC
Source organism: Gammaproteobacteria bacterium (assembly GCA_041609715.1). Taxonomy (GTDB): domain Bacteria; phylum Pseudomonadota; class Gammaproteobacteria; order Steroidobacterales; family JABDLF01; genus JABDLF01. The sequence goes on from JBFIQI010000008.1 coordinate 33,402, forward strand.
GTCGACAGGATTGGCCGCCGATCACGGGCCCCTGGCACAGACACCGCCGGCGGTCCCGCGGACCCTCCCGGGCGTCTACCTAAGAAGTTGATTTGAAACCATTTTTTGGTCCAAATAAGCTGGACTTTATGTTGCGGGCGCAGCATGATTCAAGTACCATTCCCGGCCTTGTTGCGCAGACTCGGCCCGGGGCAGCAGGCGGGCCGGCTGCAAAACCCCGGATGACTGGAAATACGAGAACAGGTGGCAGCGCCCGGGTAGCCGGTGAAAGCTGCATTGTCATTGCTCCAAACTGCTCGTTGACGCAACGCGCCGCCGCGATTTTTGTTGTGGCTATCGGCAGCGTTTCTCTGGCGGTAGCGGGCGTGTTCGCAGTGCAGGGTTACTGGCCGATTTTGCCTTTCGCCGGAGCAGAAATCGCGTTGCTTGCATGGGCAATGCGTAGCAGCTTACAGCGCGGTCGATATCGCGAGATTTTGACCGTCAACGCTTCCGACGTGGTGCTGGAGCGCGGTTACAGTCCCGGCGAACGCCGCGAGATTTTCAGTCGCCATTGGTTGCGGCCGCGGTTGGAAGCAGGCCGCTGGCAGGATTGCCGGGTAGTACTTGCTGCGCACGGCAGAAGAATTGAAGTTGGTGCCTGTCTTAGTTGCGAAGAGCGCAAAGCTTTGTACAAGCGATTGCGACAGGTGCTGAAACGTACAACTTGAAACAGGCTTGGCGCGCACCAAGATTCCGTGGTGAGCAAATAGTGCGTCAGCAATGGGGAGTTAAGGAATGAGCAAGGCTTGCTTGAATGGTCTGTGGCGCACGTTGATGACCTTGGGCCTGTCGGCCTTTGCCGGCGCAGCCCATGCCGAATGGGCGCTCAACATGCCGCCCGGCGTGACCGATATCAGCGTTGAAATCTACAGATTGCACATGCTGATTTTTTACATCTGCGTGGGCATCGCGTTGCTGGTTTTCGGCGCGATGATTTATTCCATCTTCCAGCATCGCAAATCCAAAGGTGTCGAGCCGGCCAAGTTTGATGGCAGCACCAAGGTCGAGATCATCTGGACGTCCATTCCATTCGTGATACTGGTGGCCATGGCCATCCCCTCGGCGCGGGCGCTCATCAACATAGAAGATACGCGCTCGCCGGACATGACCGTTAAGGTCACAGGCTACCAGTGGAAATGGCAGTATGAATATCTCGACGAAGACATCAGCTTTTATTCCAACCTGGATATCGAATCCAACCTGGCGCGCCAGCTGCAATCCGGCATCGATCCCGCCAGCGTCGATCACTACCTGCTGAATGTCGACAATCCGCTGGTGGTGCCAGTGGGCAAAAAGATTCGCATCCTGCTTACCTCCAATGACGTGATCCATGCCTGGTGGGTCCCTGCATTGGGCGGCAAGAAAGACGCCATCCCGGGTTTCATCAACGAAATGTGGTTCAAAATTAACGAGGCCGGCACCTATCGCGGCCAATGTGCGGAGTTGTGTGGGAAGGATCACGGTTTCATGCCCATCGTCGTCATTGCCAAGGAACAAGCTGAGTATCGGCAATGGGTCAGCCAGCAGACCGGCGCAGGCACAGACGTGGTGGCGGATGCCGGCGGTTCCGGCCCGGCCGCCGCCGAACCGGCCGTGGAGGCGGATCGACAGTACAGTCTTGACGAGCTGATGACTGCGGGCCAGAAAAGTTACGTGACCCACTGCGCGGCGTGCCACATGGTCAATGGGACCGGCATGCCGCCGGCTTTCCCGTCACTGGTGGGCAGTAGTGTGGTCACCGGTGATATTGCCGCTCATATCGACATCATCATCAACGGCAAAGCCGGCACGGCCATGACTCCATTTGGTTCGCAGCTGAATGACTTCGAAATTGCCGCCGTTACCACTTACGAAAGAAATGCCTGGGGCAACGACACCGGTGATGTCGTGCAGCCGGCAGCTGTCCGCGCACAGCGCTGAATGGAA
>JBFIQI010000009.1:0-34618 GCA_041609715.1 Gammaproteobacteria bacterium
CGAGGCTCAGCGCTCCTCCCACCAGCTGACAAATTCGTCAAATTCGATGTAGCCGCTGTGGCTGGTATCGATTTCAAGAAAGCCAATTTCGATTTCCTCATCGCTGGCTTCGGGTGTCAGGCGGCGCACAAAATTATAAAATTCGTCCAGATCAAGGTGCCCATCTCCATCCAGGTCACAGACTTCGAATTCGCTGCGAATTTCCCTGAGCTCTTCGGGGTCAATTGTTTGGGTGCTGGCCATGTTCGCTGCTCCTCGGTTTCTGCCTTCTGATTATGCGCCCCCGGCAGATTCGTGCAAACAGTCCGCGGGCCGCAGGCGCAGATCGAAACTGACTTTTACCTCATGGCCCAACCACTTGGGATTATCCCACTCACCAAGTCCGAGGCCAAAATCCAGACGGTTCAGGATTGCCTGGCCGGTCAAAATGCGCAGGGGATCCGTGACAGCCCCGGAAAAAGAGAATGTCACCCTGACCTCGCGATGCTGGCCTCGAATGGCCAGCGAGCCGCTGGCCGCAAATCGACCATCTTCCAGCCTTTGGAAACGACTGGCCCGGTAGCGTGCCGTTGGATATTTCGCCACGAAAAAGAACTCCCGGCCGCGCAGAATTTCGTCGCGCTCCTGGTAGTCGGTGTCTATGGAGGCCGTGTCGATTTGCACGTCAAACAGGCTGCTGTTCAGGTCCCCGCCATCAAATCGAATGGTCGCCCGGAATTGCTCAAAGCGACCCATAAACGGTGCCCCCGCCTGGACTGCTTCAAAATCAAGCCGGGCCGGCTCGATCACTTCCCAGCAGAGCGCGTCACCCCAGGCCGGCGTCATGGCACAGCATCCACAGAACATTGTTGTCACCAGCAGGGTGCGATTGCCCATCATTGCTCTGGTTCCGGCCAGCCTGGCAGCATGCGCCGCAAAACCGTGTCCTTGAGGACAAAGTGATGAATCAGCGCGGCCGTGGCGTGGACGGCAACCACGACTATCAACATTCGGGTAAGCAATCCATGCACTTCGCCCAACAATTCAAATCGCGCCTTGTTCGGCGCTACCAGGTCAGGCAGTGTCAACCACCCCCACCAGCTGACCGCGCTGTTGGCAAACGATGAAGTAAGCCAACCCGTCAGCGGCAACGCAAACAACAGGCCATAAAGGGTAAAGTGGGTCACCGCGGCAAACTTTCGCAGGCCTGCGTGCAGATCACGCGGCGGAGCCGGGGGTCGGTCCACAATTCGCCACACCAGCCGCGCCACCGCAAGGGCCAGGATGGTGATTCCCAGGGACTTGTGCCGGCTCATCATGATCAGCTTGTCCATGCCCAGTGGCAGATCTTCTGCAAGCTTGCCCATCTGGTATTGAATTACGATCAGGAGCACTATTAACCAGTGAAACCCCTGAGCAACTAGCCCGTATCGATGCGGGGTGTTGCGCAGCTTGTTTTTGAGCATATAAATACCCGGCCCGGACCATCATGACTGACAGACCAAAGGTTTTAGGCCACTATATTAGATAAACCGTAGCGTCGTAAGCTGAAAATGCTGCAAAGATTGTCGACACTATTCGCTCTCGTGCTGCTGGGCGCCTGCGCCCAGCCTTCGGTAACACCGGCGCCGACGCAGCCGCCACCTGTGCGAGAAGTTGCCGAGGCGGTTGCCGAACATGCCAGAGCCTACACGGTGTTGCAGGAGCAAAGCCTGCTGAAAGTTTTTGTAATGCGCGGCGGCCCGCTGTCGCGCTTCGGACATAATCACATCATTGGAGGCGCAGTTCTAAGCGGCCGTCTGGCGCTGGCGGAAGACCTGTCACAATCTGCGTTTTCCCTGAGCGTTGATGTACACAGCCTCGAGGTCGATCGTCCCCAATGGCGCAGTACTGGGGGCGAAGACTTCGCCAGCACACCCAGCGATGACGACATTGCCGGCACCCGGGACAACATGCTGGGCCCTCGCGTGCTGGACGCGTCGCAGTATCCGAAGATAACCATACAATCCGCCGGCATTCTTGGTGAGTTGCCGGAATTCAGCGTGCTGGCCAGAATTTCTCTGAAAGACAAGACCCGTTCACTGCCCGTGCCGGTGCGCGTCCGGCAGACTGGCGGCCACCTCATAGCCGAAGGCGAATTCACGCTGAACCAGTCCGAGTTCGGTATCGAGCCTTTCTCTATATTGCTGGGGGCCATCAGCGTACAGGATGAACTGCGTGTGCAGTACCGCATAGTTGCCCAAGCCCTCCAGTGATCAAGTCCACAAGATGATTCGAGGGTTCCTGCCGCGCACGGTCGTAATCCTCGGCCTCGTTTCGCTGTTCAACGACATGGCCAGCGAGATGATTACGCCGCTGCTGCCTCTGTTTTTGGTGGTTACTCTCGGCAGCGGACCGGCAATAGTTGGTTTGGTGGAAGGCATCGCGGAAGCTACGGCGAGCCTGCTCAAACTCGTATCGGGCTGGCTTGCGGACCGGGGTTGGGATGCCAAGGGGTTGGTGCTGGGAGGCTATGGCGTTTCCAACATCGCCCGGCCGCTTATCGCCCTGGCGCTGGGCTGGACGCTGGTCGTGGTACTGCGCTTCCTCGATCGGGTCGGCAAGGGGCTGCGTACCTCGCCGCGGGATGCGCTGATCGCCCATGCGGCGCCCGCCAATCGTCTGGGTCAAGCCTTTGGTTTTCACCGGGCCATGGATCATGCCGGTGCGGTAGCCGGCCCCGTGCTGGCCTTCGCCTTGCTGGCCGGCGGCTATTCGCTGCGCGAGGTGTTCTGGTTTTCGGCTGTCCCCGGGGCCGTGGTTCTGGGCCTGCTGGTTTTTGGCTTACCGAGGCACCGCTTGGCCAGTCCCGGGCCTCGGGCGCCGCTCAAGTGGTCCTTGCTGGACAAACGTCTCAAGGGTCTGGTTGTCGCCTCGGGAGGATTGTCGCTGGCAACGACACCCGAAGCCTTCCTGGTTCTGTGGGCCCAGACCCGGGGCATGGACATTGCAACCATTCCGTTGATCTGGGCCGCTGCCAGTGCCGTCAAAATGCTCGTCGCCATGCCCACCGGCAGTCTTTCGGACCGGGTTGGGCGCCTGCCCGTGGTTATAGCCGGCTGGACGCTGCGGATTGGCCTGCTGCTTGCGCTGGCATTTGCGGGCAGCAGCCCCTGGGTGGTCTGGTCTTTGTTTCTTGCCTACGCGGGCTCGCTGGCCTTTACCGAAGCCGCTGAGCGCTCGCTGGTAGGTGAGTCAGCGCCGCCCCAACAACGGGCGACATTGTTCGGCATCTACCACCTTGTCGTCGGGGTTTTTGCCCTGCCGGGGGCGATGATTTTCGGCTTGTTGTGGCAACTGCTGGGTCAGCAAGTGGCGTTTGTCGCGGCCGCAATTCTCACCACCCTGGCTGCCCTTGCGCTGGTCTGGTTCGGTCGGGACCCGGCCCCCGGCTCAGCCTGATCAACAGCGGCGCCGCGTCGTTGCCGTCTCCCCGCTGATTCGCCAGCCTGCGGGGGTTCTCTGCAAGTCGAGAGTTTTCTCCACCACGTCGCACCACGTGGGTGACTTGTAAGACTGCAGAAACACTGCGCGCGCGATATTCGGGTCATCGAGATTGAACTGCACCAGAACCGGACCCAGGTCAATGCTGATGTCTTTGCGTCCGGCCACGCGGCTGCGGCGCTGTTCCTTCCACGCTGCCCGGGAACCATGCTGGCCGCGAAAATCCCCGAGGTAATAAGACAGATACTCGTCAAAGCGACCATCGCTCCAGGCATCTGCCCAGTCGCGCACGAGTTGACGCACCTGGGCGCCATCGGTTTCACTGGCCGCCCCGGCCACCAGCATTGGCGCTGCCCAGGCTGCAGCCAGCACCAGCACCATGAGCGTGACTCGATTCATGCGCATAAAATTAATATCTACCAAACCGGGCATCCCGTTCAAGTCGCTCGCCTGGCACAACCGCCTGTTGTGCATTGCACCCTGCTTTGCAGGGCTCATTAGGAATGATAGTTTGCCCCATTGACTGTTTTTGCAGATATCGAGAAAACTCATGAAAAATCTTGCCTTGTTGATACTTCTCGCGGGCCTGCTGGTGTCGGCCTGCACTGCCAATCCTACCGGTAACAATGCCGCCGAACGCATTGACGCGGCACTGGCAGGCGATCACCGCGACCCGGCCAACGCTGCACGCGATCGCTTCCGGCATCCGCGGGAAACGCTGTTGTTTTTCGGTTTGCAGCCTGACATGACGGTAGTGGAAATCTGGCCAAGTGGCGGCTGGTACGCCGAAATCCTGGCCCCGGTGCTGCGCGATACCGGCTTATATTACGCCGCTGCCTACGATGTCGATGCACCGGACCAGCCGGCTTACCGCGCACGTATTCAGCAGGCATTCGAGGCCAAACTGGCCGCTCATCCGGCGGTTTACGACCGGGTAGAGGTCACCAGGCTGGCATTACCGGGCTCGCGCGACATCGCACCTGCCGGCAGTGCCGATCTCGTGCTGACCTTTCGCAATACTCATACGTTTCTGCGCGCTGGTGAAGCAGAGGACATGTTTGCGGTTTTTTTTCAGGCTCTCAAACCGGGCGGTGTTCTGGGAGTAGTGCAGCATCGAGCCGCGCCTGGCGCCAGCCTGGAGGATATGCAGCAGTCAGGCTACGTGACGGAAGAGCAAGTCATCGCTCTGGCGCGATCAGCCGGATTCGTGCTGGCAGGCAGATCCGAGGTCAACGCCAATCCGGCAGATACCCGCGATCATCCCAGCGGCGTCTGGACCTTGCCGCCGTCCTTGCGCCTGGGTGAAACCGATCGCGAAAAATACCTGGCCATCGGTGAGAGTGACCGTATGACGCTGAAATTTATCAAGCCCGGGCCACAGGCATTGCCGCCCATGCCTGAGTGAGCCGTGTTTTAAGCAAACGCGCACACATGGCAGCCTTTTGTTGCCGCATCGATGAGCTGCGTCAATGGTCTTTGCGGGCGGCTTGTCAGCCAATCCGACCCGGCAGAACCGCTTGCGATGGTCTATAGTTGTTCGATCCCCGGGACCGGTAAGGGCGGCGACTTGAGATACGGCGACTCTGATGGAGTGCGCCAAAGCTGCCGGGAATCAGTCGCCGGGGTTAATCAGCAATTAATAACAAGTGAGGGATAACGAATGAGATTACAAGTAATTGCAAGAAGCCTGCTGGCGCTTTTCGCGCTTGGGCTGGCAACCAGTGCACTGGCTCATGACGACGGCGGGCACCTGAGCCGCATGTGGGAGGTAACACCCAAAGCGGATGCCGGCGAGGCTTTCAATGAGGCTTTTAAAAAACACCTGGAATGGCGCAAGGCCAACAATGACCCCTGGGGGTGGAGCGTTTATTACGCCGCCACCGACAAAGGCGTTAACTCCGTTTATGTTCGCTCAAGCGGGCATCACTGGGCAGATTTCGACAGCTATCGCGACAGCGAGTTTTCGAAAAAGGCTGGTGAACACTGGAGCAAAAATGTGGACCCCCATGTGGCCCATTATGACTCCTGGATAGATGAAAGCGACGATGAATTGTTCTATTGGCCCGAAGATGGTGGTAACTATCGTTATTTCTACGTGACCACCTTCTACCTCAAGCCCGGCCATGGCCGGCAGGCGAGGGCTGCTGTCAAGGCCGTGCACGACGAGTTGAAGGCGGCCGGGCGCAATTCGCCCCATGTCTGGCTGTGGGAGCAGACTGGCAAGCATTTGCCGGCGTTCTCAATAGTAACAGCCCGGGATGACTGGGCCGGATTCGACTGGCCGGAAAAAAGCGTCGGCGAAACGATGCGCGAGCGTGTTGGTGAAGCCAAGACCGCGGAAATGTTCGCAGACTTTTTCGAGCATGTAAAAATGCAAGAAAGCCAGATCTATGTCAGAGACATGGATATGTCTTACGACGCTGCCCAGTAAGCAGAACCGATACCGACGAGATCGAGGCCCGCCACCCGGCGGGCCTTTTTTATGCCTTCCAGTGGGGTGGATAGGTCCGCTCAAAAAACGGCAGCGCTTCGATCAGCTTCTCCCAACGGCCGATATGGGTAAATTTTTCCGGTAGCGGCAACAGGTCACTGGTCAGGCTGTCGTAGCCGGCTTTGGGTAATACTCGCTCCATGAGCTGCAAGCCGGGATAAAGAAAGATGTCCGCTGCCGTAATGACCTCGCCCAGCCACCAGGTCGAAACGGACATTTCCCTGTCGATCCGGGCAAGTTCCGAGGCGAGGCCGCTGGCAGCGTCCTCGGCGTCGCCAAGCGAGTCCTCCAGGGTACCCATGAAAGCTGGCCGCACCAGGCGATCGAGCCGCGTGTCAACCTGCAGCATGCAGTCGCAAAGAGCGCGCATAATCCAGCCCGCCTCCTCAGGACTCTCTCCGAACAGGGGCGGATCGGGATACAGCCTGTCGAGATACGTCATGATGGCCAGGGATTCACTCAAGGTGAAATCGCCGTTTCTCAGGGCCGGCACCTTCCCGCGAGGGTTCATTTCCAGAAATTGCGGCGACTTGTGCTCGCCACTGGAAAACTCGATCAAGCGGGACTCGTAGTCGGCACCTTTCAATTCGGCGGTCAGTAAGACCCGCCAGGAAAATGGGCTGCCACTGCCCCAGAAAATCTCCATGGTCATACGCAAACTCTCCGGGCCCATCCGCGGCCGGCGTACTCAAGTTACCCAGGCGCAATGCCACCTCTCTTGAGTATAGTCCGCGCATGCTGCCACGGCAGATTGAATCCACAGGACTGTTGCCAGCCACAGCGGCGAGTTCGGTCACTATCAGGAGCGCAGCACCTGAACGATTCCGCCCACTGTTACACCGAGCTGCCTGGCTGCATTTGCGTTGCGACAGGCAATTTCCAGCAGGCCCCAGGCATTGATCAGTGCACATGCCTCGCCCGGGCCGACTTCAGAATAGCTGGAACACAATGGCAGGCAGTATTCGCCGACCCAGACCTCCAGGCCCTGCCGGTCTCCCAGTATTGCCGCTTCGAGGTTGGTAATGAGATTGCCGAAATGATCCACCACGACAACCCGCCCCTGGGTTTGCCCTGGCGACAGAATCAGTTCCGCAAGCCTGCCGGGCACGGGATCGGTTACCAGCTCACCGCAGGCCCGGGGATCCAGCTTACCGGCAGCCAGAACGGCCGCCAGGGGCGCAAACAGGTCGCGCCCATGAAAAGTCCTGCTGCATGGTTTTAAGGCGACGCTCGCGAGAGTAGTGGCAAAGACGCGGCGAATTTCGGCATCCCCCAGCCGGCAGATATCTGCCAGCAGGCCATTGTCCGGCGCCAGGAAGCAATGTTGGGAAGCCGTCACCAGCAATAATTCGCGATCGGTGCCAACTCCGGGATCTACTACCGCCAGATGCACGGTGCCGGGCGGGAAATATTGAAACGCGCGCCCCAGCCAGAAGCCTGCCGCCGTGACATCCTGCGGCCCTATTGCATGGCAAAGGTCTATGATCCGCACACCCGGTTCACGGGCGGCAATGACACCGTGAAGAGTGCCGACAAAGGGATCGCGCAACCCGAAATCAGTGGTAAGGGAAACCAGGCCGCAGGGCTTGAAACTCATAGTCAGACTATTTTAATTCCAGAATCCGGTTACCCCGTCCATGAGCACAAACAAAATGACTTTGTGGCCTGTTTGCAGGGACCGCTTGAAGCGTAGAGCAAACCAGCTGGGCTGACGTTTGTCAGCTCACGTCGCTGGCCGGCAAGCCCTTCACCGCTTTTAACTCGGCCCTCGAAACCCGCTTGTCTTCCTTATACAGGTCGATTCGAATCGGCAGGTAATCAAGCTCGGGAGCGCACCAAAGGTACATGCTGCGACTCGAACCCTCGGATCTGCGCACCAGCTGCAAAGCTTCGAATCGCCCGAAAGGCACTTCGATGACCTCGCTGCCCTTGTTTTCTAGCTGGTAGCTTTTTACGCGGCCGTCGTCGAACAGCACATACTTTTCGGGCAAGCGCTTGCTTTGCAAATCCTGCATGATGGCAACGTACAAAGCGGCCCGGTTGAGGGTGCCGGTCTGTAGTTTGGCGCTGACTTCCTCGCCCTGTTCCACGCCGCTCACCATGCCGGTCTGCCAGTCGAAGATGAGTTCGGCATCGTGATTCTTGCTGATAGTGTCCCGCAGAATGTAATCAAGCGGCACGACGGATTCATCCTGAAGCACCACCGTACTCCGCTCGTCGATTTCGCCACGCGCGAACACCCGCACCAGCCCCCGGGGCCGTGTCAATGAGCGAAATACGTATGCACCATCACCAACGGCGCTGAGGGACATTGACAGCTCACCACTGGCAATACTCGCCCGGACTTTGTAAGCCGCCTCGAACTCTGCCAACGATGCGGGCTCTGCATGAATGGTACTGAACGCCAGCGAGCCACCCCACAGCAGCATCAAAATACGAAACCCAAGCAAATTACACTGCTCCCGGATAAACACAAACATGTTGTTTAGACAGCCCGCCGCACGCTAGTTTCCCAGATCCGAGGGCAATACCGGGGTCACCAGCAAACTACGAAACTCGCGCCAGGCCGCTGCGGGGTCATCATCAGCCACCTGGGTCGCGATATATCCGCGCACCAGTTGCCTGCCGAGATAAACGGTGGCGATAAAAGACCGGTAGGTATCAAATACCGCCAGTCTCTGGCGGGCCCGGGCTGCCGATAGCAGGCGGTAATTGACCAGCCAGCGGGCTGTGAATCCCGGTTCCCACTCGCCGTCGAGATAGCGACGCGCGCCCTCGATGTCTGCATAGGCCAGTTCTTCTATGAGCGACATCAGTTCCAGGTAGCGATGCGCCTGGGCCCGATCGAAGCCGGCCAGCTCGAACAGCACATCGCGTTCAAAGCGGATTCTTTCCTCGTGGGGAAATACGAGCTCCACGCCGTAACTGGCCAGGCCCTCTTCCACCAGGGTTTGCGGACTGAAAAGTGTCTGTACCGTGAACTCCTGCCAGCCCCGCTTTTTCACCAGTTCCTGTTCCTTGAGCACATTGCTGACATGGTGTCCCGGGTAGCCCTCGTGGCATCCCATTTCCAGTGCACGATCAATGTAAACGGGAAGATCCGTGTTGATCTTGATGACGCTGAAGCCGTTGCCGCGAAATTCATTATAGGTCAGCCAATTCACGCCACTTGCATACTCGACTTCAAGACGTTCCGGCGGCAATTCCAGAATCTCCCGGGTACGGCTGCGACAGGCAGCGACGGCTGCCTCGATAACCGCTGGCAACCGATCCGGAGGAATAATGAATTTCTCTCGAAAGCTGGCGATACGATCCGCCAGCAGTCCCTGTCCCGGCATGATCCGATTGATGCGTGCGTGCAGCTGCGTAATGTGCGATCTGGCCTCGAGATCCGGAATTTTTGCGCCGAAAACCAGCTCCGCTTCCTGCATGAAAGGCAGATGCTCGCCATCCAGCGTTTCAGCGCGTCTGGCTACCGCCAGCAATTGCGCCCTGAGGTACTCGCGCCGGCGGGCTTCGATCCCATCCTCCGGGGCAGCAACGGCGGCGATGGCAGCCTCGGTGCGGCGAGCCTGGCGAGCTATCTCGTCCGCTTCTAAGGGATTTGCCGCCGCTTGCGCACGCGCATCCTGCGGACCGAAATAAGACACCAGGAACTGTGGGTCATGCTGGGCCAGCGCCAGCACCAGCTGCAGGTAGGCTTGGGCAGCGCTGTCGAGACTGATCGCAGCAGGTGGCGCTGCGCGCTCGCTGCAAGCTGCCGCTGTCAGTGTGATCGATAGCAGAACACACTTCAAAAACCCATTGTGCTGATTGAGTTGCGGCATCGCCTGCCATGTTAAGCCGCTAACGCCGTAATGCAAAGAAATTGGAAAAATTGCAAAAAAAAACCCACATCCCTGTGGGTAAGATCCAACGATCCTGCCGGCTACCCCGCAGAGGGCGGACTCGGGGTTGCCAGAACGGTTGGTAAATAAGCAGTTCGCATTGTAATGACCGGTGTACCGGTCGACCGCTGCGGCCTGCAAGCTTTCCGAAATTAACCGGACTTGCGTCCGTGGCTGGCGAAAACTGCAGGAGCTGCTCGCACCGGCTCGGGAAATTTCGGACCAGCCCAGTGTACGAGAACAGTCAGTTCGGCGTGGTTAACAATTGTTGCGTGCCGCAGGGATCAGCAGCACCAGGCAAGTCAGCGGACGGTGAGAATATGCCGCCGCCAAACTTCGTATGGATCCCACTCAGGCAGTCTGGTCGGGGTATGGCTGCAGTTGGTCAACGCGTCGGCGGTACCTGAGGCCCGGGCCCGGTCTGCAGGCGGTTCTGCAAAATGCAGACGTGTGTCGACGAGAATCCGGTGTATTTCGTTCAAGCGTTCCACGACCTGCTCACGGTTCCATCAAAGGTGGGACAAGTTTAGTGGAGCGCGGCAGGATTAGTGGATCAGTCTGATTAAACTTTTGTGAACTTTTTGATCATCTGCAAGGCCGGTTGCGCGCAGCGATCTTTCTGAATGTCAGGTTGATGCGGGGCTCCGGGACGTTTTTTGGGCTGCGCTTGGGCACTTGATGCAGCCAGTTGCTCTGCGTGTCGCCCCGCATTAGCAGCAGACTGCCGGCTTTTAACATAATCTTGAACACCCCCAGGCCGTTATTTCGATACTCCCGGTGTCGCATCTGAAACTCGCGTGTCGCGCCCAGGCTGACGCTGGCAATCACCGGCTGCCGGCCCAGCTCCGGTTCATCGTCAGCATGCCAGGCGACGCTGTCGCGACCATCCCGGTACAGGTTGATCAGAACAGAAGTGAACGTCTCGCCCGTGGTTTCACCGACCCGCTGGTGGATCTGGCGCAGGAGCGGCGACCAGGCCCGGGGCGCCATGGGGATGCCTGAATAACTGTAATCGAAGCCCGGATCACCATACCAGGCATTCAGACGCGGAATGGCAACCCGCCGCCCGTACATCATCATGTGGTCCTGGCGCCAGGCGATGGCGCCGTCCTGCATCAGCGCGTGAAACCAGTCGCTGGCAAGCTCAGGGGATATCCAGCGGGGATAAAACTCGAGATCGGCACCCGGCAAATCCGGCCGAATCGGCGATTCTGTGGCCGGTTCCCCTGCAAATAAATCGTCGGTTTGCATGCCTTGCATTTAAACCTATAAATTACAAATACTTGTCCAATTGTTATATCGTGTAAATTGAATCTGCAATCCTGTGCTTGCTGTCTATACTAAAGGTATCGGCTGGCCGCGTCCCGCCACGGCAGCAGCAAAAACTACATGCAATATGGCGGGCTATGAAAATTAAGGACACCACCAAAATCGGGACCCTGACTATGTCAGACGTGCTGGACAAACTGCACGCAGACCACGCGCATATCGCCCGCCTGCTGGACCTTTTCGAGGAGCAGGTCGGACTTATTCATGGAGGTGAGAACCCTGATGCTGCGCTGCTGCAGGACATTATGGGTTACATGACACACTATCCGGATCTGATCCACCACCCGCTGGAGGATTTGATTTTCGAACATATCATGCGACTGGATGCAAGCAGCACAACAGTACTTCAGTCGTTGTCCGCCGAGCACGACAAGCTGGCCCGTATCGGGCACCACCTAAAGATGAGTATCGACAGCCTGGAGAGTGAATCCCTGGTGCGCCGGGATGTTCTTGACCAAATGGCCACCGACTACCTGGTCAGCCTGCGCAAACACATGCGCGAAGAAGAAGAATACGCGTTTCCCCTGGCGCGGAAACTGCTGAACGACGCTGAGTGGGAAAAGATCAGGACGGAGTTCAAGGTAAAAGACCACGAAGTTTTCGGCAACGTACTTGACAGCCATTACCAGGCCCTTTACCAGTCCATAACCGGCACCGCCGATTAGAGATAACGTCGCAGTATTTCGCTGAGCTTGTCGCGCCCCGGGCAGAGATCCTCGTAGGGCAGAGCAGTCAGCGGTTCTGCAACCGTTCCTGCAACCTGGTGCATGTTTTTGTGCTGCTCGTTGATATACAGCAGGCCGGTCACAATTTCACCATGCTTGCGGCGCTCCTCGAGATAGCTGAACGCGCTCTTGCGGCTGGTGGGGTCGTAATCCTTGTCAATCTTGCGCAGCACAATCTCGCTGCCATCGTGCATCTTCACGGGCATGGCTGCGCCATCGTCATAGGCTGCCCGAATATGCGCCGCTGGTGGAATGAAGTCGGTTTGCGTGGCCGGGTGGGAGAAGGCCCGGGTATGGGAGTAGCTCTTCGTTGATGTTTCGTGATCATTAAAGGTCACGCATGGCGACAACACATCGATCAGCGCGAAGCCTTCGTGGGCTACCGCCGCCTTGATCAGCGGAATCAGCTGCTCTTTGTCGCCGGAAAAGCCTCGCGCAATGAAACTGCCGCCGATGGCCAGGCCCGCCAGCACCGGATCGATGGGCGCCTGCTCGTTGACTTCACCCTTCTTGGCCTGGCTGCCCACATCGGCGGAGGCGGAGAACTGGCCCTTGGTAAGCCCATACACACCATTATTCTCGATGATATAGACCATGTTCAGGTTGCGGCGCATTGCGTGAGCGAACTGGCCCATGCCGATGGACAAAGAATCACCGTCTCCTGATACGCCCACGAAATACAGGTCCCGATTGGCGGCTTCGGCCCCGGTGACTACCGAAGGCATGCGCCCGTGCACCGAGTTGAGACCATGGGCAGTGCCGAGAAAATAGGCTGGCGTTTTCGAGGAACATCCGATACCGCTGACCTTCGCGACCTTGTGCGGGGGGATGTCCAGCTCGAAGAAGGCCTGCACCAGGGCCGCCGTGATCGAGTCGTGTCCACAGCCAGCGCACAGGGTCGACATGCCGCCTTCGTAATCCTGGAGGGTCAGGCCCAGACCATTGGGTTTGCGCCCCAGCTTGGCAACCCGTGGCTTGCGGATGTAGCTCATGCCACGGCCCCCTTGTCCACGGCCGCCGCCACGCCCTCGATCACACAGCGGCAGTCCATGGGTAGTCCGCTGTAATTCAGTATCGAAACCAGCTTCTCCCGCGGCGTCATGGTCTCCATCAGCAACAGGTTTTTCAGCTGGGCATCACGGTTTTGCTCCACCACGAAAACCGTCTCGTGAGCATCGATAAATTTCTGTACCGCAGCGGAAAACGGGAAAGCCAGAACCCGCAGGTAGTCCACCTGCAGACCGTCCGCTGCCAAACGCTCGCGGGCCTCGGCAACGGCGCCGTCACAACTGCCCAGGGAAATGATGCCCAGGGCATTTCCCTGGCCTTGCTGCAGGGGCGCCGGCACCAGTTCGGCAGCGGTATCGAACTTGCGCCGCAGCCGGTCCACAACTTCCTGGTATTCGTCAGCATCCTCCGTATAACGCCCAAACCGGTTATGTCCGGAGCCGCGCACGAAATAGGCGCCGCGCGGGTGCGTACCCGGCAGAGAGCGCGCGCAGATTCCATCGCCGTCCTTGTCGAGATAACGATGAAAAGCCTCCAGCTTCTCCAGTTCTTCAGCATCCACGATCTTGCCGCGATCCGGTCGATAGTCATCGTCCCATTCCAGCATCGGGCACATCCAGTCATTCATGCCGATATCGAGGTCGGAAAGCACGAATACCGGTGTCTGCAGGCGATCTGCCAGGTCGAAGGCCTCGACCGCCAACTGGAAACATTCGCCGGGATTGGCCGGGAACAGCAGCACATGGCGGGTGTCACCGTGAGACGCATAGGCGCAGGTCATGATATCGCCCTGCTGGGTGCGGGTAGGCATTCCCGTGGATGGCCCGACCCGCTGCACGTCAAAAATCACGGCGGGAATTTCCGTGAAATAGGCAAAGCCAATGAACTCGCTCATGAGGGAGATGCCAGGTCCACTGGTCGGAGTGAAAGCACGCGCTCCGCACCAGCTGGCACCAATCACCATACCGATGGCGGCCAATTCATCCTCGGCCTGCACGATGCAGTACCTGCGCTTCCCGGTGGCTTCGTCGATACGGTAACGTTCACAGAACATCTTGAACCCATCCATCAAGGAAGTGGATGGAGTAATCGGGTACCAGGCACCCACCGTGGCCCCGGCATACACAGATCCGAGCCCGGCTGCCGTGTTCCCGTCAATCATCATGTGGCCGGCGGTCTTGTCCATGCTTTCGCAGCGCATTGGCAGTGGGCAGTCGAAATGTTCCTGCGCGTACTCGTAGCCCAGCCTGATGGCCTGCATATTGGCGTCCAGCAGCTTGGGTTTGGCGGCAAAAGTTTCCGCCAACAGGCCGCGAATCACCTCCAGGTCCAGATCCAGCAGCGCCGCCAGCGCACCCACATAGGCCACGTTTTTCATGAGAATCCGCACGCGCACCCGATCGAAATGCTCGTTACACATTTTTGCCAGCGGGATGCCCAGCACGTGGACATCCTCACGCTGCAGCTGCCCGGCCCGCGGCCAGGTGGAATCGTAAATCAGGTAGCCACCGGGACTGACTTCTGACAGGTCCTGGGCATAGGTCTGGGCATTCATGGCCACCATGACGTCGACGCGTCCCGAGCGGCACAAATGACCGGCGGCACTCACCCGGATTTCGTACCAGGTGGGCAAACCCTGGATATTCGAGGGGAAAAAATTCTTGCCAGAGACCGGAATACCCATCCGGAAAATGCTCTTCATCAACAGGCCATTGGCGCTGGCCGAGCCGGTGCCGTTGACGTTGGCCAGCTTTATGACGAAATCGTTAATGCCCGCTGTGCTGTTGTGCTTGCTCATGCGCTGCGCTTTACCGCCTCTCCCGGGTCTGCCTCGTCTACCGCATAGGGAATACTGAGCCTGGATTTCTGCATATCCCAGGCTGCGGTCGGACAGCGCTCGGCGCACAATCCACAATGCACGCAAACGTCTTCGTCCTTGACCATCACGCGCCCGGTCTGGGGCAATGCCTCGGATACAAACAGGTCCTGCTCCAGGTTTTCAGCCGGTGCACTCAGGCGCTGGCGCAGCTCTTCTTCCGAACCGTTATGGGCGATGGTCAGGCAATCCACCGGGCAGATATCGATACAGGCATCGCATTCGATACACAGCTTGGCGGTGAACACGGTCTGGATGTCGCAGTTGAGACAGCGTTCCACTTCCTCGATGGTTTGCTCGGGCGTAAAGCCCAGCTCGACTTCGATGTCGATATTCTTGAAGCGCGACTGCAAATCCACATGGGGCATCAGCCGCCGGCTCGCCGGATTGAAATCGTTGCTGTAGCTCCACTCGTGGATACCCATCTTGGTACTGGCAAGGTTCATGCCCTGGGGCAGACGCTCGGTCAGAGATTCGCCCTGACAGTACTTGTGTATCGAGATTGCCGCCTGGTGCCCATGTTCCACGGCCCAGATGATGTTTTTGGGACCAAAAGCGGAATCGCCGCCGAAAAACACGCCCTCGCGGGTAGATTGAAAGGTAATCGGATCCACCGTGGGGACGTTCCAGCGGTCGAACTCGATGCCGCAGTCATCTTCGATGAAGGGAAATGCGTTCTCCTGGCCAACCGCGATAACCACGTCGTCACAGGGCAGAGTCATGGTATCGAGGGTGGTGGCCTTGAGACGCCCCTCGGGACCCTCATCCCATCGCACGTGAGCAAATTCCATGCCCACCAGCCGGCCGTTTTCTATAATGAAACGCTCGGGTGCGTGGTTCAGCATGATTGTTACCTGCTCTTCTTCCGCGTCCTCGAGTTCCCAGTCAGAGGCCTTGAGCAGGTGGCGCGGTTTGCGCGCCATGACTCGCACGTCTTTGCCGCCGATACGCAGCGAAGTGCGGCAACAATCCATCGCGGTATTGCCGGCGCCGATTATCAAGACTTTCTCACCGATGCGATCGACATGTTTGAATGCCACCGACTCCAGCCACTGGATGCCGATATGCACATGCTCCGGGTCGTCGTGCCGGCCGGGGATGTCAATGTCGCCTCCCTTGGGCGCACCAGTGCCGACGAAAATGGCGTCATATCCCTCTGCCAGCAGGGCCTTCATGCTGGTCACCGGTGTGTTCAGCCGAAGATCGACACCCATATCCAGGATCATGCCGATCTCTTCATCGAGCACTCGCGGCGGCAGCCTGAAGCGCGGAATATTGGTGCGCATCAGTCCACCTGTTTCAGCCAGGGCCTCGAATATGGTCACCTGGTAACCCAGGGGCATCAGATCATTGGCCACTGTCAGGGATGCGCAGCCCGCACCGATCAGAGCGACACGCTTGCCGTTCTTGCGCGCCGGGATTTTAGGCAGGCGCGCACTGATGTCATCGCGGTGATCGGCAGCCACGCGCTTGAGGCGACAAATTGCCACCGGCTTGTCATCGACCCGGCCTCGCCGGCAGGCCGGCTCGCAGGGACGGTCACAGACGCGCCCAAGGATTCCTGGAAACACGTTGGAATCCCGATTCACCATATAGGCGTCGCTGAACCGGCCCTGAGCGATCAGGCGGATGTACTCCGGCACATCGGTATGCGCCGGGCATGCCCACTGGCAATCTACGACCTTGTGAAAATAATCCGGGTTGCGGGTATCGGTGGGTTTCACTGCCTGGTTCTCACATGCCAAACGCCCATGTTTTTGTGCTTGTTCCCGGGGCCGGGTGGGTCCATTACCAAATTGATCTCCCGCGCGCTTCTAACTCTACCCCAAGGACGCGTGCAATGCATGCTATCTGATGTCCGGCAGACCAACGAAGGTCCCGCCGTTGCGCTCACAGAGAATGCGCATCAGGTTGGCGAAACGGATGCCGGTGACACCAACACGACTGAAGTTGCCCACCTTGAAGAGCACCGGAAACCCGACAGCGTGGATGCGCACCCGACGCTCGCCGCCGGGACCCGTCCGGTTGATCTTGTCGACGGTATCGATCACGTCCTGAATCGAGCGGCCCGTAAAGTCATCCCCGAAGACATAAATGCTGATTTTCTTGTCCGGGGCGTAAAAGGTACTGATGGCGCGATTGATGCCCTCCACAGGACTGGAATTACTGAAAGCGTTCCAGGTGCGCAGGCGTTCCACGATCGCCTTGCGGCGCGCGGGACTGTCCGGAATCCACTTGCCGCTGTACTGGGAAAACATGTAATTGCCCATGTCATTCAGCACCTGGATGCCTTTGACCGAGGGATAAACCTCCAGAACTTCCTGGACCTTCCTGACCGCCAGGTCCCAGGCGTAGTTATACATACTGCCGGAGGTGTCGATCACAAAAATCACGTACTCGCTGTCTACCGGGATACCCCCTACCGTGCTGTCATCAATCGGACGCTGGTAATCGCTGAGCAAGCGGCGCATTTCCTCGGTCATATCCTGGCGGGCGCTGGCCAGCTGATCCCTAAGCGTGTTGCTGATGACGGATTCGTCCTTCGAGGCCGCGAATCGCCCGCGGATTCTTGAGATCTCGCCCTGTAGTCGCGCCAGCCGCTGCTTTTCGTCGCTCAGCTGTTCCTCCTTGCTGATGAGTTCGCGATTCAGGGTGGTTACTTCGCCACGGATATCGAAAAGTTCCTCGCGCAGCTGCACCAACAGGCCCTCGAGATTGACGGTGCTTTCCTCCAGCACTATGGGCTCGAAAACCTTGGTCAGCACCAGCAGGAGAATGATGGCGCCGAAGCCGCAGGCTATGGTGTCCAGGAAGGACAGGCTCATGCCCTCTATGTCGCGTCTGCGTTTCATTTCAGGGCCAGTCTTTGGAAGGGCTCATGAAAGACCCCGCGGTCGCCTGCGCCAGCTGCCAGTAGGCGGCAGCAGCCATGGGATCGCCCTCCATGGGCAGCAGAATGACGTTGACCGGGATACCGGACGGCAAGATGCGCAGGCTGCGATCCATGTGTCGAACCCGATCGCGACCGGAAACCTTGCCGCCGGTGACTATTGTCTCGCCCATGGTGGGCAGTCCATCGACAATGATGTAGATGTTGTCGGGCCGCGGCTCCAGTGATCTGACCACTTCCCAGGCCCGGTGCAGACTGGTGCCCTTGCCCGGTACCTTGCGCTTCAGAGCCTTTACGGCAGCATCCAGGGAGCTGCCGTCCCCGGCGTCCAGCCAGCGGCGTCCGGAGTCTGCAAGTGCTGGCTCTGCGGATGTATTGAAAGTGTATATCTGGAACTGGCTGTCCTGGGGAATCTGGGTCGTCAGCCAGTCGACGGTGCGCAGGGCGCGCTGCCATTTTTCCGATTCGCGCTTCAGATCATCGGGCAGATTTCGGCGTCGGATTACGTTGACCACTGTTTCGTCCAGCATGCTGGCAGACGCATCCAGCAGAATGAGGATGCGTCTGCCCCCCATGCGCAATCCGGTCAGGTACTGGCGGTTACCCTCGCCAATAAAACTGCGGGTTGCATCGCCGCGCTCACCCTCACTGGTCACGGCCCCCTCCAGCCGCCGACTGGCTTCTTCAAGGGCGCGCAGGTCGGCTTTAAGGGCGTTGATGTCCTCTTGTTTGGCGAGGCTGTCGGCTTCGTACTCCGCCAGCTCTTCACGCAATTGGCGCAGCTGTTCGATGACCTGTCGCGAAAGACCTTCGGTGGTGACGATTTCGGTTTCAATCTGCTGCAAGGAGTTGCGGGCCAGCACCATGCGCTCATCGCCCTGCAGTATTTCTTGCTCCAGCAAATCCACTTCCGCCAGGAGCGTCTTGTTGACTTCCTGGGAGCGCGCCACCGTCCCGTGGTTGATGATCATGAAGAACAGCACCACCGCGCCGAAACCGCAGGACATAATGTCCAGGAAGGACAGGCTGAAAACGTTGAATTTCCGCTTTCTGGCCATGTCAGCTCACCAGGCTGATTACCTGTACCGCTTCCTCGTGGTCACCGAAACGCAGCTGGTCGCCAACCGACAGGGCGACCCGGTCGCCGACGTCGCGTCCGTTGATTTCGATCCGGGTGACCGGGCGGGGCTCGAGCCAGATGCGACCATCGATACGCTGCACCGAGCATTGCGGCTGGCCGCGATCGTCTCCCGGCACCACCGCATTCTCGTCCAGGCTGAGCACCGTTGGCCGACTGCCAAGTGCCCAGGCCTGGCCCCGATACATCAGGTGCGTGGGCTGCGCCCGCCGGGGCGCGGATTCACCAACATTGGCCGCACCGCTGCGCCGCAACTCGGTATAAAAATGCACATCACCTGAATTCGGCGGCAGGTTGTCCAGACAGGCCATGCACCCGCGCGCCGCCGCGCCAGGCTCCAGACTGTGAACCTGCAACCCAGCCAAAACTGACAGCGCTTCTTCGAGACCCGGGAATCCGGCGAAGCGCTCCGACAGCAGCAGATGCCCTGAAGCGGCGGTTTCCGTCTGTAACTGCTGGACGATGCGCGGATAGGTGGCGGCCGCTGCGGCCACCAGCTGATCCCGGCGCAGCGTGACACTGTAGTGCTTGCCGGCCTCATTGATGCTTGCATGTGTGCTGCCATGCTCGTCGAGTTCCGCCAGGCAGCCGGGCAACTGGTCGTGCAGCTGCTGCTCGGTCACGGCGCTGTGCATCGGGTCGAAACGCGTGGCATGCACAAACTGGTCGGCAATGGTATTGGCCCACAGATTATTGAAATGCACCAGGCCTTCTTCTGCCAGCACCAGTACGCGTTGCCTCGCCAGCACTTCAGACCCGCTTATCTCGCTGAGCAGGATGCGGTGCAGGGAGATATCCAGGTGGCGAGGCGACTCGCTGGCGTGGCCCGCCGCGGCCGCAACCGCTGCATCGACCATGCAACGGACCTGGATGCCCACTTCATCGGTGAGGCCCAGCAGGACGCCCAGCTGTTCCGTGGTCCAGCTACCGGGCACTGCCAGGATGACTTCGGCGTCGGGCTCGCCCACCTGTTTCCATATGTGCTCCAGATGGGCGAAGGCGAGATCAGCATGGTGGCGCACCCGTGGCGTGGCGCCCTGCATTGGGCTGGTGCCCAGGGCCGACCAGAACTGATTATTGGTCCAGCGCGGCCGAATACGGGCAATATCCTGCGCCTCGCTGCCCAGGTACAGCTGGTCGCCATCCAGCACCGCGTAACCCGGACTTTGCAGCAAGAGGTCACCGTCCTTGCTGATGCCGATTCCGGCATCGTTGAACTCGAATACGAAAATACTCATGGCAAAACTCAGCGCGTCTGCATGTGACGAATGAGCTGCCTGTCGAGGTAGGTTTGGGTATCCAGAACAACACGCTCCTGGGCCTGCTGCAGCTGATGCAGCACAAACATCACCACAATGCTGATGAGCAGCGCTATAAAAGTTGAATTGAAAGCCACACCCAGGCTCTCGGTAACCCCGGCAATATCGCCCTCAACGGCTTTGTGCGCCTGTGCCAGTGCTTCGCCGATGCCACGCACCGTGCCCAGGAATCCAATAGATGGAATCGCCCAGGCGATGTAACGGATCATGGACAGTTCCGAGTCGAGCCGGTCCGATTCGGCTTCACAGAGATCGCGCACCGCGGTGGATACATCCTGGATATTGCGCGTCGAACGAAAGCGATGCAGCGCCGTCAAGAATACCCTGGGTAGCAGGCGCTGCTGGGTTTCCTCTGGCAGGGCCTGAACAGGTCGCGCATATTCCCGGGTATCTTCCGGCAGCACGCTGGTGCCCTCGCTGATCGGCACCAACTCTTCGTTGAGCAAGCGGCGTTCCCGCGCCGTTTGCAGGGCCTTGTGGCCCATCAGGGCGAAAGCCCAAAGCATCAAAATGAAACAGGCCTCTTGCTCAAAATCCCGGATCAATACATAGGCGGAGCGTTCCGGCACGTAGTCGGGATCCTGGTTGATCCGAATGCTCTGCTCCAGCAGCACCGCTTCCGCATTCGGTCGCACTATGGAAACGTAAATGCTGTGCACGATGATGATGGAAATGACCAGAGCGAAAACCTGGTATAGGAATTCGGCCGGAATCTGCTTGCGCGCGACATTATTCATTCAAATACTTCCATCAAATATCCACGGGGAATGAGACCGCGCCATCGGCGCTGATTTCTTCGCTGGGTACGAACCTGTCCAGGCTGACATCGCCCATCTGACCGCCCACCGAGTCTGCTGGCACCGAAGTTTCTTCGCCAGCATCTGACCCCGGCTCTGCTGCTGCAGGGAGCGCTTCGTCGTCTGCCGGGGCATCTTCGGCAGCCACCGCCGCAAGCAGCGGCAGCGCGCAGGCCATCAGAACAGCGAGCAACAATCCAATCAGTCTGTCAATCTGCATAACGGGCAATCCTGAAACCCACGTCGTTTCTCGGTTCGGCAGAATAATCACGAAAGCTCCAGCGCAACTCGGTTATGGTGCTGTGCTTCCAACTCGAGCCGCGCACCACATTGAAATCACCATCGGCAGGACCAAACGGGTCGGTTTCCTGAGCCCCGCCGGGCGAGGGGTTAACCGCATAGTAATCGTGGACCCATTCTGCCACGTTGCCTGCAAAGTCATACAAGCCACGCTCATTAGCCGCAAAGCTGGCAACGGGCGCGGTCGCAACATGGCCGTCATTGAGGCCGGCAATTACCCTTGCTACCACCGGTCGTGCCGAGTCGTCGGCGAAATTTCCAGACTCGGCCGGCGGCGGCATGGTCTGTCCCCAGGGGTATTTGTTGCTGCTGCCACCACGTGCTGCCCAGACCCATTCTGCCTCGCTGGGCAGTCGATAACCGGTGCCCACCGGTTGCTTGAGAACCAGTTGGCCGTCGCGCTCCTCGTAGGCCGGAATCAAGCCGTCCTGCCTGCTGAGCCAGTTGCAATAGCGGGCCGCCTCCTGCCATTCAATATTGACCACGGGCGCCTTGTCCAGGTTCAAGGTGGCGCGCCCGACGATCCCCGATTCATGGTTGCGATCAAACAACCGGAACTGCTCGTTGCTTACTTCCGTCGTGCTTATATAGAACGGCCTGGTCAGTTTGATCTGACGAATGACTTCGTTAGCACGCCGCCCGGGTTCGCGCCTCGATGCGCCGGTCCGGAAGCTGCCGGGCCGCACGAGCTTGAGGGTCTGGCCAGCCGAGGTTTGCACACTGGGCGCCAGGCGATCGTAACGCGCCTGCTCGAGGGTGCGCAGCGTAATTGCCAGGTCCTGCTCAAAACCGGGGCGCGGCGTTATTTCCCGGCTAACCGGTGCATAGCCATCACGCTCGACGGTGACCCGGTGGGGAACCGCGGGCAGCACCAGCGCCTGGGTGCCCGTGCCGACCAGGCGATCGTTGACCAGGACGCGACTGTCACGGGGCGTCACTGTCACCTTGATCGTGCCCTGCTCGGGCTCGAGGGTAACCGAGACGCTGCGACCTTCGCCTGGCCGCACCGCCACATTGCGCACCTCCTTGCGGTAACCGGCCCGCGAAAACTGAATTTCGTAACTGCGTTCCGGTGGCAGCGCCAGGCGCAAAGGCGTCTGTCCGCGATAGATGCCACCGACCGTGACGTTGGCACCTTGCGGCCTGCTGTCCAGCAGCACCCGGCCATCCGACTTTTCCAGTTTAACCGGCGGTAACACCAGGTCTTGGCCGGCTATGACCTCGAGGCTCTGCTCCACGGTCTTGAATCCCGGCTTGCTGATTTCCAGCAGGTGGGTGCCCTGCAACAGCTCCAGGCTTGCCGGAGTATTGGCGAGCAATTCGCCGTCGACGCGAACCTCTGCCGCCACCGGATCACTCTGGATCTCGACCTGGGCCCAGGCCGGCAGCAAAACGGCATCGACCTGCTGCCTCTGGAGCGCTCCTGCCACTTGCAGGTCCGCGGTCCAGTTCTGATAACGCTCCGCCGTCACCTGCACGGCATGCGGGCCGGGTGCCAGCTCCAATGCTTCCAGTGGCGTGCTTCCCCGCAGCTGCCCATCTACAAAAACGCTGGCGCCCGACACCGGTTCGCTCAGAAATGTCACCAGGCCGGGCAATTTCGCCATTTCGAAGGCAAGCGACTGGTTGCTGCTGTGGTCGACATCGAACTGCACGCTCAGCGGCTTGTAGCCCGCCTTTTCCGCACGCAAAGTGTACTGACCAGGGCGCAACAAATGTCGCTCGCCCAGTTTCAGGTTGAGCCAGCCGCCGCTGACCGCGTAGGCGTCCGGCACCGGCACAATTTCGATGCTGACGGCGCGCGCTGTGAAAACATAGGTCACCAGGAGCGACAACGCCACAAGCGAGACCAGCAGCACCAGGGTCGGGGGAGTAACACGCCGGAAAAAAGAGCTGGCCGAAGGCGGTGGCGGTGAATAGGGTCGCGGCCGGATTACCTGGCTCAAACCGGTTCCTCGCACATGATGCTGATCGGCTCTGGCGGCCTGCCGGGCCGTACCTCGAATTCCCTGCGCACGTCCCGGTAGCCGCTGCGCGAGCCAACTGCGGTATAGCGACCGGGGACCAGGCCAACGGACTGCTGCTTGAAGCTGCCCAGTTCGCCCAGCTTGAAAATTACCACCCGGGTCAAACCGTCCGATCGCAGCTGAACAGTGACCGGGACCCTGGCCGCCGCTACATGGCCGTCGAGTTCGCTGATCTGCTTCGACAAAACCGGACCCGGATCCCCAACCTGACGTGCCGCCGCCAATGCCGTGCGAGCGTCGTTAAAGGCTTCGTTACTGAACATGCGCAACGGTTCATCGATAAAAAGCTGCATGCGGTTGGCCAATTGCGCGCGGCGTTCGGCTCGCTCCAGGCCCTGGCGGGCAAATACGAGCGTGCCATCGGTTGCCAGGATGGACCGGTAGGTCGAGGCCGCAGTCTCCCAGTCCTCGCTGCGTTCCGCCGTCTCGGCCGCGGCGCGGCGGCTGGCGATATCGGAATTGCGAAGGCGTGTTTCTACCTGGGCCAGCGCGTCCCTGGGCCCGGTATCTGAGGGCCGCAGCCGCGCAGCCTCCTCGAAGGACGCGCGCGCAGCACCCGTGTTGCCGGCATCCAGTTCGCGGAAACCCCGCGACATCAGGGATTGAAAGCGCCCCGCCAGCAAGCGACTTTCGGCGCGCGCCAGCGCCTCTCTTGCCGCCGTGTATTCACTGTCCAGCGCTACCGCCTCCCCGTAAAAATCACGCGCGTCGCGCCAGTTGCCGAGCGACTCGCTGCTCGCGCCCAGGCGCATTTTTTCAAGCACTTGTGCAAGCTGTTGCGCGCGCCGCATGCCGTTGCCCGCCGCCGGACTTTCACGGTCGATGGCCAGCGCCAAAGCAAACTGGCGGCTGGCCTCATCACCATCTCCAGCGGCCAGCGCTGCTTCACCATTCGCGATGGCTGCCTGCAGTTCGCGACCGGACTGTTCAATCAACTGTCGGGCCAGGGCCACGCCTTCCCGGTAGCGAGCCAGCGCGGCATCGAATTCCTGCCGGCCGTACAGCGCATCCCCTTCGTCACCTGCCAGGCGTGCTGCGGCAAACTCATCCGCAGCCCACTTCGCCACGCCGCGATCCTCGAGGGCAACGAGGTCCCTGAGCAGAGCCATGGCGGCATCCTGGGCTTCCTGTCGCAGCCTGGCGCTGGCCGCAGCGGCGAAGGGCGCCTGTGGCTGGTTGCTGCCCGCTGGTGGCGCGCCGCTGGCGGGCGAGGCAGATGCAGACCGTTCGGACTGCGGGCCAGGTTCCACGGCCGGTGGCGCCGGCAGAAAGAACAGCACGTAAATGGCTGCAGCCAGCACCAGCACCAGGGCCGGCAAGGCCAAGGCCATGGACACACCCTGCCGCGGTTTTTGTTGTGGGTTACTGACAGCCGGCTCGCCGGCGGCACGACCGCTGGGCTTGATCACGCCACCGCCGCTGGCTTCGATCACCTTGACCGGTATCGCGGACGCATCGTCCAGATCAAGCGCCCGGGCCACGCGCCTGCGCACTTCATGCAGGTCACGGATTTCTCCGCTGTCGGATTGCATATCCGCGAACATCTGTTTCAGCGTTTCCGGCAGCGGCATGCCTTCGTCCGCTCCCGTGCCACGGGCCAGCAGCGCACCCAGGGCAACGATATCGCTGCGCCTGTCCGGCAATGCCCCCCGCTGCAGCCAGGCGACACCGAGACCGTCGAGCTTCGCAGTCTGACCGTTCGCCACCCGCACGGCGTTTTCCTCCAGGCCGCCATGCGCCAGCCCGAGGTCGTGCAGGTAAGCAAGGGTGTCAACCAGCGGCAGCAGCTGTCGCAGCGTTTTGCGATAGTCGCTGCCGCCACCGGGGTGCAGCGTGTCATCACCGGCAACCTCGTGTGCCAGCACCAGCGAGCCCCGATCGTTGAAAAGTCCCAGGCAACGCGCCAGACCCGGATGAACCAGGCGGGTAGCACGCGTCAGGGCCTCGCGAACTTCCGCATCGGGCTCTCGCCAGTCTGCGCCGAAGCGCAGCAAGGCCTTATCCTGACGATCGGCGTCCTCGGCCAGCCACACAGCGCAGTGCGGCAGCGCTGCCAGCTTGCGGGACAAGGTGAAGCGTTGCGCAACGCTCTGGCCGGGGGTCAGATCCTGCATAAGCGCTCGCGATTCGCTCGCTCAGTTATCGCCGCCAGTGGCCGGCGCGCCGGAATTCTCCTGCACCAGGCCGGTTTCTGCCGCATAGATTTCCTGCAGGATTCGACGCCACTGCGTGTACTGCTCTTCCATGCTGCCGGTCAGCTCCACCACCCGGCCCTCGACATCGATGACCAGCGGGGCGATTTCCGCATCCAGCGAACTGTCCAGCTCTTCCAGCGCATCTTTGTGCAACTGGGTTTCCTTGGACTTGTCCCAGCCGCTCTTGATGGTGTAAAGGCCGGCAATTGCTGCGCCCACGCCTACCGAGCTTTGCGCCCGGGAATTGCTGTTTTTATCGATGAGTATGCCACCCAGAACCATGGCAGCTCCCGCCAGGTAACGCTTGCGCGCCGAGGCCTGCAACTCCTCGAGCGCCAGTATTTCATCGTAGGTGTAGCGCCGCCAGTTGTCATACGGCAACTTCATATCCGCATGGAACCTCGCATAAAACTCGTCCAGCGTGTCCACCAGCATGTATTCGCGCTCCTGCACCTTGGCGAGCCGCGACATCATGGGATCATCCGCCGCAGGTAGTTTCAGCACCTTGTAGCGGCCCTTCCGGTCCTGACTCAGGTAATCGCCATAAGCATAGGGAGACAGTTCGGTCGCAAAACGCAGCCTGGCCACATCTCGTATGCGTGCAATCTCTTTGTCGGAAAGCTGGCTGCGCGCCGTCACCAGATCATTGGAGATTTCGTTGTAGATGTCCTGAAACGGATCAACGTTGCCGGCGATGTGACCCTTGTAAGCAAACTTGCTGGCAGTGTCGGCATAGGTTTTGTCCAGCCAGACACGGCCACTGGCATCAACTGCCCGTACCGCCAACTCCAGGCTCTCGCCATGGGATTTTATGATGCGCCCCGTTACCTGCAGATCCGTCACGGTACGCGCATCGGGCACCACCCGCACCGCGCCCCAGTAACCCGTTGTCTGCAAGGTCTCTTTCAACTGGTAGGGCACATAGCGGGCTTCGGACCGCCGCACCTCCGGGAACAGTCCGGCTTCTTCGATTTCCTTATCGGTGGCCGGCAGCCCGGGATCGAAAACCTGCACCGCCACATCCAGCAACTGGGTCTCGGGAACCGCCTGCTGCGCAACGGTTGCACGCGTCGCGTTTTCCTTCACCACCTGCTGAGAACTGCACGCGCCCAGCAACAGCGCCAAAAGCACCGCCGTGTTTTTCACGTACCAGGCTCGCAACATTTCAGCCTCCGCCCTTCTTGTAG
The DNA here is from genome assembly GCA_041609715.1 of Gammaproteobacteria bacterium. Lineage (GTDB taxonomy): Bacteria > Pseudomonadota > Gammaproteobacteria > Steroidobacterales > JABDLF01 > JABDLF01. The sequence continues at coordinate 26,632 of JBFIQI010000009.1, forward strand.
TTAATGTATTCACGCCACAGTTTTTCGCGCAATACCGGGTCGGTTTCATTCATGGCCGCCTCGCGAATCTGGCGGGCCACGATGTCGTCGTCCGAACCATCCGGAATCCCCTCCGGGATATCCGACGGCCGACGCGTATTGCTGTCCTTGTCGCCAGCGCCCAGCCTGTCGGATGCAGAATCGGCTACCGCGCCGGCCGGAAGCTCCTCCATCTCCTGCTCCGCCTCACCGGCATCCGCAATGCCGCCAGCGCCCAGCTCCTCCAGCAAGGCCGCTGCCTCCGCACCGGGGTCCTCGAGCCCCGCCTGGTCATCGCCCGGCAGTCCGGGGCCGGTGCCGCTGCGCTGGCTGGCAAGCTTATCGCGCTCTTCGAGCAAGCGGCCGTCAATCACCACCAGGGTGTCTTCCAGCTCGTTTTCCAACTGCGCGATCTTGTCGTTCTCGCCTGGTTCGCCTGGCATCAGGATTAACACGCCACCGCCCGGCATTGCCTGCCCGCCATCAAGGCTGGCGTCACCGCCAGGCTGGTAGATGCCGGTTATGATCAAGGCCCTGATGGCGCCATCCACTGCCGCCTGACCTTGTTCCAGTGACTCCCGGGCGCCGGCAACGGCCACCACGATGGTGGCCTGGCCACCGCTCGCCGGCGCGCCGTCCTCGGCACCCGCCAGGCCATCTGCCGCACCCTGGGCCGGATTCTGCAATCCACCGCTCAACCCACCGCCAGCACTGGCACTGTCTGCTGCCGCGGCGAGGCTGTCCGAACCGCCGGCCGGATTCTCCTCTTCAGCCGGCAATGGCTCCTCTTCGCCGGGGCCACCGGCATCTGCCAGTTGTTCAGCGGCCTCGCCTGCAGCCGCTTCAGCGGCCGCCAATGCCTCCTCGGCTGCGGCCAGAGCCTCTTCGGCAGCCGCGACGGCATCCTGCATCGCCGTGGGATCACCGCCGCCCTGGCTGGCAGCATCCGCCAGTTGCTCGCTGGCCTCGCCCAGCGCCTCCCCGGCTGCGTCCAGGGCCTCGCGAGCAGCCTGGGTTGCGGCCGCGTTCGTGCCGCTTTCGCTGGCTGCCTGCTCCAGGTCGCGGCTGGCCTGGGCGACCGCCTCGCTGGCGGAGCCCAGCTGCTCGCTGGCCCGCTCCAGGGCTTCGGAATCAGCGGCCGCCTGCTCCGAGCCGGGCGCTGGGCTGTCGGGCGTCGGCATGCTGGGACTGGGCATCGACGGGCTCGGCGAACCCGGCATGCTGGGACTGGGCATCGACGGGCTCGGCATACTGGGCGGCGTAGTGGACGAACTGGGCTGGCTCGGGCTGCTTGGCGGCGCCGGCATGGATGGTGGCGCGCTGGACGGCGTGGACGAAGGCGACGTCGGCGGCGCAGGCATGGATGTGGTGCTTTGGCTGGCACATCCGCCCAGCACCAGCGCTACCAGGGCTATCAGGCTGAGTTTGAAACGCATAAAAAGCCTCCCGGGCTGTCCCGGTGAGTCTGGATTCTTGGATAACTATAGCCCCGGTTAACCGTCGTAATCACGCAAACCGCTGATTGTCCTGACGTCTGGCCTCCGCGAAGGAGGGAACCCGGGGCGTCCCGGGCCACTCAGAGTTAGACACATTAGCAATACAAAGTTCGCCTCGGCAAACAAGGCGGCCAAGGGTATTATTTTCCACGCGGCAGCAAATCGCCGCTCGCCGACTTTATAATCGGAATGCTGCCAGAGCCCACACCGGGGCAGGACCGCCAACCATGCGAATTTCGAGCTTGATCCAATTTCTTATACCGGGCGCTGCTCTGCTCCTGCTTGGCGCCTGCAGTCACGTGGTTCCGGTCACTGGCAGCGTACCGACGCCGGTGGTAGCGAGCCTGCCGCTGGACATCGGCGTTTACATGGATGACGAATTCCGCGACTTCACTCACGCTGAAGATCGCCAGGCGGGCGAAGAATGGATTATTTCCTCGGGCAAGCTTAACGAGGAAATGTTTCAAAACCTCTTCGACACCATGTTCCGGCGTACCGTGCCTGTAGATACGCCGCCCGATCGTGGCGTGAATCGCTCCGACCTGGATGCCGTTCTGCAGATAAAAGTGGACGAATACGGATTTCTGACACCACGAGAGACCGGCCAGCGTTTTTTTGCGGTATCTTTCAAGTACCGGTTGCTCATGTGGGAACCCGATGGCACCCCGATTGCCAGCTGGCAGGTAGTGGGGTACGGCAAAAGCGCCTGGACGGCTTTTAAAGACGAGTCCGGGCTGCGGGATGCGACAGCAATTGCCATTCGCGACGGCGCCGCGACTGTGGCGTTGGGCTTCGAGCGCGTTCCGGCAATTACGCAGTGGCTTGAAGGCAAGGGAATTGCGGTTACCACCAGCAGCATGAGTCAGGCCAACGCTGCTCAATGAGGTGTTGCTCATGAAATCTCTCGCTGCAATCAAGTCAGTCTGTTGGCTGAGCGTTGCTGCCCTGGCGGCATCAGCCTGTGTTTCAACCCGAATCGAGGAGTCCCGACGCGCAGTCACCAGGCTGGACGTGGAGGACACCGTGGTTATTTTGGGCCGTGCCAAGCACACCGATGACCAGACGGAGGCCAGTTTTACCGAGTGCGTGAATGAGGCACTCTCGAATCAGAATGCCTCCCTGAGCCTGATGTCGGAATCTGAATTTGTTGACGCGATGTTCCCGTTTTTCGAGCCGCGCCTGGCGCCCACCAATCTCGATGATCTGTCGCAGGTGCTCAATGACCCGGTGGTCGCGGAAAAAATCAACGAAACCCAGGTCCGTTACCTGGTGTGGCTGGATGGCAATACAGAAACCACCGATCAGGGCGGCACCATGACCTGTTCGTTCGGTGCGGCCGGCGGCGGCTGCTTCGGGCTCAACTGGTGGGAGCGAGATTCCTCTTATGAGGCGACCATCTGGGACATGGAAAGTCTGAACGCGGCAGGCTACATCAGCGCAGACTCAACCGGCACCTCGTTCCTCGCCGGCCTGGTGTTGCCCATTCCCATTATTGCCCGCACTGGCAAGGCGGCGTGCGAAGGACTGGCTGAACAGCTCAGCGAATTCCTGGTTGCCGGCAATACGACGTCGGAAGCCGGTTGACTATAGTCAGCTGCCTTCCGGGCGCACGATGGTTACTGTCTCCTTGAAGCGGTAGTTTTCGGTCCGCACGGGCTGGCCGTCCTCGATGCGTGGACGAAAGCGCGCCTCGCGCACATACCGGCGTAACTGACGGCGCGTCGAGTTGCTGGCATCGACATTCAGTACCCGGACCTGCCGAACCCGCCCGTCGGAATCGACCGTGGCTTCGAACTCCATTTCCACCGGGAATTCTTCCAGGGCGCTTTCGAAGCCCTGAAAAGTCGAGCGCGGGGTCTTGTCCATCAGGTATATGCGCCGTTGAAAATGCAGAATCCTGGGCTGCGCCAGCATCGTCGTGGCGTTGTCCGGGAGCGCCTCTGAGCTTTGCAACGTTTCCCAGCCGCTGGCATAGGCTTGGGCTGCCCGTTTCCGGTCATCCACCAGGATATAAAAATCACCCAGTCGAGCCCAGGCGGCAGCCCGGTCGGCGGCATCCATGTCGGGATCGGCGGCAACCAGTTGCACCATCTTTTGCAGTGCCTGCTCCCGCTGCTTGCGGTACTGCCCCCGGGTCCGGGTAGTGGTGCCCAGCGCCAGCAGCGGTTCTATAAGCGATGGATGGTCTGGCCCGTAGGCGGACTCCAGAATCCCGGTGGCCCGCTCGAACAGGCGCCTGGCGTCGCGAACGTTACCTACCCGGTTGTACCAGTGACCCAGCTTCATAAGAGCCGGCACAAGTTCAGGGCTGTCCTGGCCGTAATTTTGCTCGTTAACGAAAAATGCGAAGCGGTGGTGGCGGTCGGCTTCCGCGTATTTGCGCTTTTTTACAAAGGCACGAGCGATGCTGTCTACGTAATCCAGCTGCTCCAGCGTATATACGCCATCGGCCCGGTGGGTGAGATGCTGGGCGCGTCGAAACATCTCCACCGCGTCGTCCGGGCGCCCGGACTCCAGATACACTTCGCCCAACAGGGCCAGGGCCGGCGCCAGGCGGGCATGATAAACGCCGAAGTTTTCCTCCAGCAGGCCGATGGCATGCTGCAGCGAGGACTCTGCTGCGCCATACAGGCCAGCCTGCATTTCGGCGCGCGCCAAAAGTTCCAGGGCATCTGCGTTGGCGGGGCTGCCGGCACCGTTGCTGGCAATGGCTTCAGCCAGCGCTGCGTTGGCCTCCTGCACCGCCTGGGGCAATGGCTCGTCGCTCTCAGCCTGGTGCGGCACGGCATCCGTCTCTGCCCCTGGCAGCTCATCAACTGCTTCGCCCAGCTGCGGCTGGGCAGCCGTCTCCAGCCCGGTTTCTACCGCCACCGGCGCTGCGACGACGTCCGTAGGCTCAGCCGGGTCCGCCGAGACGGGGCGCACGGCGACCGCCGCCCACAGCAGGGCTGTCCCGCCGACCACCAGAAAATGTCTTGTCATGGCAAAGAGGATATTATGAATTGCAAAGCAACATGGGCGTCGCGCCACCAGTTTTTCGACAGCCGGGACCCGGGGATGGTTCAAAGCTGGCAATTTAGCGGCGTAATTCATTCCCGGTGATTGTCTACACTGACGCCTGCAATTAAACAAGCGGTACAGGAATGCTCAACAAGCCGGCCATAATGGTTTTGTCTCGCAGATGCGCGCTGTTGTGTGCCTGGGCGATAACCCTGGCCGGCGCCCCGACCCTGGCTGCCGGCACCGGCCCCCTGATGCTCTCTGAGGCCGACGAGGCCCGCATCGGCAAAGAACAGCACCCCCATATTCTTAGCAAATACGGAGTCTACCGGAGCAAACGGCTGCAGGCCTACGTCGATGAAATCGGCCAGAAACTCGCCAGGGTCAGCGACAAGCCGGACATGACCTACACCTTTACTGTTCTCGACGACGACACCGTGAACGCCTTCGCAATGCCGGGGGGCTATCTGTATATCACCCGCGGCATGCTGGCACATTTAAATTCAGAAGCAGAGCTGGCGGCGGTGCTGGGCCATGAAATCGCCCATGTCACGGCGCGCCATGCGGCCCGCCTGGAAACGCGCTCCAAGATCGCCAAGGTATTTGGTGCGGCAGCCGGACTGGCCACCGGTAATACGGGCGCCTTTGTGCTGGGCGATGCCTTCGGCGGGGTCTTTGTCAGCGGCTATGGCCGCAAATTTGAGCTGGAAGCCGATGAACTCGGAGCCCGCAATATGGCCCGCGCCGGCTACCCTCCCGAGTCCATGCTGGCCACCATAGAACTGTTAAAGCAACGCGAACGCTTCGAGATTCGCGCCGCCCGATCGGAAGAGCGCGAAGCGCGCGTCTACCATGGACTTTTGTCAACGCATCCGGACAACGACAAGCGCTATCGCGAAGTCATCAAGGCGGCCGAGGATATCGGTGGCAGTGACGCCGACCCCCGCAAAGAAGAGTTCCTGCAGCGGATCAATGGCCTGAAATGGGGTGAACGAGAACAAGTGGGCATCCTCCGTGACCGGCAGTTCTATCATCCGGGTTTGGGTATCAAACTGCGCTTTCGTGAAGGCTGGCGGCTGGACAACCAGGGCAACCGGGTGATGGCGGTGGCGCCGGATAACGACGCAATCCTGCAAATCAACGCGATGTCTTATCGAAACGATACACCTGAAAAAATGGCGAAGCGCCAGCTGGGGGAAAACAATGTTCGCGATGGTCGAGCGCTGACCATCGCCGGGATGCCCGCCTATATCGCCATAGCCAACCGCGCCGACAGTCCTTTCGGACCCAAGCCCATGCGCTACGTGGTGATATTCGATCAACGCAAACGCATGGCTTATATTTTCAGTGGCGCGGGCAAAAGAGATTTAAGTCGCATCGCCGCCGACGAAGATTTTATCGCGATGATTTTCAGTTTCGACCGTATGAGCCGGGATGACTACCAGCTTGCCCGCAAGCTGCAGGTACGGGTTGTCCGGGCCGATGACGACACTCGCTTCGAGAGCCTTGCCGAGGAATCGCCGTTGCCTAATTATCCGCTCGAGCAGTTACGTCTCATCAATGGTCTGTACCCGGACGGACAGCCAACGCCCGGACAACTTTTCAAGGTTATTCGGTAATGGACGGTCTCGGCATACGGGCCTGTCTGACACTCGGCCTGCTGACTTTGTTCGCGACCTTTGGCATGGCAGCAAACGGCACGCTGGTCGAGGCAACCCGTGCCGGCGATCAGGGGTCTGTGGCCGCACTGCTGGCGGCTGGCGAAGAGGTGGACCGGACCGATGCGGACGGCTTCACAGCGCTGCACTGGGCCGCCACGCTGGGCGATATTGAAATTGTTCGGCAGCTTATTGCAGCGGGCGCCGACATCGAAAAACGCGGCCCGCGGGAAGAAACACCGCTGATTCTGGCGGCCGCCGGTGGTGATACACCTACCGTTGAACTGCTGATCGAGAGCGGGGCCAGAATCCGCCGCAGCATGCCAACCGGACAAACGGCTCTGCACATGGCGGCCAGCCGTGGCAATGCCGATGCGGTCCGGGCTTTGCTGAAAGCCGGCATTCCCATTGATGACAGCATCGACAATGTGGAGCGCACGGCACTGCATGTGGCTGCCACCGCCGGCGCGACCGAAGTGGCAGAATTGTTACTGGACGCCGGCGCAGCAATAGATCGGAGCGATTACCAGGGCAATACCCCGGTATTGCTGGCTGCCAACGATTCCCATGGTGATACGGCGCTGCTTCTGCTGGCCCGGGGCGCAGACTACACGGCCCAAAGTTACAACGGTGCTGAACTGATTCACATTGCTGCGGCCAACGGCAATACGCGTCTGGTTGAGACCTTGCTGGACAAGGGCGTCAAGGTAAACCGACGTCACGGCAATCGCACAGTTCCGCTGCACTGGGCCGCTCTGGGGGGCCATCTGGAAACGGTCCGGCTGCTGCTTGGCCGCGATGCCCATGTCAACGCCCTGGCAGATTCCCGCGACACGCCACTGCATGCGGCGGCTATCAGTGGCAACCGCCAGATCATACAAATGCTGCTGGATAACGGCGCGAATCTGCGCGCCGTGGCGGTTGATGGCAGCACACCGCTGACGCGGGCCATCGATCACAAGAACGTTGAAGCAGCCAACGCCCTGATAGCGGCGGGCGCCGACCTGGCAAGGATTCACCAGGGAGGTCAAACCACCCTGCACAGGGCGGTCATAGCGGGCAGTTTCCCAATGGTCGAAATGTTGCTGGGGCGCGCCCTGGATCCCAACGCCCCCGACGTCGATGGTGACACGCCGTTACATTACGCGGCTTATTACGGTCACGATGAAATATGCAGGCTGCTTATTGCGGAAGGCGCCGACAAAACTTTGACCAATCGTGGCGCTTACACGCCGGCCGACCTGGCGCGACGCGCCGGCCATGAAACGCTGGCTGCCGAAGTGTTGAATTAACGCCGCCGGGCCCGGCTTGAAAACGCCTTACTCAGGCTGGCCTCTCAGTGGCCCCCGGGGCTGGGAAAGCTGTAAAAGCCCAGGACGTCGGTCAAGCTACCGGCTCCCTGGGCTGCAATTTCTTTGCTCGTGATGATACGCACCGGCGAGCGCGTGGCGGGGCTGGCATCGCTCATGTCCACCATCTGGTAAATCCGCGACCCGGCTAGGCGCACCTGACGCTTCTCTGCCGCACCGGCAAATTTCTGTTCCGGCACATAAGGGGACATGCTGCAGCCGGCCAGGGCTACGACTGACACGCCAGCGGCGAGCGCCGCAAGGATGACCCGGTTCATGTCGTCGCTGATGCCACCCGATGCCGCGATCAGCAGGTGCCGACCGGGATCATCCGGCGTATGGTTACACCTTGCCCCGGATCGGGCCCGACCATGTTGGGCACGATACGCCTCAGTGCACGACACAGTGAAATCTCTCCGGTCCTTTGAATATCTTCCACGGCAATGATGGTGGTGGGTGTACCTAG
>JBFIQI010000010.1:0-34441 GCA_041609715.1 Gammaproteobacteria bacterium
GGGTGATTCACCCATGGCTTCCAGGCCCGCGCGCACTCTTGCTACATAGCCGTGATGGTCGGAGCCCAGTATATCCAGCAGCCTGTCGTTGCCACGATGGCGTTTGTCCAGATGGTAAGCAATGTCCGAGGCAATATAGGTCTTCTGACCATTGTCCCTGACCACCACGCGATCTTTTTCATCGCCAAAACGGGTGGCTCGAAACCATTTGGCGCCGCCCTTTTTATAAACCAGGTCTTGTTCCTCCAGGCCCTTGATTACCGTGTCCACCGCACCCGAATCGAACAGGGCACGCTCGGAAAAGTAATGATCAACCTGAACCCCGAAGTCAGCCAGGTCGGCGCGGATGCCATCGAGGATATTGGTGAGCGCCACATCCAGCACCCGCCGGTAGTCGGCGGCGCTGAGCATATGGCGCATGCGCTCGATCAAGGCATCAACATGCTTGTCCTTGTCACCGGTGGGCGCGTCCGGCGGAATATCGTCGAATAACATTGCAGCTGGCTGGTGCAGGCGATCCGACTCGTCGCTGTAGAGCTCCCTGGCGATCTGTTCGATGTACTCGCCGCGGTAGCCATTGACTGGAAACTCGAGCTCCTCGCCACACAACACCAGGTATCGCAACCAGGTACTCAATGCCAGGATGTCCATCTGCCGACCGGCGTCGTTGACGTAATACTCGCGATGTACCGCGTGGCCCGTGGCTTCCAGCAGATTGGCAACCGTGGCGCCGTAAGCCGCATGCCGCCCGTGACCCACATGCAGCGGCCCGGTGGGATTGGCGGACACGAACTCCACCAGCACCCGGGTGCCAGCGTGTTCATCGGAACGCCCGAAGGCATCGCCCTGCTCCAGAATCTGTTGCAGCAGGCGGTGATACGCTGCCGCAGTCAGGCGCAGGTTGATGAATCCGGGCCCGGCAATCTCGAGACTCTGTACCAGCGGCGAAGCCGGAAATGCTGCCACCAGCGCCTGGGCGATCTCCCTGGGATTTTTCCGTGCGGGCTTCGCCAGCACCATGGCGAGATTGCAGGCGAAATCCCCATGCTGCGGGTCGCGGGTGCGCTCCACCGTGACCTCCGGAAGTTCCCGGATCTCGGGTAGCAGCGTCTCCCGGCAGGCTGCCAGGGCCTGGGCGAACAATTCGGCGATCTGTTTTTTCAAGTGCTGATCCGGCTGACAATATACAGGCCGGACAGGCCGGCCTTCGTGTCCGGGATTCTAACGTGGGCCCGGCAGCTAAAGAAGCGGTCAGAAAAGCTCCAGCGGATCCACATCCAGGGACCAGCGCACACGGCGTGCCCCCGGCAACTCCCCCAGGCTGGCCCGCCAACTGCGCAGTAATTGCTGCAAAGGTTCGCGCTTCGCGCTTTGCAGGAGGAGCTGGGCACGATAGCGACCCGCTCTTTTTTCCATGGGCGCGGGTGCGGGGCCCAGTACCGTGACGCCCCCTCCGCGTATCTGCCGGGCGAGCTTTGCCGCATGCGTAAGAAACTGCAAGGGAGCATCGCGCGCAGCGGCTTCGGCTCGCAGCAGCGCCAGATGTGAGTAAGGGGGCCATTGGGCCTGGCGGCGCTCGTCCAGGGCGGCTGCGGCAAATGCCGTATAGCCTTCCGTGACCAGGCGCTGCAGCAGCGGATGTTCCGGGTAGGCCGTCTGGATCAATACTTCCCCCGGACGATCTGCGCGCCCGGCGCGACCCGCCACCTGCACCAGCGTCTGGGCAAATCGTTCGTTGGCACGAAAGTCGCTGCCGAACAGTCCCTGGTCGGCGTTCAGCACGCCCACCAGTGTTACGCCGGGGAAGTGATGGCCCTTGGTCAGCATTTGGGTGCCCACAAGAATCTGCGTGCGCCCGGCATGGACATCTTCCAGCAGCCGGTGCATGGAGCCGCGCCGCTGGGTGCTGTCCCGGTCAATGCGTGCCACGGCGGTGCCAGGGAACAGTGACTGCAGGGTTTCTTCCATGCGCTCGGTGCCCTGCCCCAGAGCTTTCAACGCTTCTCCACAGTTGCCGCAATGGGCCGGCACCCGGGATTCCCGCCCGCAGTGATGACAACGCAAGCGCTCCCTGGCGCGATGCAGGGTCATGCGGGCGTCGCAGCGATCGCAGGGCGCAATCCACCCGCAGCCGCTGCAAAAGAGCGCCGGGGCGTAACCGCGGCGGTTCAAAAACAACAAGACCTGGGAACCGGCGTCCAGGTGCTTGCCGATAGCGGCCACCAGCGGCGTGCTGAGTCCATGCTGGGCCGCGTGGGCACGCAAATCGATAATCCGCATTTCGGGATGAGTGGCACTACCGGGCCGCTCTGGCAGCACCAGGTGCCGATAACGCCGCTTGCTGGCGTTGTGGATGGTCTCGAGGCACGGCGTGGCAGATCCGAGAATCACCGGGATGTTCTCGTGGCGGCCGCGCAGCACAGCCAGGTCACGCGCGGAATAACGAAACCCATCCTGCTGCTTGAAAGAAGCGTCATGTTCTTCGTCCACAACGATGAGGCCGGGTGCAGGCAGGGCTGCAAATATGGCGGAACGGGTACCGATGACCAGCCGGGCCTGGCCGCTGGCGGCGCGGCGCCATGCGTCCAGCCGTTCCTTGTCACTCAAGGCAGAATGCAGCACCGCCATCGGCACCGCAAAGCGCTTCTGAAAGCGCGCCAGCAACTGGGGGGTCAGTCCGATTTCCGGCACCAGCAGCAGCGCCTGGCGATCTTTTGCCAGGACCGCGCTGATCACTTGCAGATAGACTTCAGTCTTGCCGCTGCCGGTAACCCCGTCCAGCAGGAAGGTGGCATAGCTACCAAGCTGTGCGCCGATGGCAGCCACCGCCTGCTGTTGCGCAGCGGTCAAAGTTGGCCCGGCGGTCGGGCTGCTGGCGACAGGCGGGGCGCTGCAATTGGGGTGCCGGGAAACTGCCTCGCAGAGCCCCTTTTGTAACAGCTTGCCCAGGGCGCCGCGCCAGTCACCGGCGGTGGCTGCCACGTCGGCCCGGCTCAATCCGCTCGCTGCTTGCCTGATGGCAGCCAGCAGCTGCGCCTGGCGGGGTGCACGGTGACCCATCTGATGGAGGTCTGTCTGCATGCCAGCGGTGGTCGCCAGGTAGACAGTTTGCGGTTGAAAGACCGGCCGGCCGGCCCGCAGCAGCGCCGGTAAAGCGGCCTCCATGACTTCTCCGACGGGGTGCTGGTAGTACGCGGCTGCCCAGCTGACGAGCCTGAGGAGGCCGGGTGGCAGCACGGGTTCGGTATCCAGCAGGGCCCGGGCAGCTTTAAGGCGCCGACGCGGTAAGTCGCTGTGCGCTGTCAGCTGCATGAGCACGCCCACCAGGACCTTGGACCCAAACGGCACACGCAGCCGGCAGCCCGGGCGGAGCGAGGCTGTCGACACGCCGTCAGGGGGCAGATAGTCGAACAAACCGGGCAGGGGTACGGGCACCGCGACCTTCAGGATGATGGGGTCGGCCATGGCGGCTCATTCTGCCACCCTGCCGGGCCGCTGTCGCCCGGCAAAAGTTTTCAACAAAAGCTGTGGATAAGTCTGTGGAGGGATTTCTTCCAGGGCATTTTTGAGGCTCCGGAAAAAATTGCTGAAATTTTGCGCATTTTTTGGCATTTTTAGTATTTGTTGTTTTTTTTCAGTAAGTTATTGGCTATGTCTAATGTGATACATTTGTTACGAAGATCGAATTTACTGATTTTTCGTGCTTTGTGCATAAGCCCGGACCCGCAAAAATGGTCAGGATGCGCCCTGGACCTGTCAACGGATGCGCCAAAGCCGCGTTTTCTTAAGCGTGGAAGCAGCGGAATTTTCTCTGATGTGCGCAGATCAGTGCCAAAAGCCAGCGGCTTACCCGGTGACGGGGCCGTCGGCCGACATGGGATACCTGTTGCCCGGGAGGTTGAACTGGCATCATGGCGGCCGCCCGGGAGGCTCCGGTGTCTGCTGAGGCGATGCTCGGCGGCTGGGATTGCAGCCGGGCCTGGCCCAACACAGCCCTGGAGGACCCCGCTCTGGAATTAGCCCGGGATATGGACCGTTTCCTGGCAGGCGTTGAACAGAGCGCCTTCCGCATCGCCCGGTTCCACCTGGGCGATGCCGATGAAGCACTCGATGTTGTGCAGGATACGATGATTCGCCTTGTGCGCAGCTACGCCCGGCGGCCACCGGCAGAATGGAAACCGCTGTTTTTCCGGATTTTGCAGAATCGGGTGCGGGATGTGCAGCGCAAGCGCAGCGTCAGGGCGAGAGTCATGGGGTTCCTGCCCGGCACTTTCCGGGAGGACGAAGCGGATTCGGATCCCTTGCAGCAGGCCCCTGATCGGCAAACCCCGGATCCCGGCAAACAAGTGGCGCTGGACGGGGCCATGCAGGAATTGGAGCAGGCGGTGGCAGCGCTGCCGGCACGGCAGAAAGAAGCCTTTTTGCTGCGCACCCTGGAAGACCTGTCCGTGGAGGAAACGGCGCGGGCCATGGGCTGCAGCGAGGGCAGCGTCAAGACACATTACTCGCGGGCAGTACACCGGCTGCGTGACGAGCTTGGGGAGCACTGGGATGCAACAGACTGACAAACAGGTGGAATTCGAAACACGGCTGCGGGCACGCATGGCCGAAGGGCGCGCATTGGATGGGCCAACTCTGTCGCGCCTCAAGCAGGGGCGACAGGCGGCATTGCGGGAACTGGCGGACCGAAAGAACCCGTTTTTTACTGCGCCCGGTGGCTGGCTGACGGCCGGAGGTGCCCTGGCGGCCGGCGTCATGGTGGCGCTGTTGCTGCGCCAGGGCGGCGTGGGACCAGACATTCCCGGCTATGCACCGGCGGAGGACATCGAGATCATCCTCAGCGAGGGCGATCTCGAGCTGTACGAGGAACTGGAGTTCTATGCCTGGGTGGCCATGCAGCCGGAGGTTGGCTGACAGTGAAGCCAGCATCGTTATGGCAGAGCCTGGCGGTAGCCGGATGTGTTGCAAGCTCGCCGGCGCTGGCTGCAGATGACAGCAGCGACCCGCCCGGGGACGCCTTTCTCGAATTCCTCGGCGGGTTCGAAACCGCTGACGGCGAGTGGGTGGATCCAGTGGCCCTTGCAGAGCTGGATACGGATGCGATTACGGCGGCGTCCGACGATGCGGCCGAGGTCGATGGGGATGAAGACGATGAGAGTTAATTTCTGCAATCTTTTAGCCGGCCTGGTGCTGGCAGTACTGGCGTTACCGGGGCTGGCGGATGAGCAGGCCGTAGCCTGGTCGTCACTCAGCGAGCCACAGCAGAAGATCCTGGCGCGTCACGAGTCAGACTGGGAGGCCATGCCCCTGGAGCGCCAGCTTCGACTGGTTCGCGGTAGTGAACGCTGGTTGTCCATGAGCTCCGAAGAGCGCCAGGAAGCACGCCGCCGATTCCAGCGCTGGCAGGAGCTGGATGACAACGAGCAGGCGCGGCTGCGCCAGAACTACGAGCGCTTTCGCGAACTGTCACCCGAAGAACAGCGTCGGCTCATGCAGAATTATCGGCGCTTCAAGCGCCTCGAACCCGACGTACAGCGGGACTTGCGCAAGCGCTGGGAGGACCTTACGCCCCAACAGCGCCTGCAGGTGCGCGAGCGCATGCGCCGGCTCACACCCAAACAACGGCGTCAGCTGCGCGACCGGGTGCGACTGGATCGCAAAGGGCCCCTGGGCCCCATCGGCAACTGAGCGCACTGCCTGCGGAGGCTTGACCCACCAAGCCAGACCGCCACCGTCTGCGGTGACCTGGTCTCCCCCGCGAATCAGCAGCCACCACACCGTTGCTAAAAGGGATATCTGCATCCCCCCTTGCAACAGATCTGCCTGCCGTGGCGGTCTTGGCACAGCCCGATCGCAGTTGCATTCCAGTGATATTCTGGATTAAAAGTAATTGCCGGTTATCGGGAGACGCAAGCTTGGCGCTGCTTACTCAACAGGTACTCAGAACGGATGTATCGGGCATGCCACTCGAATGGGTGGATTACCGCGACGCCGTCCGGCTCTATCATCTGGGTCAGGTCGTTTACGCCTGTGGCAGCATCTTGTATCGCTTGCACGGCGGCATCAATGCGGCATCCGGCCGCCAGAGCATACTGGACGTCAATTCAATAATTGCCACCTCGGGCAATACCCATGTTCTCGACAAGGTGCGCGACGATTACGCACCGCCCATGAACAACCGCACGCTATTCAAGCGCGATGGCTACCTGTGCATGTATTGTGGCGAGCATTTTCCAGTGTCGGCTCTGTCGCGTGATCACATCACGCCACTGTCTCTGGGGGGGCGGGATGTCTGGACCAATGTCATTACGGCCTGCCGGCGTTGTAACAATCACAAGGCCGGCCGCACACCCGAGCAGGCCGGAATGCAGTTGCTGGCGGTACCCTTCACCCCCACCTACGCAGAATACATTTATCTGAAGGGCCGACGCGTGCTTGCAGACCAGATGGAATTCCTGTGCGCGCACTTCCCGCGCCGAAGCCCGCTGCGCAAGCGCCTCGAAGTATCCCACTCCTCCTGAGCGCGGTTATAAACCCGCTGCCGGATCGTGTTGCTTGTAGTCCGCAGGAATTTCCAGTCGTGTCGCTTCGATTGCGGCAAAGCTCGCCGAGACCAGGCGGCTGTCTTCTTGGCCACTGGAGTCCCGGCTCATGATGGGAACGCCACCGATCAGGTCGAGATTGAACATCTGTTCCGTGCCCGGCGAAAATTTTGCCACCAGCTTTGACATGGCTGCGAAAGCCTTGCGCAGGGCGGCGTAATCACCAGCCGGCATACCGATTTCACTTGCCTGGCTGATGCACATGGTGAACTCCTGTTCGCCATCGGTAATCAATGCACCCTCGACACATTCATAGCCGGCAATAGTCCGTATGGTGTTGGTGCGGCGGAACTCCTGTTGTGGCGGCTCGCGATTCTGCTTTGGCATCCGGTTTTCCAGCATGCTGCGCATCATGGCGCGCTGTTCCGGCGGCAGTTGTGCGAGCTGCTCTTCGACTTGCGCCATCGCTGCATCGATTTGCGTAGACACCGAATCTGCAAAGGCCTCGTCAACCACCATGTATCGACGCTTGTCATGTTCCAGGACGGTCATTGAATAACCATCGCCCGGATAAATAATGCTGTTGTCCCGATCTCCAAACAGCACCTTGCTTCCTTTTATAAGTACTTCGCTGCCATCGTCGAAGCGCAACTCAGTGTCAGCGAATATGTTTCCGCTGAGGCATCCAAGGACAATAATGAACAGTGACCTCATGCCGACTCCTTTGCTTGCATTGTCTCCCTGCAAGTCACAAAGTAGCCGAGTCTGCAGCTTTTCGCCACCCGGATAAATTGATGATTTATCTTGTTGATGCAAGCGTATATGTGTTTCGTGCCTGGTTTTCGATTCCCGACAAAATGACCGGCCCACATGGTTACCCGGTTAACGCTTTGTATGGTTACATGCGGTTTCTGGGCGATCTACTGGAAAAGACCACGCCGGAGTCCATGGCGGTCGCCTTCGATATCAGTCTGACCTCGTCTTATCGCAATGAGATTTATCCGGACTACAAAGCCAACCGCGAGCCGGCGCCGGAAGAACTCAAGCGGCAGTTCGTCGCCTGCCGGGAGGTTACCGAAGCGCTGGGCGTGCCGCAATTCGCCAGCGAGCGTTACGAGGCAGACGACCTGATCGGCAGCCTGGCGGCATTCATGCGCAGCCGCGGCCGTCGCTCGGTCATCGTGACCCGGGACAAAGACCTGGCCCAGCTGCTGCGCGAAGGGGACGAGTCCTGGGATTACGCCGGCGACAAGCGATACACCTACATGCAGATAGAGGAAGCATTTGGTGTGCGCCCGGAGTGCATGGCAGATTTTTTGGCGCTGACCGGGGACAAGGTGGACAACATACCGGGCGTGCCGGGCATCGGCAAAAAAACCGCCAGCGTCCTGTTGCGGCATTTCAGCTCCGTCGACGAGTTGTACGAGCGTCTCGATGAAGTCGAGTCAATGGCCATGCGTGGCGCCAAAAGCGTTGCTGCGAAGCTGGCCGCGCATCGTGAGACGGTTTACCTGGCGCGCGAGTTGACGCGTATCCCCGAAGACGTGGGCATCAAATTCCGGGAAGCGCAGCTGGTCCGCACCGCGCCGGATATGCAGAGACTCGAGGCCCTGTTCGACGAACACGGTATCGGCACGACGGCCCGCAACCAGGCCGAGCGCATCGCGGCAAAGTTCGCCAGCCGGGCTGATGACTGACTGGTCTGCGATAGGCGCCGCGGCCGGTTTGCAACTCGGGCCGGCCAGGGCGCAGGCCGGCGGTTCCATCAGCAGCGCATTCCGGGTCGACTCCCAGCGGGGTCCGGTGTTCGTGAAAGTAGAAACGGCCGCTGCGTCTGACCGGCTGGCCGCGGAGGCCGACGGGCTGGCTGCGCTGGCGGCCAGCGGCACAGTGCGGATACCGGAAGTCCTGGCGCAGGGAATTGCAGACAACCGGGCTTTTCTCATCATGGAATATATCGAGCGCGGCGATGCTCACGGGGCCGCGGCGCGACTGGGTACCCAGCTGGCTGCCATGCACGGTCACGGCGGCGGGCAGTTTGGCTGGCACCGCGACAACTACATTGGCAGCACACCCCAGCCCAACTCCCAGCGCGGTGATTGGGTCGCGTTTCTGCGGGAGCAGCGCCTGGGATTCCAGCTGGACCTCGCCGCTCGCAATGCTTACCGGCCCGGCAAGGAGAACGCCGCCCGGCTGCTGGAAGGACTGGACACCTTTTACGTGGACTACCAACCGGAACCTGCATTACTGCATGGAGACTTATGGGGTGGCAACTGGTTTGCCGATGCCGGCGGGGCGCCGGTGATATTCGATCCGGCCGCGTACCGGGGAGATCGCGAGGCCGATCTGGCCATGACGGAGCTGTTCGGCGGATTCGGCAAGGACTTTTATGCTGCTTACAGGGCTGCCTGGCCGCTGGATGCCGGCTACGCCGTTCGCCGCGATCTGCACAAGCTGTACCACGTACTCAATCATCTCAATATTTTTGGAGGCGGTTATCTCGGGCAGGCTGAATCCCTGATTGCGCGCCTGGTTGGGGAACTGTGACGAATTTCTAGTCGTCGGGCAGCAACCGCACTGACAGGCCTTCCGGCGAGCGCAGGCGGGCGCCGCCACCACCGGACAATTCGAGCTCGAAATGAAAATCGCGCTGCTTGAGAAGCGAAATGCGCGCCTCGTGTTCCGATCCGCTAAACACCAGCGACGGCTCACGCGGGTCGGCGCGAGGTTCCAGCATGATATTCAGGGCCTCACTGGTAAGGGTCAGGGCGTCATTGGTCTGCTGTGGGTCGGCGAGCGCCACAAAGCCGAGACTCTCCCAGCGAGCTGCGGCGGCCGTCAGGTCACCACAGGGCAGCGAGACGCCTTCGAAATAACCCAGCAGGCTGGCGTCCTCCACCCGGGTTTCAGGCGGCGAAAAAGTGCGTGCCTCCAGCAAGGTGATGGCATGACCGTCCGGATCCACGAAACCGGCCCGATGAAAATCTTCGTCGCCGAAGCGTGTAAAAACCGGCCGGAATCCCTGTGGCGGGTTTTGCCGGACGCTTTCAGCGAGACCCGGCGCTACAAAACTCAGGACCGGCGACTCTACTTCGCCGCCATGCAATCCGACACAGATACGGCCATCACTGATGACGGCGTAGGGGTATTCATGGGGGTCGTTGGTGGCCAGTTCCTCGAAGCCCAGGGCCCGGTAGAAGGCCAGCGAAGCCAGCATGTTCTCGCTGGCCAGGGCAATTTCCAGAAAACGGCACTGCATTAAAGTCAGTCTTTGGCACCCATGGCCAGCGCCCGTTCACGACTCGCTGCGGCCTGGCGCATGGCAGCCTCGCTGTCAAAGCCAACCGCCGCTTCCTGCCACCCGGCAAGGTTGCGAAGCAGCAGCGCCAGCAGTGCTTGTATGTGATCGGCCCGGGTATTCAATGCCGGGATATAGCGCAGCTCGCCGCCACCCGCCTGCTCAAAAAATTCCTTGTTCTGCATGGCAATTTCTTCCAGGGTTTCCAGGCAGTCCGCCGAAAACCCGGGGCACAGGACGTCTACCTTGCCGAGTCCCGCCGCGCCCCACTCTTTCAGTAACTCGTCGGTGTAGGGCTTGAGCCAGGGTTCGCGACCGACGCGCGACTGGAAGGCAACCCGCCAGTGGGCGTGATCCAGGCCCAGCTCGCTGGCCAGCAGTCGGGCGGTCTTGTGACACTGGCAATGATAGGGGTCGCCGCGCTCCAGGTAGCGCTGGGGCAGCCCGTGGAAAGAGAACAATAATCGCTCACTGCGCCCCTGCTGCTGCCAGTATTCCCGGACGCTTGCTGCGAGGGCTGCGATGTACCCGGGATCATCGTGATAGCTGGCGACAAAGCGCAGGTCGGGCAACCAGCGCCAGCGAGTCAGCGCCGCGCTGACGGCGTCGAAAGTGGAGCCGGTGGTGGTCGCCGAGTACTGGGGGTAAAGGGGCAATATCAACAAACGGGTGACACCGGCACGCTTGAGGGACAACAGGGCATCGGCAATCCCAGGGCGCCCGTAACGCATGCCCAGTGCGACTTCTACGCGTCCGGGCAGCTCCTGCTGCAGGCGCTCCCTGATAGCGCTGGCCTGGTCCTGGGCGATTACCAGCAGCGGCGAACCGGCTTCGGTCCAGACCTGCCGGTAGGCGGCGGCGGACCGGCTGGGCCGGATGGGCAGGATTATGGCATTGAGGATCAGCCACCACAGGGGGCGCGGTACTTCTACCACCCTGGGATCACTGAGAAATTCCCGCAGGTAACGGCGCACGGCAGTGGTGGTGGGTGCATCCGGCGTGCCCAGGTTGGTGAGCAGCACGCCAAGCCGGGGCGGTTGGGTATGCCGATAATCAGCTGAGTCGATGTAGCGGGGCAAAGTCAGTCTCCTTTGTGGGACACCACATTAAACAAAGTGGCCAGGCGCGGCCAGCCGGCAGGCTTATTTAAATGCGACCATGTCGATAAAATGTCACTTGAAGCATTGATACGAGTAACAGCCATGAAGCCAACTTCCCAGCAAAACCCGCCGGCAGCTGCAGCCCGGGTCCAGACATCCACCGTTCTTCGAGATGCCGTGGTGCTGCAGGGCAAGCTTGTCATCGACGGGCTGCGTGACGCGCTGCTGATACCCGTGGCATTCGTGGCAGCCATCATCAGCCTGCTGGCGGGTGGTGAGGAAAAGGGCCGGTTATTTTACGACGTAGTGCGACTGGGCAAGCGCAGCGAGCGCTGGATCAACCTGTTCGGTGCAGTGGAAAACAATGCCCCCGAGGCCGCGGTGCCGGAATCCGCCATGAGCCTCGACGACTATCTTGCCGAAGTCGAGGGCCGCCTGCGGGCGGAGTATCGCGATGGTGGTACTGGCAGCCAGGCCAGGCAGGCATTGGGGGCCCTCGTGGACAGCTTTCACGCGGCGCGAGA
This sequence comes from Gammaproteobacteria bacterium, assembly GCA_041609715.1. GTDB lineage: Bacteria > Pseudomonadota > Gammaproteobacteria > Steroidobacterales > JABDLF01 > JABDLF01. The sequence continues at coordinate 11,465 of JBFIQI010000010.1, forward strand.
GAGGTTCGGCGGCCGCCGCGAACCGACCGAATCCCATGGTGAGAATGACAAGCCATAACATCGGGGCTGGTTTCGCGTCCGGTTGACCTGGCGCGCCAAACTGGGCATCGTGCGGCTGGGCCTTTGTTACTGAAGCGGGAGCTTTCTTGGCCAAGCAAGCCGGCACTCAGGCATCCAGCGATTCTCCCTTCGAGCGGCAGATCGCCAGCGGATACGCCAGCCTCAAGTTTCAGGATCGCCTGGAGAAGCTGTTTCGCCAGCGCCACGCTCGCAATATCACCGGCTTGCTGCGCGGCTCGCTGGTTCTAGGCTTACTCTTTATAGGTGCCCAGGCGGCACTGGATTATCAATTTGCCATCGCCGGCTATCGCGCCTGGTCTTTGGGCATCACCGCCGCAGCCCTGGTACCGCTGATCATCATTGCGCTGTTTCTGACCCTGCGGCCCAATCGGCCCGCCCTGCTTGCTGGCGCCTCCATGCTGGTCGCCCTGGGCGTTGGTGCGGGGTTCCTGGCGCTGGAATTCACCGCCACACAACTTGAGGCGGGGTCGCGCTTTGCCGGCTTCCTGGTGATTATTTTCTATATTTATTTTCTGCTGGGGCTGTTGTTCTGGCAGGCGCTCACGGCGGGCCTGATACTTGGGCTCGCATTCCTGGTCAGCGGTTTTGTCAGCGGCTCGCCCGGCGTTCAATTTGCCTATCAGGGGCTGCTGCTGGGGTTCAGCAACATCGTCGGCCTGCTGGGCCTGTATACCCTGGAACACGCCCGCCGCGCCGCCTTTCTGCGCGAAGGAGCGCTCGACTTCCGGGCCGGGCATGACGGTCTCACGGGGTTGCAGAACCGCGACGCCTTCGACAAGAAATTCGATATCGCCTGGCGCGTTGCCCGCCGGGAAAAACGCGCCATGTCGGTGATGATGATCGATATCGATTATTTTAAGGATTACAACGATCAGTATGGTCACCAGGCGGGTGACAAGTGTCTGCAGGGCGTCGCCAGAGTGCTGCAGCCAGTAGCCAGGCGCCCGCTGGATTTTGTCGGTCGCTATGGGGGTGAAGAGTTCGTTATCTTCCTGACCGGTTCCGTCGAACAATATGCGATCGAGGCGGCCGAACGAGTGCGCGCCCAGGTAGAGGCACTGGGCATCCCCCACAGCAGATCCAAGGCCGCACGAGTGGTGACGGTGAGTGTGGGGCTGGCGCACCTGGAACCGGGTGAGGCATCGCGCAGCAAAGAAGGCCTGCTGCAAATGGCCGACGAGGCGCTGTACCGGGCCAAAGACCAGGGGCGCAACCGCGTGCTGGTGGCGAAGGGCGAAGAAAAGAACATTACAACCGGTTATTTCCGCCAGGAGATCGGTGCCGGCTGATTTACCGGGCTGCGCCTTTCAAAAGAACCGGGCAAACACCAGTTCAAGGTAATCGTCATTGCGCAGCTCAGCGAAGGGATCGCCAGCTGGGATGCTGCTGAAAATGCGTAGCTCGATGCTGGCCTTGTAGTTCTGGCCGATGCGGCGGCTGCCTTCGATGGATGTGAAGCGGCCCTGGTTGTCCAGATCGATGCCGGAAACCAGCAGCAGCTCGCTACTCTGGGTGTCGTTGAAGGCCAGTCGCCCGCCCAGCGCCACATCATTCTGGAAGGGCGTAAAGGTGGCGGCACGATCATCAAACTGGTACTCCACGATCAAGCCCAGGTCAGCCGGGCTTTCGAAGACACCGTACAGCGTGCGCTCGAACCCGGCGACCGCGGCGGTGAAGCGATCGCGAAGGCGTTCGCCGGTGGCCAGCTCAAGCTTCCACAGCCAGTCGCCCTTGGTGGCCTGCAGGTCGAGGCTGGTTTGTTCCAGCTGGTCATAATGGGGAACCAGTGATAAGGGTGCGCTGGGGCTGAACCTCGGAAGCAGCCGTGGATCGCGGGCGGTGCCCGAGAAATGCGCCAGCCCGACGTCGAAGTCACCGATGAAATGGCTCCAGCGCACTGCCCAGTCCACATGCTGCTCTTCGGCGCCGGATTCGTAGACTGGATTGTCCGTGTCGACGGGCAGCAGCACGCGCGGCCGACCTTCCACCCCCGCAAAAGTGCGTTCGCGAAAATAAGGCAGTACAAAAAACTCCAGGTTGCCCCAGTCCCTGATCAGGCGCAGGCTGACCATGGGCTGGCCCAGCTTGTCCTCAGTGTCGAGGTTTTCCACGAAGTCCGTCTGGTTGATGATGTCCACCAGGTGGCGGGACTCCGTAACCCCCCAGAACACCTTGCGCAGCCCCACTGCCAGCTCTGCGCCGGCGTAGCTCTTGCGCCAGTAGAACTCGCGCAGATCAAAGTGACTGCGCTCGCTATCGTGCTGGTCGAGGCGTGCAAAGGGCGCGAATACCAGCCGCTGATCGCCTTCATCCCAGTCGCTGTAGTACTCCGGTGCCAAGTACACCGAGGCGCCCAGATTGTGCTGGCGCGGATCTACAGGGGATTGCCAGAAACCGCGCAGTTCCACACCGACATCACCGCTCCAGTCGGCATGCGCGGGTGCCAGCAGCAAGCACACAAGCAAGGCCGGCCAGCTTCGGCTCACAACAGCCATGGCCTAACGCGCCTTTTGCAGGGCATTGCGATTGAAATCGCTGTCTTCGAAGCCGTTGCGGAACGTGTATTCGGACCAGATCAGCTCCGTGCTCTTGCCGGTCTGGTGATTTACCATTTCCATGCGCAGCGGGCGCCAGAACTGGTCCAGATAAAGGCGGTAGTTGTCGAGGACCAGGGTCTTGAGATGCGATTCCTTGCGGTCGTAAAAGTCGATCTTGCGTACGCGATATTCTGCCTGGTCGATCCATACAAGCTGGCGTGTGTAGCCGGACTTTTTATCCACCGGAAAACGCTCGATCAGGAAATAATCCTCACCATCGATGTTTTCGTCGCGCACAAACCGATAGGTGTATTTTTCGATCTCCTGGGATGACAGGTCCTCATAGGCGAATTCGCTGCCCATGAAAGGCCCTGATTTATTACTGGACGAGATGCGCTTTACCCGTTTGAGCGCCGGCAGGTACAGCCACTGGTCGTCGTCATCCACCTTGTGGGAGAAGGTCAGCAACGCGGTGCCTTTGACGTCGGCCGGATCCTCGAAAATGATCATGCTCTTATCACCGTCGTCCGGGACTTCCAGGGCGCGGCTCTTCATCTGCCGGGTGACTTCCTGGCCATGGCGGTTACGCAGGATCATGGTGAGCACCGAACTGGTGTCGCCAAAGCCCTGGTCGCGGGCTTCAACCTCCTTGGCGATTTCAAGGCCCTTTTCTTCCGCTGTCTGGCCGGTGACCGTACCGGCCGCCGCGACGGCCAGCAGTGCGATCAGGGCATTACGTGTTAGCGAGTACCGCTTCATCCTTAACCTCCGTGATAGTTGAATCTTTGGACGCCCTGTCGCCATCCACCGCCATCAAAAGCGGCGGCAGGAAAAAGAAGTCGACGATCAGGGCGAGGGCAATACCGATGGCTGTGAGAATCGACATCACGCCATTGATTACGAAATTTGACTGCGCCAGCACCATGAAACCGGCGACCAGTATCAGTGTTGTCACCAGCAGGGCAACGCCGACAGTGTGGAATGCATAGCGCACTGCGGCCACCGAATCGAGCCCTTGCTCCCGGCGTGCCCGCAGGTACTTGCTCAGAAAATGCACGGTGTCGTCTACCACGATGCCAAGGATCATGCCGGACACGATGGAGGCCGCCACGTTGATCTGCGCCACAGTCATGCCCCAGACGCCGAAGGCCAAGCCGATGGGCAGCAGATTGGGCAGCAGGCTGAGAATGCCCAGCTTGACGCTGCGCAGGGCCAGCAGCAGGATGCCCGAGATCAATACCAGGCCCAGCAAGGTTCCCCCCAGCATGCTCTTGATGTTGCGTTCGGAGATGTAGGAAAACATCACCGACACGCCGATGCCGTAGCTGAACATGTCCGGCGCGTTGGCGCGCAGCCATTGCTCGCTGCGGCTCACGATGTCGCGCAGCTCAACGGTGCTGATGGATTCGGTGGCGGCTATGAATTGCGTAGACGATTTGTCGATATTCAGCTGGTTGTTGAGGTCCAGCCCGAACGGCAAGGACATTTCGTACAGGAGCAGGTACTGGGCCGCCAGTTCGCGGTTTTCCGGCAGCCGATACCAATCGGCATCGTCGCCATGCAGATTCTGGTTCAGCCGCTTGAAGGTGTCGGTCAGTGTGCTGACATGCAGGACATGTGGCTGGGCACGATACCAATCAGCAAAGGCCTCCATTTTCCTGAGGAACTCAGGGTCGCTGACGCCGTTGGGGCCATCGGCCTTGAGGGAATACTGCACCTGGTACAGGCCAGTGAGATTGTGGGTGGTGAAGTCCGTGTGCTGGCGAAACTCGATACTGGGCTTGAAGTATTGAACGAACTCATCATTGAGCTCGTTGCGTGGCACGAACGCCAGTATGACCACGCTGATCAGCGCGCTGGTGGTCAGCAGGCCTTTGCGCCGGTTGACCACGAACTCCGCGAAGCGATCCATGGCGGTGCCGTGCTGCTCGCCCGTGGCGGCTGGTTTGCGGCAGGGCATAACCGCAACCAGGGCCGGCAGGAAGAAAATTGCGTAGACAAACGCGGCCATCACGCCCATGGCGGTGATGTTGCCAAGATCACGAAATGGAGGCGCGTCGGAAAAATTCAGGGTCAGAAAACCAATCGTGGTTGTCACGCTGGTAAGAAACACGGGTTGCATGTTGATGCGAATCGACTCGATGATCGCAGCGCGCTTGTCCAGCCCGCGCCGCATCTGGGCAAACATGGTCACCAGGACATGAATGCAGTCAGCTACCGCCAGGGTCATGATTACGGTTGGAGCGGAGGCCGAGGGGGAAGTCAGTTTCATGCCCAGCCAGCCTGCCAGGCCCATGGCGGTTGCCACCGAGAGCCCGATCACCAGCACGGTACCCACGGTGGAGCTCAGGCAGCGCAGGAGCAGCAGCATGGTGATGATGATGGCGACGTACATGAAAGGCACCAGGGTCTTGATGTCGCTGATACTCGCCTCGAAGAAGGCATTGTTCATCATCACTGTTCCGGTGAGTTTTACGGCGATGTCCGGATTGGAAGCTTCGAATTCGGCCACCAGCTGACGCACCACGGCGACTATCTCGCTGACTTCATTGGTTACCGGATCAGGCAGCTGAAATGTGATGTTGAGTGCAGTGACAGACGCCTGCTCGTTGATGAGACGGCGTAACAATGCCGGCTCGCTGACGGCGACACTACGCGCGTATTCAATGTCTGCCGGGGTCATTGCCCCGGGATCCTCTACCAGGTCTGTGACCAGCAGATCATCTTCTTGCGCGCGGGTATGCTGGAAATTTGTAACCGAGTCCACGCGTATCGCATAAGGGAGCCGCCACGCTTCATCCGTCAGGTTCTTGACCGATGACAAGACTTCGGGGGTAAAAACCCGACCGGATGCGGGTGCCAGGACGATCAGGATATTGTCGTTCTTGGTGTAAGTATCCTGCAGTTCTTCGAAGGCCCGCAGCTGTGGATTTTCCTCGCTGAAAAAAGCCCGGTAATTGTTATCGAACCAGAGATTCTGGGCGCCGAAGCCGGCCAGGCCAGCGACCGCCAGAGAAAGGACAATTGCCAGCCAGCGCCAGCGCAGCAGCCATTCGGCGTAACGAACCCAGGCCTGGTCGAATCTGCTGTAGTGGTTTGTGATCATGATCAAAGTGCAGCCGTCAGCCGAGCCGGGCCACCTGGGAAGCCGGCCGCAGGCTGCGCAGGTAATCGGCCATGCCCTGCAAGCAGATGGTAAAAACTTCGGTCCCGGCACCACATTTGCCTACGCCCACGCAACCTTCGTAAGCAGCGACCAGGAAAGCTGCCGCCTGCTCGCAATCAAGATTGGCCCGCACTTGTCCGCGGGACTGCCCGCGTTGCAAGGCGCTTTCCAGGGCTGCGCGCCATGCGCTCTGGACTTTGCTCAAAGATTGGCGAAAGTCTTCGTCCAGCCCGGCCATTTCCTGCACCAGGTTATTCAAGGGACAACCCAGCGCCACGGTGTCACGGTCCGCATGTGCGATGGCGTCATCAATCATCCCCAGCAGCAATGTCACCGGATCGGTATCTGGATCATTCAGCTGCTGCCAGTTGGCCTGCATGCGCGTGAACAACACTTCGTTGACAACCGCCTGCCCGAGCGCTGCCTTGTTGGGGAAGTGGTGGTAAAGGGCGCCCTTGGTCACGCCGGTACGGGCGAGAATGTTGTCAATACTGGCCGCCCGAAACCCCTGCGCATGGATTTCTTCGAAGGCCGCGGCCAGCAGGGCTCCCCGCGTTTCATCGGGTTTCCGTTTTACTTTCATAGGGTTAACACTATTCTGGGATTCACCCGGTGATACATACCGACTAGTATGTATGTATTGTAGACGCATTGCAATGAAAATGGCGTGAAAGAGCAAGCAGCTAAAAGCGCCGGATTCCGCTCGACATTTGGCCAGCGCCAGCCCCCGCCAGCCGGGCGGGGTTGGTGGGGCGACAGGATGGAATCAGGTCCGGCTCGGGCCGGGGCCAGCGATTATCGGCGTTCTACGTCGCGGCCGCTGATCAGGTCTTCGATGCTGGGAGGCTTGTGGCCCTCCTCCATCCGCCCGGAAGTCAGCCGGCCTACGTACTCCTTGTATGCACGCATGGCCTGGTAGCCGAAGAACCACAGTATCGGGATGTTGGCGAACAGCATGACACCGGTGCCAATCCCGGTGAGATTATCCAGCTCCCGATTGGTGGTAATGATGCCCGCCGTAGCAACGATAATCAGCAGGCAATAAACCACTTTGTAGGGCAGCACCGCCTTGTCGCCAAAAAGATAGACAATTCCCTGCTCGCCGTAATAACTCCAGGAAATCATGGTGGAGATGGCGAACAGCCATGCGGCCATGGTCACCAGCCACTTGCCCAGGCCGGGCGCCACGGTATCGAAAGCCTTGGCGGTCAGGGTTGCCCCTTCGTAAGAATAGTAAATGCCGTTGTCGCGCAAACGCGGTTTCTCTACGCTCTCAAAGTCATCCCAATCCACGAAAAAACCACCAGTGGGATACCGGGCGACGACACCATTCAACAAATGCAGGTTGTTGCCGCTGCCGCGGTTTGCATGGGCTGAAAGCACCAGGTAGACACTTTCGCCTTCCAGCCACTGTCCCTCATCGCGTCGCGGCAACGGTGAATTTTCTACGCTCCACAAGTTGAGATCTACGGGCACGACAGATGGTGCCACTTCGTACATGACTTCCGCGTTGCGATTCCAGACACCGGTGGACAGGATGACCAGCGCGGTCATCGTGCAGACGACAATCGTATCGATAAAGGGTTCGAGCCCGGCCACCATGCCCTCGCGAACTGGCTCGTCTGTCTTGGCTGCCGAATGGGCAATGGGTGAAGACCCCTGGCCTGCCTCGTTGGAAAACAGCGCGCGTTTCATGCCAAACAGGAAAGCGGTGCCCACGGTGCCGCCTATGAATGCGCCGGTCGCTTCCGTCGGGCTGAAGGCCGACACAACGATCAGCTTGAGCATTTCCGGTATCCGGTCGACATGCACTATCAGAACATAGAGCGCCGACAGAATGTAAAGGGTCACCATGGTGGGCACCAGGCGGCCCGCAACCGCACCGATACGCTTGATACCACCGATGATCACCATAGCCACCAGCACCGACAGCACGATGCCCGTGGCCACGCTGGGAATCTGGAAGTACTCCTCGGTGATAACGCCCACGTTCCAGGCCTGGAACATGTTGCCGCCAGTGATGGTGGAGACCAGCAAAGTGATGCAGAAGATGCCCCCCAGCACCTTGCCCGTGGTTGCCCACTTGGGATTCAACAGGGCCATGGCCTTGCTGGCTACCCACATGGGTCCGCCGTGAGGATTGTCCGGATCCTCGGTATTCCGGTAGAGCATGGACAGCGTGACTTCGGTCAGTTTGATGGACATCCCGAAGAATCCGACCACCCACATCCAGAATACGGCGCCCGGGCCGCCCAGGGACACGGCCAGTGCCACGCCACCTATGTTGCCCAGACCAACCGTGGCTGACAGCGCTGCCGACAAAGCCTGGAAGTGATTGATCGCACCGGGATCATCAGGGTCGTCATATTTGCCGCGCAGGATCTGGGTGCCATGCGTCAATGCCCGGTACTGGCAGAAACCGCTCCAGAAAGTGAACAGGACGCCAGTGCCCAGCAGCAGAATGAGCACGGTGTCGTGCCACAGAACTGCGTTGATGGCGGACATAATATTGTTGAGTGCGTCCATGAATAGCTCTTTTTGATTGGTTTAATCGGCTGGACCGCGAGGCCTGCGCAGGGCACCCATAATGTCGGCTGCGCCAGATCTTCGCAAGCGCGTGGCCCGGGTATTGCCCACCGCTCGCCGCCTCTGGCTCGATCCTGGGATGTTCAGGCAGCCTCGAGAATAGCCGTAACCCCCATGCCACCACCGGTGCACACCGAAATCAGGCCGCGGCCGGAACCCTTTTCCGCCAGCAGCTTCGCCAGGGTGGCGACGATCCGCGCCCCGGTTGCCGCGAAGGGGTGACCAATGGCCACGCTACCGCCCCGGGTATTCATACGGCTGCGATCCACGCTGCCCAGGGGCGCAGCACGGCCGAGACGCTCACGACAGAAACGTTCCGATTCCCAGGCCCGCAAGGTGCACAGCACCTGGGCGGCAAACGCCTCGTGAATCTCGTAAAAGTCAAAGTCCTGCAGGCCGAGGCCCGCCTGTTCCAGCATCCTGGAGACTGCATAAGTGGGTGCCATGAGCAGCCCTTCACCAGCCACGAAATCCACCGCCGCGACCTGGCCCCAGGTGATATAAGCCTGCACCGGCAGATTCCGTGCGCGGGCCCAATCTTCAGACGCCACCAGCACCGCCGCCGCGCCGTCTGTCAGCGGCGTGCTGTTGGCTGCGGTCAAGGTGCCCCGGGCGCTCTTTTCAAAGGCGGGTTTCAGTTTGGCCATCTGTTCCATCGATGTTCCGGGACGTACGTTGTTATCTCGTTTTATGTCACCGACAGGCGTGACCAGCTCGTCGTAAAAGCCCTCTTCCCAGGCGCTGGCAGCGCGCTGGTGACTCAGCAGCGCCAGCGCATCCTGCTCCTCCCGGCCCACGCTCCATTCCTGTGCCATCAGTTCGCAGCTTTCGCCCATGGACAGACCGGTGCGCGGCTCCACCACGCCCGGAAACTCGGGTTTGAAATGCCGGGGCCGCAAGCCTAACCAGGGTTTGAGTTTTTGCAGGAAGCTGCGGCCGCGATAGCTTTGCATCAGCAGCCTGCGATAGCCATCGGGATAAACCACGGGCGCGTCGCTGATACTGTCTACCCCGCCGCCGATTCCAACCTCAATCTGCCCCAGCGCAATTTTATGGGCTATCAAAATCACGGCCTCGAGACTGGTGCCACAGGCGCGGGTGAGGTCGAATGCCGGGGTCTGGGGTGCCAGTCCGCTGCCGAGTACCGACTCGCGCGCCAGGTTCCAGTCCCGTGAATGACGGATGACGGCACCCATGGTGGCGTCGCCCAGCTGTTCTCCGTGTAACGAGAATTTCTCCACCAGGCCACTCAGCGCGGCGGTCATCATGTCCTGGTTGGACATTTCCGCAAACCCGGTGTGGGCGCGGCAAAAGGGCGTGCGGGAGCCGCCAATGATTGCGACTCGCCTGGTACTGCCGTTGTACATACAAAATCTCCGGGCTATCGTGGCGCCCAAGCGGGCAGATTCAAAAATGCCAGTGCGAGACGCTTTATTCTGCCACAGGGCCGCGGGGCCCTTAATGCAACATTTTTCGCAACCCATTAACTATGCGCTGTCGGGCGCGAGGACCGCTGCTTGGTCAGTCATCCAGAGAAGAGCGTCGCGGCTAAAAGTGCCCGTGAGTTGTCACGATTGCTGCCGCTCGCCGGGCCTTTAATCGCGAATAATCTCGCCCTTGCAGGCATGAACTTCGCCGATACGGTCATGGCAGGCCGACTGGGAGCCCTGGACCTGGCCGCGGTTGCGGTGGGCAACGGCATCTGGATGGTGGTTTTTCTGTTTGGGCTCGGTGTGCTCATGGGCATGAGCCCGACGGCTGCCCATTACTACGGTTCCAACCAGCCGACTCTTGTGGGTCGCTCAATGCGACAGTGCTTGTGGTTGTCCCAGGTTCTGGCACTGCTGCTCTTTATGTTGCTCGCGCAGTCCATACACCTGGTGACCGCCATCGGCATCGACGCCAGCGTCATACCCAGGACTGTCGGCTACGTGGATGCGATCTCCCTGGGCCTGCCCGCCATCTATGCCTATCTGACCCTGAGGTTTACCAGCGAGGGCATAGGGCATACGCGTCCCATAATGATCATCGCTTCCATTGGGCTGGTGGTTAACGTCCTGTTCAACTACATCCTGATGTTCGGCAAGCTGGGATTTCCGCGCATGGGCGCTGTCGGTTGCGGATACGCCAGCGCCATCGCTATGTGGGTGATGCTGGCGGGTATGCTCTGGTACGTTCACGGCCACCGGCTGTACAAAAAATTTCAGCTGTTCAGTGGCTTCGACTGGCCCAGCCGGGACGGTCAGCGGGAGTTGCTGGCGCTGGGGCTGCCCATTGGCCTGAGCGTGTTATCCGAAGCGGGCCTGTTCAGCGCAGTCGCGTTGCTGATGGGAACGCTGGGTGCGACCTACGTGGCGGCTCACCAGGTCGCCATCAACTACGCGGCTACCATGTTTATGATTCCTCTGGCGCTGCATTCGGCCACCACCATCCGGGTGGGTCAGGCGGTGGGGGGTGCGCAACCCGAGCTGGCACGTTTCGCCGGCTTTGTGGGCATTGTACTGTGCGGCACGGTCATGCTGCTGTCAGCAGTATTGATGCTGATTTTTGGTGAACAGATTGCGGCTTTCTACACGGTTGATCCGCAAGTGCAGGAGGTTGCCATTGCGCTGCTATTCATGGCGGCCGTGTTCCAGGTATCCGATGGTTTGCAGGTAGGCGCCGCAGGAGCCTTGCGAGGCTTCAAAGACACCCGCGTACCCATGGTCATGAATTTCTTTTCTTACTGGATCGTGGGTTTTCCGCTGGCTTACGTGCTTGGCGTGCGCCTGCAAATGGGTCCGCAGTCAGTCTGGGCCGGGCTGGTTGTTGGTCTCAGCGTCTGCGCGATCCTGTTGAACGTCCGTTTCGCGGCTATTTCCAAAGCCGCGGTGCGCAGACTGCCCTGAGCCTCAAGCGGCGAATTTCGGAAACAGCTCCTCGACCGGCAGCTCCACGTCCGCGGCATCACCAGCCACAAGCTTGCCGCCCCTATCGAGAAAATACCTGACCGCCTGTTCGGTAACCGCAAAGGCGACGGTGAGTGCTTGCCAGGGATCGACACCCAGTGCGGTTTTCATGCCATATTCCAGGCCTTCTATGTCGATGGCTACGGTCCAGGTTTCCGGCGACACCTCTTCAGGCGCGCCGATGCGGATCTCAATCTTTTTTTCGGTGCCGTCCGGCGTTACGCCGCGCAAAGATCTCTCGGCCAGGTAATCGGTCATTGCGTGAACCCGTCAATCCAGAGCTGAAACAAGGACTGGCATTTTACGGTTTGTCATAAGCTGCAAACAGGAACTGGTTCAAGTTTTGAATCTGTTACTGCGAGCGCTATGAATCTGGCCGGATTGCCTGATCCTCGCAATCGCCTGGCCGGTACCCGTAAACCGCCGAATCGGCACAGGCCATGCAGGCATTGGAATAACGCCGCCACTCGCTGGAGTCACAGGGCGTTGTCACGCAGCGTATGCCGGTGTCCCGCAGGGCGCAGACCGGGTCATATTGCTGGGTGCAGAGTTCCGGGCGGGGATTTTCGCACTCAATCAGCGTGACTGTCGGGCCGGCTGCGCCTGTCGGCGGCGCCGTTTTGACACAGGCACCCGCCGCAAATAGCAGCAGCACGCAACCGGCCCGGGTCATGCCCTTAAACGACCAGCAATTTCCAGGCAAATACCAGCATCGCCACGTAACCGGCCGCAAAGGTCAGCGTGCGCGCCCACGGAATACCAAAGGTGTAAACAGCGAGATGGGCGACACGCGCCCAGAAATACACCATGGCGGCAGAAGCTGTCGTGGCATCACTCACGCCAGCCAGGTGGGCGACCATCACCAGCGCCGCAAACACCACCAGGTTTTCTACCGAGTTGTAATGCGCCGCTTTCATGCGCTGGGCCCACGGGGCCAGGGGCGGCGGGTTCTCCGGATAGCCGACGGCATCGCTGATGCCGCGCACACTGACGGCGTTGAGAATATAGGGAATCCAGGTCAGCGCAGTCAGGACCGCTGCCAAAACGAGATAGGTGAGTTCGGTGGTCATGGGCGTTGCTCCTTACTGAGTGTTGGTTTGTCAGGACTGGCCAAAACCGGGGGCGCCATCCGCCAGGTATTTGGCCTCTTCTTCGGTATTCTCTCGTCCAAGTATCGCATTGCGATGGGGAAAGCGCCCGAAGCGGGTGACGATGTCCCGGTGCAGCCTGGCGTATTTTGCGAAGCCCTCATAATGAGGTCGTCGCCACTCTGGCAAGCGTTGCAACAGGGCATCGGACTGCTGCACAGAGCGTTCCTGTACCTCGCGGGATTCCGAATGCTGCATCGGCATGAGCAGGAAAACCTGCTCAACAGGTTCCAGCGCAAGCAATGAATCGTCATTGATGCTCAACTCACAAATCTTCAGTGCCGCAGCATCGCTGGCAAATGCCCGGGCCGTGCCGCGGAAGAGGTTGCGCGGAAACTGGTCCAGGAGAATCACCAGCGCGAGACGCCCGGCAGTCAACAACTGCCACGCCCACAGCTCACCGGCAGCAGCGCGCTCGGTGTGGCCCAGGAATTTTTCCCTGATGGTCGCATCCAGTTGCGGATCGTTGCCAAACCAAAGCGCCATGCGAGCTGCTATGGCGGCGTCATCCCTGACGCAGTCGCCAAACCAGAATGCCAGTATGCTGCGGATCGCGGCTGTGTCAGGGGCCGGGGCTTCAGGCATGTAAGTTTCTGCGCATATTAGTGACGTGAAGTGCCTGAATTCTCGCATGAGTCGGCACGGTTACGGGTAAGCGCTGGCCTGCCGGGTCCGGGTGCGGTCGGGATCACCGACAGCAAGGGCGTCCCGGGACAGACCTGCGCCAGATCTCAATAACCGGTCAAAGTCATATAATTCAACCAATTAAATGCATTTTTGGGAGGCGTGCCGGTGGCTTGCGCCGGGGATAAACTGCCTCCCGCCAGCCGGGGCCTTGCTGCGCCCTGCCAGGACGGGCTGCCTTGAGGCACTTCAGACCGTCGCGCCGACCTGGGAAACTTGACTGCAAAAGCCTCGCGGTAGATAGTCTGTGGTCGCATTAGGTGTGGTTAATTCGCGACACAAGGGCCGCTGGCGGGCCAGAGTCCTCTTCGTCGCGGGCGATTGACCACGGAAATTTGCTTGGTATCAGAGATCCAAGGGGAACAATGAGATGAGATCCACAACTAAAAGATCGCTGGCTTATCTTCTGAGTCTGGCGCTGCCCTTTTCTGTTGTTTTAACACAACAGGCGGTGGCTGCCGATGACGACGAAAGTGAGGCCCAGCTTGAAGAGGTGATCACCACGGGAACGCGCGCGAAGGAGCGCTCGGTAACCGAATCACCGGCGCCCATCGACGTGATCGGTGGCGAGAATTTCACCAACCAGGGCGACACGGATCTGAGCAACCTGATCCGCAACGTCGTGCCCTCTTACAATGTTAACGCCCAGCCCATCAGCGACGCGGCCACCATCGTGCGGCCGGCGAACCTGCGCGGCCTGGCACCCGACCACACTCTGGTCTTGATCAACGGCAAGCGCCGTCACCGCTCGTCGGTCATTTCATGGCTGGGCAACGGTGTGGGCGACGGTGCCCAGGGTCCCGATCTGGCGCTGATTCCTTCCATCGCCATCAAGCAGGTGGAAGTACTGCGCGACGGCGCCTCGTCCCAGTATGGTTCTGACGCCATCGCCGGCGTGATGAACTTCATCCTCAAAGACGAGGCTGAAGGTTCCAGCTTCGAAGCCCGCTACGGCGAGTACACCGAAGGCGACGGCACCACTTACGCCATTGCCGGCAATATTGGTCTGCCCTTCTCGGACGACGGCTTTGTCAACCTGAGCTTCGAGTACGGCGAAGCCGACGCCACCGATCGCAGCGTGCAGCGCAACGACGCGGCCGCGCTGATCGCCAACGGCAACACTGCGGTGGCCAACCCGGCCCAGATCTGGGGCTCACCCGAAGTGATGGACGACTTCAAGGCTTTTGCCAACGTCGGCCTGGACCTGGGTGGCGGTAAAGAGTTTTACGCCCATGGCAACTACGCCACCAAGACGGTTGACGGTGGTTTCTACTTCCGTAACCCGAATACGCGTGGCGCCGTGTTTGGAACCGCTAACGACGCGGGTACCCCCGATGATGAAGATGATGACTACTTCGACCTCCTGATCGGTGACCTGCTGGACGCCCAGGACGGCGTGCTCGATGGTTCCGCTGGCTGCCCGACGGTCCGCACCGACACCAACGGGTTGATCACCGATCCTGGCCAGCAGGCCAACCTGGATGCCATCAAGGCCGATCCGGACTGCTTCCACTTCCAGGAGCTGTTCCCGGGGGGCTTTACGCCGCGCTTTGGCGGTGACGTCAGTGACATCTCGGCGACAGCCGGTGTCCGTGGCGAGCTGCAGAACGGTCTGCGCTTCGACTTCAGTCTGGGTGCAGGGCGCAGCGAAGTGGACTTCTTCATTCGCAACACCGTGAACGCTTCACTGGGTCCGGCGACCCCGACCGCTTTTGATCCGGGTGCCTACATCCAGCTGGAGAATTCTGTAAACCTGGACTTTGGCTACACCCCGACCGACAACACCAACCTGGCGTTTGGTGCCGAGTATCGTCGTGAGAACTTCGAGATTCGGGTCGGCCAGGAAGAGTCATTCGATATCGGCCCGCTGGCGCCCCAGGGCTTCAGCGCTGCCTCCAATGGCTTCCCGGGTTTCAGTAACATTGCGGGCGGTTCCTTCAGCCGCGAAAACATCGCGCTGTATGTGGATGGCGAATGGGAGCCAACCGACAAGTTATTGCTGGGTGCTGCCGTGCGCTGGGAAGATTTCCAGGATTTCGGCACCACCACCAACGGCAAGATCGCGGCCAACTGGCGTGCCACGGATAACTTCGGCCTGCGGGCTACGGCTTCCACGGGTTTCCGTGCGCCCACCCCTGGCCAGTCCAATGCCTTCAACGTGTCGACCGAATTTGATTTCACCATCAATGACCTGGTCAACAACGGCACGGTGCCTTCGACCTCACGCGTTGTGGGTGCCTTCCTTGGGTTGCCCGGTGGCGGACCTGCGCTGCTGCCTGAAGAATCCACCAACTTTACTTTCGGTACTTTCTTCAACCTGGGTAGCCTGGATGTCACCATCGATTACTTCCAGATCGAACTGGATGATCGCCTGAACCTGTCCGGTCTGGTCAGCCTTACGGATGCCCAGGTCCAGCAGCTGCTGGCCGAGGGCGTGACCAGTGCGGCCAACCTGCAGAACTTCCGCTGGTTCACCAATGACTTCGAAACCGAAACCAAGGGCTTCGATGTGGTGGCGACCTATCCGTTCGAGTGGGGCAACGGCGTCAATACCGACGTGAGTTTCTCCTTCAACAAGACGGATACCGAGGTGACCCGCGCAGGCCCGAGTATTACCAATGACCCGACCCGTATTCGGGAGCTGGAAGAAGGCCTGCCGGAGACCCGCTGGAATCTGTCCGGTAACACCTTCTATAACCAGTGGCGCTTCCTGGCCCGCGTTTCGTACTACGACGACTGGTTCGATTCTGAAGATGGCAACACCTACGATGGCAAAACCCTGGTGGACGTGGAAGGTGCTTACACCTTCAACGACAACTGGACCGGCGTGGTGGGTGTGCAGAACATCTTTGACGAAACGCCAGATGAGAACCCGGGTGCTGCTGGTGGTGTAGGCAACCGCTACAGCCAGTTCAGCCCCTTCGGCTTCAATGGTGCCTTCTGGTACCTGAGACTGCGTTACGACCTCGACTAAGAAGGTCTGACAGCATTGGAAGGGCCGAGGCCTTTCCTGATACTACAAGCCCCGCCTGGTGCGGGGCTTTTTTTATACCCGGCGGCGCACCAGGGGTCTGCGGGCCGCATATGTCAATTAGAGTTGACAAATCCCAGATGTCATATAAACTATACATATCGTCAATTAGACTTGACATATGGAGCAGGCCATGTCGTTCAGAGAAAAGAGCATCGGTGCAAGCCTTTTGATCACCCTGGTGGTGTGGGGCTTCTATTTTCAAAGGGTCTACCAGCACTGGCAACAAGGGGCGCTGGACATCGCCAATATCGGCGGTCTGCTGCTGGGCGCCGTCATCCTGACCATAATTCTCGAGGTGGTCACACAGTCGGTTATTGCGGCACATGGGGCGGTGGGTACCGGCGAAGGCACTGGCGCGCCACGGCAAGACGAGCGCGACCGGGCTATCGTTTACCGTGCAAACTACTACGGCTCTTATGTGCTGGGGGCAGGCGTGGTGATGGCCGTCATAGCGGCTCTTGCGACCCAGAACCTGGTCTTCACGCTGAACATTCTGATCATGCATTTCATTGCTTCGGAAGTATTCGTCTACCTGCTGCAGCTGTACTTTTATCGTCGGGGCTTGTGAGATGGGACGCTTGAAAAGCGCTATCGACAATCGGATCAAAACACTGCGCTTCGAACATCAGGCAATGACGCAGCAGCAACTCGCCGATGAGGTTGGCGTCACCCGGCAGACTATCGTGGCCATCGAAAAGGGGAATTATTCGCCGTCACTGGAAGTGGCGTTTCGCATTGCCCGCGCTTTCGACAGATCGCTGGAAGAGGTATTCCAGTTTCGCGAGTCTTCTTGAGACGAGTCTGGTCATGCCGGCCGGCGGGGCGGTTCCTCAGGGGTTTTTGACGCGGGTGAAATCCAGGGCAAACCCCCGGCCGCCATCATCCCGGGCATCGCTTGCCTCCACCCGGTAATGATTCTCGTCCCGCTGCAGATACACAATGCGCCGGGGAAAGTCGTGCGCCAGGTTTTCGAACACCATGCGATCCTGGTCACTGCTGACCAGATCGAATGCGACGGGCCCGGCATTGTGGGCCACGGTGGCAATGTATTGCCAACGACCGCTACGGGCAGTGAGTTCCAGGCGTTCGAATTCGCGCTGTTCGCCGGTGCCCGGGTCTTCGCTGAGACCAATGCCGGCAAAGGTGTCCCTGGCTGTGCGTTGCCAACGCTCGACGGTCACTGTTTGGCCGGTCCTCGCCCGCCACTCTCCGGGCAGCCAGTCGAACATGGCCAAATACTCTTCGCTGCCCGCGCCGGACGACGTCAAAGTGCAGGCGGCAAAGCACGGCAGCAGCAGGCAAACAAGGGCCCGACGCATCAGTAATAAAGTGCGAGCAGAAAGAGACATACTCAACGCTCCTCGAGTGGTGGCGACATCCGGCAGCTGATCGTGCGAGCCTTCATTGGTTCATGTAATCAAGAATCTTGTCCGGCTTCAGACTGACCAGATCCTTGTTGAGGGTTCGCGTCACGAGGCCTTTGGTGGGCTCGTTCATCTTGTCCCTGAGCAGCCCCAGGAATTCCGGAGGTGCAAAAATAACCAGGGACTCAAACTTGTGGCCGGTGCGCGCCCTGTCCAGCCGTTTCGCAATCTCGCCGGCGAACACCTCGGCTTCATGACGACGTGGGTCGGTTGCCGTGCTCATGGCATGGCGACCGGCCCCTTCGCTGTCAAAAGCCCGTCCCGGCGAGTCAGCCAGGAGTTCGCTGCCTTTCATCCTGCCCCGCGGGTTGGCGAGATCCTTCAGCTCCTGCAAGGCATCGCGCGGATGATCTTGCTCAAAAAGCCGCGCGCGGCTGCTGTCTGCAACTACCACCCAGGTCGTGCTCATGGTCAAGCTCCTTGCGCGCCCGCGTGGCATGCAGCCCCCGACCGTCAAGCCATGCGAAGCAACGCGACTTCTGTCTATCTAAAGTATAGGCGGATGCCGAAATACTGATCCCGTCAATGTTGCTGACTTCGCTGGTTATTTTGCCGCGCACCAAAATGATCTGTATCGGCCGGCCAGCGGGTGACAAGGCGCAAGTCAGATATGATTGGACGCCCCGGTCTAAATACTCAGGTTAAACAAATGGCAGACAGCCCGGTTGTCAGCGCGACTTTTCTCGCTTATCTGGTGGTGGTACTGGTCATCGGGGTCATCGCCTGGCGGCGCACGGCCAATCTCTCTGACTATATTCTCGGCGGCCGGCGCCTCGGCAGCTGGGTTACGGCTTTTTCGGCCCAGGCCTCGGATATGAGTGGCTGGTTGTTGCTGGGTCTGCCTGGCTACGCTTATCTGGCTGGCCTGGAGTCCCTGTGGCTGCTCATGGGCCTGCTGATTGGCACCTACGCCAACTGGTTGCTGGTGGCGGCCCGCCTGCGTCGTGCCACTCAGCGCTATGGCGACTCTCTGACTTTGCCTGATTATTTCGAACGCCGGTTTGCCGACAGATCGGGTCTGTTGCGCATCATTTCTGCCAGCTTCATCCTGGTATTTTTCACCTTCTATACGAGTTCCGGGCTGGTCGCCGGCGGCAAACTGTTCGAGGCGGTTTTTGGCATGCCTTACCTGTGGGCAGTCGCGGCCGGGGCTGGCGCGATTGTCATTTATACCTTTATCGGTGGTTTTCTGGCGGTGAGCTGGACAGATTTCCTGCAAGGCTCGCTGATGTTTCTCGCCCTGGTTTTCGTGGTTGTCATGGCTTGGCAGGCGGTGGGGGGCTGGGCCGGAACGGCTGCTGCCCTGGAGGCCGGGAATCCGGCTCTGCTGGACCCCTTCACTGCTGCGAGCGGTGAAACGCTCAGCCTGATCGCTGTGCTGTCGCTATTGGGTTGGGGCCTCGGCTATGTGGGTCAGCCGCATATCCTGGCGCGATTCATGGCGGCGCGTTCGGCCGAACACACTATTCCTGTGGCCCGCCGCATCGCCATGAGCTGGGTCAGCGTGACGCTGGTATGCGGCACCCTGGTTGGCCTGTTGGGTATTGCGTACCTGCCAGAGCCCCTGGTCGGGGCCGATTCAGAGAAGGTGTTCATTTACATGGCCAGTGCACTGTTCCATCCGGTAGTCGCCGGAATCTGCCTGGCCGGGATACTCGCGGCGGTCATGAGTACCGCGGACTCCCAGTTACTGGTTGCGTCCTCGGCCGTCTCGGAAGACTTCTACAAGGGACTGGTTCGCAAGCAGGCAGAGGAGGGCGAATTGCTGTGGGTGGGCCGGCTCGCCGTCATCGGCATTGCAGTCGTGGCCTTCGGTTTTGCCATCGATCCTCAAAGCAAGGTCCTGGACCTGGTGGCCTATGCCTGGGCTGGCTTCGGCGCAGCTTTTGGTCCCGCCATCGTGCTGTCGCTTTACTGGTCGGGCATGACCCGAAATGGTGCGCTCGCCGGCATCGTGGTGGGGGGTCTGACGGTAATCCTGTGGCGCCAGTTGAGCGGTGGAATTTTCGATCTTTATGAAATCGTGCCGGGCGTGGTCTTCTCTTCGCTCGCCATCCTGCTTGGCAGTTTCACCGGGCAAACACGCGCATCCTGACCCATACTTCAAGAGTAAGGTGGCGCCCGCCGGTCGCCTCCTCCAGCAAGGAAGTAACAATGAAAAATCTTCTGTGCCTGCTTGCGCTTACCCTTGTGTCTGTGCAGTTTGCCAGCGCGGCCGATCCCTATGTGCCGCCGGAACTCAGGAACTGGGAGCGTTGGGTTCTGCACGGGCAGGACCATCGTCAGTGTCCGAGGTTTTTCAACCGCGCGACGGATAGCGATGCGTTCGTCTGTGCCTGGGCGGAACCGCTGCAGCTGGCTGTCAATGCCCGCGGTGGTCGCTTCGATTTGCGCGTGCAGGCATTTGCCGAGACCTGGCTTGCGCTGCCCGGTGATGGCGACAATTTTCCCCAGGAAGTGAGCATCAACGAGCGCCCCGTTGTGGTGCTGGAAAAAGACGGCCAGCCGGGTCTGCAGGTGGCGGCGGGCGTGCACCGGATCAGCGGTCGCTTCAGCTGGACGAGGCGCCCGGAAACCCTGCGCTTGCCGATCTTTCTTGCATTGCTGGATCTGAATGTCGACGGCAAGGTAATCGACAATCCCGAGCGGCGCGGCGAGCGTTTGTGGCTGGGCGAGCCCAGGCAGCAGGGTGAGCAGCCGGCATCGCTGGATATCAAGGTTTATCGATTGCTCCAGGACGGCATCCCAATGCTGCTGCAATCCAGGATAGAACTGGTGGTAGGGGGTGCGGCCCGGGAGGTAGTGCTGGGGCAGGCATTGCCGGATGCGTTCGCCCCCATGACCCTTGAGTCTGGATTGCCGGCGCGCATCGATCCGGACGGCCGCCTGCGGGTGCAATTGAGACCGGGGAACCATGTCGTCAGCATCAGTGCCCGCGCCAGTGAAATCATGACGCACTTCAACGGCACCCAGGGACAGGAGAACTGGACGGGCACCGAGATCTGGAGTTACGCCGACAATCCGCGCTTACGGGTCAGTCATGCTGTCGGCGACAATCCGGCAGATCCGTCCCAGCTTGAGGTGCCGCCGCAGTGGCGGCAGTACCCCAGCTTCGTTCTGTTGGCAGACCAGGCTTTGCGAATAGAAGAGCGTGGGCGCGGCGCCAGCGCGCAGCGGGATAACGCGATTCACCTCAGCCGAACTCTGTGGCTGGATTTTGACGGCATGGGCTTCACCGCGAGGGATCGACTTGGGGGCGAAATGCGCACCGGCTGGCGCCTGGACATGGTGGAACCATTTACGCTCAAGAGTGCGACCAGCGACGGGGAAAAATTATTGGTAACCGCTGGCGCCACGGCGGGCCTGAGCGGCATCGAACTGCGTTCACCCAAACTGGCGGTGGAAGCGAGCAGCAGAACCGGCCGGTCTGTCAGCCTGCCTGTAAGCGGCTGGAGCGAGACCATGAGCAGCGTGAACGCCACGCTGAACCTGCCGCCGGGTTACATGTTGCTGGCGGCCCTCGGCGTCGATGACAGTCCGGGGGCCTGGACCCAGCGTTGGCAGCTGCTGGATTTCTTTTTGTTACTGGTGATCGCGGTGGCTGTACGCCGGCTGTTCGGAAATCTTGCCGGGATCCTGGCTCTGTTTGCCTTGCTGTTCAGTTTTCATGAACCGGGCGCCCCCGTCTGGGCCTGGCTGAACCTGGTAGTCGCCATTGCCCTGGCGCGCGCGGTTACCGGCGGTTTGTTTGCCCGCCTCGCCCAGGCCTATCGAGCACTCAGCGTCGTGGCGCTGCTGGTTATGCTGGTGCCCTTCGTGGCCAACCAGGCGCGTATCGCCCTGTTCCCACAGCTGGACAGGACCGGTGAGTACCAGCAAGCCGCCGCACTTCAGGAAGTCTATGCACCCATACGGGCGCCGAGCGACGCGGCTCGCGTGCTGGAGTCGGTGACCAGTGAGGCTGGCGAGAGGAGCAGGCAGGAACTGGCCAAGCGCGCAGAGCTGCCAGCTGCCGGGTCGACATTTTACGAGCGCTATGACCCGGACGCTCAGGTGCAGACTGGCCCTGGTCTCCCCGGCTGGCGCTGGCGGGCGGTGGCTCTGCGCTGGAACGGTCCCGTTGAACCGCAACAGCACATGCGCCTGATCATGACCGGGCGCTGGCTCACGGCGCTCTGGCAGATTACGGGCGCTGCACTGAGCGTGCTGCTTTTTTACCTGCTGGTGTCCCGGAGCCTGGATCTGCAGCGATTTGCGCGGCGCCTCGGTCGTGGTACCGCGGTGTGGTTGGTGGGTCTGCTGGGTGTCAGCGGCCTCGGCCCCGGTGAGGCAATTGCCGAAACGCCGCCACAGGCCATGCTGGAGGAACTGAAGTCCAGGCTGACTGCGGCGCCGGATTGTGTGCCCCAATGCGCCAGTTTGCCCAGCGCCAGGGTCGATATTTCGCCTCGGGAGCTGGCCATGGAGCTGGAGGTGCATGCGGGCGACGAGGTCGCCATTCCACTGCCCGGCAACGATGAGAGTTGGCAGGCCTCGGAATTCAGCGTCGACGGACGCCGGCGCGTGCTGCTTTTCCGTGACGCGGACGGAACCCTTTGGCTGAACCTGGCACCAGGTATACACAAGGTACGCCTGGCGGGACCGATGCCGGGGCGGGACAGTTTTCAGGTGCAGTTCCCGATGCCGCCCGGCGAAGTGCTGGCGGTAGCCAGTGGTTGGGAGATTACCGGCATTCGCGACCAGCGCCTGGTGAGCGGTGTGCTGGAGTTAATACGCATCCAAACGCAAGGGGTTGATAGCGACGCTGACAAAGCACTGGCCGCGGACAGGTTTCCCGCCTTTGTAAGGGTAGACCGGGCGTTGCAACTGGGGCTCGACTGGGGGGTGAATACGGCCGTCCGGCGCGTGGCGCCGCAGACGGGCGCCATCAACCTGCAGGTACCACTGTTAGCGGGAGAGTCAGTGATCAGCGCCGGGGTGCCGGTCAGCGACGGCAGGGCAACGGTTAACCTCGCCCCGGGAGAATCAGGTTTTGCCTGGCAAAGCAGCCTGCAGCCCGCCAACGAGTTGGTGTTGTCGGCAGGCGAGGGACCCTGGCGTGAGGTCTGGCGAATCGAGGCGAGCCACATGTGGCACCCGGCGTATGACGGAACGCCGTTGATTTTGCCCGTTGGTTTTCCGGGCCGATTCTGGGTGCCGGAGTTTCATCCACGCCCGGGCGAAACACTGAGAATAGCCGTCACGCGTCCGGCCGCCGTACCGGGCGCAACCCTGGCCATCGACAAAGTCGACTATGTGCAGACTGTGGGCGATCGAAATTCGGACCTGACCCTGGGGCTTGAATTCCGCAGCACCCGGGGCCAGCAGCA
>JBFIQI010000011.1:0-31091 GCA_041609715.1 Gammaproteobacteria bacterium
ACACTCTTTGTCTTTCTTCCCCGAGCCGCAAGGACATGGTTCGTTTCTGCCGACCTTGCGCTCTTTGCGCACAAATGTCTGCGTCTCGGCCTGGGGTGGCGGCTCGCCACCACCGCCCATGACCGGCGCTGCTGCATGCTGCGCCTGGGCGCGGCGTGCGGAGCGCCGCTGCTTCTCTACCGCAGCCACATCTTCTTCGCTGCGGATCTGCACCTTGGAAAGAATGCTGATGGTATCGTGGCGCGCCCGGCCCAGCATCGCCACGAACATCTCAAATGCTTCGCGCTTGTATTCCTGCTTGGGATTTTTCTGTGCATAGCTGCGCAGGCCGATGCCCTGGCGCAGATAGTCCATGGCCGCCAGGTGTTCCTTCCAGTGCATATCCAATTGCTGCAGCATGACGGCTTTTTCAAAATGCCGCATGGTGGGCTCGCCAATCAGTGCCACCTTGTCTTCATAGGCCTGTTCAAGTTCAGCGACAATCCTCTGGCGCAATGACTCTTCGTGAAGTGACTCGTCCTCGTCCAGCCAGGCCTGAATATCCATGGCCAGCCCGAATTCGCGTTCCAGGGCCTGGGCGAGCCCGGCTACATCCCACATCTCCTCAACGGAACCGGGTGGCATGTGCTCGTCAATAACTTCATTGACGCTCTCTACGCGATCTTCCTGTACCCACTCGGAAACATCGTCCTCAGTCATCAGCTGATTGCGGCGCAGGTAAACCACCTTGCGCTGGTCGTTGGCCACATCATCGTATTCCAGCAGATTCTTGCGCATGTCAAAGTTATGCGCTTCAACTTTGCGCTGGGCGCGTTCTATCTGGCGACTTAATAGCTTGCTCTCGATAGCTTCGCCCGGCTTCATGCCGACCCTGGCAAGCAGCGCTTTGGAGCGCTCGGGGTCGCCAAAAATGCGCATTAAGGAGTCCTCCATGGACAGATAGAAACGGCTTGAACCCGGGTCTCCCTGACGACCCGAGCGGCCGCGCAGCTGATTGTCGATACGCCGGGACTCATGCCGTTCGGTGCCGATAATGTGCAGTCCGCCGGCTGCTACCACCTCGGCATGGCGGGTTTCCCATTGTTGGCGGACTTTTTCGCGCTGGTTGGTGTCATCGCCGGGCACCTTGGCCAACTCGGCATCGAGGCTGCCGCCCAGGACGATATCGGTGCCGCGGCCCGCCATATTGGTGGCGATCGTAACCCGGCCAGGACGGCCTGCCTGGGCGACGATTTCCGCCTCCCGTTCGTGGTGCTTCGCGTTCAGTACCTGGTGAGAAATACCGCGCTTTTTAAGTATCCCGGAAAGCAATTCCGAGGTCTCGATGGAGGTCGTTCCCACCAGCACCGGCTGGCCACGGGCCTCGCAATCCTTGATGTCATCGATAATATTCTTGAACTTGTCTTCGGCGGTAAGATGCACCAAATCTGGCCTGTCGTCGCGAATCATCGGCCGGTGAGTCGGGATCACGACCACCTCCAGCCCATAAATCGTCTGGAATTCGTAAGCCTCGGTATCTGCCGTACCGGTCATGCCGGACAACTTGCCGTACATGCGGAAATAATTCTGAAATGTGATGGAAGCGAGGGTCTGGTTTTCGCTGCGCACGGCCACCCCCTCCTTGGCCTCTACCGCCTGGTGCAGTCCATCCGACCAGCGGCGCCCGGGCATTGTGCGTCCGGTAAACTCATCAACGATGATCACCTCGCCATCCTTGACGATATATTCCACATCGCGTTTATACAGCGCGTGGGCGCGCAGCGCCGCATTCAGATGGTGCATCAGGCTGATGTTGGCCGCATCGTAAAGCGTGTCATCGTGGCCGATCATGCCCATTTCTTTGAACATCTGCTCGACGCGTTCCTGACCTTCCTCAGTCAAATAAATCTGCTTGGATTTTTCGTCGGCTGTGTAATCGGCTGGTTGTAACAGGCGTGCCACGGGTGCCTCGCCCTCCTCGCCCGTAAGCACCAGCTCCTGCTGCTGTTGCCGCGCCCTCGCCAAAGCGGTCGTGGTCGGCACAACTTCGCCACTGCTGGCGCCGCCTGAGCGCAGCTCCACCGACTGGACCTCGATGTCTTCGTTACGCGGCGCACCTGGATATTCATCGCCGCGCAAACGTGGCGTGACCACATTCATTTTCTCGTAGAGATCGGTACTCTCTTCTGAAGGTCCGGATATGATCAGCGGCGTGCGCGCCTCATCGATCAGGATGGAGTCGACTTCATCGATAATGGCAAACGACAGCGTCTGCTGGACCTTGTCGTCTGCGCGAAAGGCAAGATTGTCGCGCAAGTAGTCGAAGCCAAACTCGTTGTTGGTGCCATAGACGATGTCAGATGCATAGGCTTCCCGTTTGGCGGCAGGCTCCAGACCCGACTTGATAACACCAACGGTCATGCCCAGGAACTCGTAGATCGGGCCCATCCAGGTGGCGTCGCGTTGGGCCAGGTAATCGTTGACAGTAACAATATGCACGCCGTGACCGCTGAGGGCATTGAGATAAGCGGCCAGCGTGGCAACCAGGGTCTTGCCTTCACCGGTGCGCATCTCGGCAATTTTGCCCTGATGCAAGACGATGCCACCGACCAGCTGCACGTCGAAGTGCCGCATTCCTAGGGTTCGCACCGAAGCCTCGCGCACCGTCGCAAATGCCTCCGGCAGCAGCTCATCCAGGCTGGCGCCATCTGCAAATCGGGCGCGAAATTCCTCCGTGCGGGCACGCAGCTGCTCATCGCTGAGCGCCTGCACGGCGGCTTCCAGCGCGTTGGCCTTTGCAACCTGCTTCGCGTATTTACGCAGCAGCCGCTGGTTGCGACTGCCAAATATGCGGGCCAGAAATTTCTGCACGAAAATTCCTCTTTAGCGCATCCACCCTGCGCACAAAGGCGGTCCAACGGGACCGCCTGAAAAAACGGGCATTATAAAGCATCTGACGCGCTGCGCCGCTTACGAATCTCGAACCATGGGGGCTTGGCCACCGGATTTCAAACCCGGCGGTCACCGATTCAGGGAATCAGCCGCTGTCCTTGACGTAGGTCAGCGGGTTTACAACACGACCGTTGTGGAGGACTTCAAAGTGCAGATTGGGGCCCGTAGCCCTGCCGGTCGATCCCATACGGGCGATGACCTGGCCTTTCTCAATGCGGTCTCCGACCGCCACCAGGTTTTCGCGGTTATGGGCATAACGCGTGACAAAGCCGTTGCCGTGGTTGATTTCCACCAGCTTGCCAAACCCGAACCGATCATCCGACCAGGTAACAACGCCGGCCGCCACGGCCACCACGTCGGCGCCCTCGCGCCCGGCAAAATCCACGCCTTTGTGCCGCGCCTTGCGGCCCGTGAAGGGGTCGGTTCTCAAACCGTAAAACGATGATATGTAGCCTGACTTGACGGGTCGGCCTGCCGGGTGCACCTGCTCGCGCAGGTTACGATCCATCAGCAGATCTTCCAGCACCGCCAGCTGCCGCTCCCGATCCGCGACCTGGCTATCCAGTTCGCCCAGCATGGCCAGCAGGTCAGGTACTTCGGTACCCGCTGGCTCGATGCCAGGCTCCGGTCCGCCCTGACCTGGCGGGATACTGAAATCGAACTCGCCGTCGTCCAGGCCGGCCATGCCGGTTAGACGCCGACCCAGGGCATCCAGGCGAATGACGTGAGCCTGCATCTGACCCAGGCGCATTGACAGTGCGTCCAGTTTTTCCTGGGTCAGGCGTCGGGCCTGCTGGATTTCCACGGCCTGCTCGCCCAGTTGGCCGCGCATCTTCACCAGGCTCTCGTGAGGCGTCTCTGTCAGGCTGCGCTCGGCAAACTCGTAGCCCGCATAAAACATGCCGCCCAACAAACCCAGCACCGCCAGCCCAAGGGCCAGCTTGCTTGGCAGGTAAGCAAGATTGATGCGGCGGGTTCGCCCACTCGCTGGTGAAAACAAAATTACATTCATCGCCTACTGACTCGCGGTCCCGCGGGACCCCCCATCCAATTCGAGTTTTTCTCGTCGGTCAGCCTCAAGACTGGGCGCCTGCCGGCGCTCCTACGGCCGAATATTCCGGCCGTGGCGCTGTGGCGGCCCCGCTACCCGGCTTTCTGGCGGCCGGGCCGGTGGCTTTGCGTCCCCGCTTCACAACGAGTTTGCCCTTGTGTCACAGACCGGACATGATGCATCAATGTCCCTGCTATGATCAACATTTTGCCGGCCACGGCCGCTGAGTCTGCATGTCCGAAGCCCCAAAACCCGAGAAACTGGAGCATTTACTCGCCTCGGCCGGCCAACAACTGGGCCGGGTTCTGGAGCGCGCCCGCGGCCTGGAGGCCCTCACGGACCGGGTGCGTGCGGCCCTGCCGGAGCCAGATTCGGAGCATGTGGTGGCCGTCAGCCTCGGCGAAGAGGCGCTGGTTGTTACCGCTGACAGTGCGGCCTGGGCAGCGCGGCTGCGCTTCGCCGGCGAGGCCATTCGCGCCGCCGCGGGCGCCGGCGCCACCGGCAAGAAGTTGCTGGTGCGGGTGCGACCGCCCGCCGCATCCGAATCAGGCGGCGACAACCGGACTTGAATAAGAGACCGGTGATTTGCGTTGATCGGTAAAGGTGACGATCTCAAAGGCGCTTTGCCGGGAAAGAAGTTTTCTCAGCAGCGCGTTGTTCAGGCCGTGGCCTGACTTGAACGCCCTGAATGAGCCAATCAGGGTATGACCAATAAGGTACAGGTCGCCGATGGCGTCCAGCATCTTGTGTTTCACAAACTCATCTTCGTACCGCAAACCATCCTCGTTGAGCACCCGGTAGTCGTCCAGCACGATGGCATTATCCATGGTGCCGCCCAAAGCGAGATTCTGCGAGCGCATCATTTCAAGATCGCGCATAAAGCCAAAGGTCCGCGCACGACTGACCTCTTTGAGGTAGGAGGTCGTCGAGAAGTCCATGCTGGCATGCTGCGTATGGCGCTTGAAGACGGGATGATCAAATTCAATTTCGAAATTCAGCTGAAACCCGTCATGCGGCGCGAGTTCGGCCCATTTGTCGCCGTCTTCAACGCGCACGGTTTCAAGGATTCGCACGAATTTTTTCGCCGCACTCTGTTCCTCGATGCCGGCCGACTGCAGCAGGAATACGAAGGGCCCGGCGCTGCCGTCCATGATGGGGACTTCGGCGGCGCTCAAATCAACGAACGCGTTGTCAATACCCAGGCCGGCGAACGCCGACATCAGATGTTCGACGGTTGAAACCTTGGCGGCATCGGTTTCCAGGGTGGTTCCCAGGGTGGTGTGACCAACCTGCAGAGCCGCAGCGGGAATGTCGGCCGGCGGATCGAGATCCACGCGCCGAAACACGATACCGTTGTCCACCGGTCCGGGACGCAAGGTCATAAAAACCTTGTCACCGGTGTGCAGGCCAACACCGGTGGCCCGGATGGAGTTTTTCAAAGTTCGTTGCTTGAGCATATGCACCCCTGGTCTTGTTCGCTCGGCAGGGTCGGTACTGCTGGAGGATTCAGTACTGCCCTGCCTTGCTGCCCTTCCGCCGTCAGGGCGCATCGCGCTCCTGGCTTGTCTGCCGGGTCGCGGCCGCTGGCAGGCTTAAAAACAGCCCGCAAAGGTACCACAGCAGGGAATTTCGCCGCAAGCGGCTGATTCCTATGCCTTATTGAACTGAAAATTACCCCGCCACAGTCCTCAGTCCGCCTGTCGCCGCAGAAAGGCCGGAATATCCAGCAGCTGCTCGTCCGGTGCCGCCGGCACGATATTATCGCCCACTGCCCGCTGCTGGCGCTGCACCGTGGGTTTTTCCAGGTCAGCGTAATTGGGCTCTCCGGAGCTCCTGCGCACAACCCGCATGTTGGGTTGCTGACGCTGGCCTGCCGGCAGGCCGATTCCCGTGGCCACCACGGTGACCCGAATCCTATCTGACATTTCCTCGTCGATAACGGTACCCACCACCACAGTGGCGTCATCGGAAGCAAATTCCTTGACGGTCTCGCCGACTTCCTGGAATTCGCCGATGGACATATCCGGACCGGCGGTTACGTTCACCAGTATGCCCCTGGCGCCGGCCAGGTTGATATCCTCCAGCAGCGGACTGGAAACCGCCGCTTCGGCGGCTTCGCGAGCCCGGTCTTCGCCCATCGCAGCTCCGGTACCCATCATCGCCATGCCCATTTCCGCCATGACCGTGCGCACATCGGCGAAGTCCACGTTGATGAGGCCGGGTCGGGTAATCAGCTCCGCGATGCCCTGCACCGCCCCCTGCAACACCTGGTTGGCAGAGCGGAATGCATCCAGCAGCGTGGTTTCCGGGCCCAGCACGGTCAGCAGCTTTTGGTTCGGTATGGTGATCAACGAATCGCAAAAGCGCGCCAGCTCACCAATGCCCTGGTCAGCAATACTGCCGCGCTTGGCGCCCTCGACCCCGAACGGCTTGGTCACCACGGCCACTGTGAGGATGCCCAGTTCCTTGGCCACCTGAGCCACCACCGGGGCGGCACCAGTGCCCGTACCGCCGCCCATGCCGGCGGTGATGAAAAGCATGTCGCTGCCTTCCACCACTTCCTGGATGCGATCGCGGTCCTCCATAGCCGCCTGGCGCCCGATTTCCGGATTTGCGCCAGCCCCCAGGCCCTTGGTGATGTTGCAACCAATCTGCAAACTGGTCTTGGCAATGTTGTTTTTGAGCGCCTGGGCATCGGTATTGGCGCAAATGAAATCCACGCCCTCGATACCCTGCTCCACCATATGCGATACGGCGTTACCGCCGCCGCCACCCACGCCGATGACCTTGATCACGGCATTTTGACTGTATGAGTCCATCAGTTCGAACATTTGTCTTTCCTCCAGATGTGAAGACAATCTCGTCTTAAAAAATCAAAAATTTCCCTGGAACCACGCTTTCATGCGTTCCCAGATTTCCCCAAGTCCTCCGCTCAGCTGCGCCTCGGCAGCTATGCGCGCGTAGTTCTCCAATCCGTAAAGCAACAGTCCTACGCCGGTCGCGTGAATCGGGTTGCGTACCACTTCCACCAGGCCGGCCACATGCTGTGGAATGCCCAGACGTACGGGCATGTGAAACACTTCCTCCGCCAGTTCCACCGCACCTTCCATCTTGGCGCTGCCGCCGGTGATCACAACGCCGGCAGCAATCAACTCTTCAAAACCGCTGCGCCGCAGTTCATCCCGAATCAGAGTGAACAGCTCTTCGTAACGTGGCTCGACGATCTCGGCGAGGGTCTGACGGGCCAGTCGGCGCGGTGGCCGGTCGCCCACACTAGGCACCTCGATGGTCTCGTCAGGATTGGCCAGTTGCGACAAGGCGCAGGCATATTTCATCTTGATTTCTTCTGCATACTGCGTAGGCGTGCGCATGGAAATCGCGATATCGTTGGTGACCTGATCACCAGCGATGGGAATTACCGCCGTGTGCTGGATTGCGCCGCCCGCAAAGACCGCGATGTCGGTGGTGCCACCACCGATATCCACCAGGCAAACGCCCAGCTCTTTCTCATCTTCAGTCAGTACCGCAAAACTCGAAGCCAGTTGCTCCAGCACGATATCTTCGACCTGCAGGCCGCAACGCTGCACACACTTGACGATGTTCTGGGCCGCGCTGGCCGCGCCCGTCACCATGTGTACACGAGCCTCGAGGCGCACGCCGGACATGCCGATGGGCTCCTTGATGCCTTCCTGGTGATCAATGACAAACTCCTGCGGCAGGATATGCAGTATTTTTTGATCCGCAGGGATCGCAACGGCGCGGGCTGCGTCAATAACGCGGTCCACATCGCTGGCCGTCACCTCCTTGTCCCTGATTGCCACGATCCCGTGTGAATTGAGGCTACGAATATGACTGCCGGCAATACCCGCGTAGATTGAATGTATTTCGCAGCCAGCCATCAGCTCGGCTTCTTCCACTGCCCGCTGAATGGACTGCACGGTGGATTCGATATTCACCACCACGCCCTTCTTGAGGCCTCTGGACGGATGGCTGCCGATGCCAATCACTTCAATTTCGTCGTCGTCAGTAACTTCGCCAACGATGGCCACCACTTTCGAAGTGCCAATATCCAGACCAACAATCAGTTTCTTTTCAGTTTTCTTCGACATTCAGATTGACTCTCGCATTGATTGCAGATTGAGTTGTGGCTGATGCCCGGGTTGCCACCCGATTACAAAGCCGTTGCCGTAGCGCATATCCACGTAGGCGACCTGGGCTTCCTGCTCCTGCAGCCGCGGCGCGACAACGTCTGCAAAACGCTGCAGGCGAACCGCTGTTGCCGTACGTCCAAAATGCACCGTGATGCCGTTGGCCAGTTCCAGGTTCCAGGCGCCCCGCGCATTCATATGCAGAGAACGAATCACAAAACCTAGCGGCGTGATGAGGCTGTGAACTTCGAGATAACGTTGGGCGACCCGCCACTCGCTGCCGGGAGGACCGTCCAGGGCGGGCAATTCCGGGAGCGGGAAGCGCGAATCCATTACAAACAGCTCGCCGCGTGTATTGAGCAGTCCCCGGGCACCCCAACGTGCCGCCGCAACCTGCTCGGTGATGGTAATCACGAGGCGTGCCGGAAATGCTCGTTGCACGCGGGCGCGATCGACCCAGGCCAGCGCCTCGGCTGCTGCCTGAACTGTCTCCAGGTCGACTTCGAGAAAACCCGCACCGGCGAATTTTTCCAGCGCGGCCTGCACTTCCAGCGCCGACACCCGCTGCCCGGTGCCAACCACTTCGATGCTGACTTCCCGGTCCATGTAGCGCAACGCAGCGGCGACCAGCAGCACCACCACAAACGTCCCGGCGCCGGCGGACAATATGGTTTTCCATGGCCAGGGCTTGGCTGCCTGTGCCTGCTGGCTGGCATGTTGCGCGGGACGTCTGCGATTCTTGCGCGCCAGACTCATGGCGACACCTCGCGCCCGCGGGCAGGCAAGCTGGTTTCAAGAATGCGCCATACCAATTCGTCGAAGTCGGCTCCTGCGGCCCTGGCTGCCATCGGCACCAGGCTGTGGCTGGTCATGCCGGGCACGGTATTGACCTCCAGGAACAGCGGCCCCTCGTCGGCCAGCAGAAAATCGACCCGTCCCCAGCCGCTGGCACCCACCGCTTGAAAAGCGGTCAGCGCCAGGCTGGCGAATTCATCTTCGCGTTGTGAATCCAGGCCGCTGGGACAAAAGTAGCGCGTGTCATCGCTGAAATATTTGGCTTGATAATCGTAAAAAGTGTTATCTGTTTCGATGCGTATGATCGGCAACACCTGGCCCTGCAGAACGGCCGCGGTGTACTCCTCGCCTTCTATCCATTGCTCGGCAAAAACGCAGGAATCCAGATCGCTGGCGGCACGCCAGCCCGCCAGCATCTGGGCTTCATCATTCGCCTTGCACAGGCCCACGCTGGAACCTTCATGGGCAGGCTTGATAATCAGTGGCAGCCCAAGCTCGCCCAGGGCCTCACGGCAGTCTGCTTCGGTATTCAGCACCCGATAGCGCGGCGTGGCCAGGCCATTGCCTTCCAGCAGCATCTTGGTGCGCAACTTGTCCATGGCCAGCGCCGAACCCAGCACCCCGCTCCCGGTATAGGGAATACCCAGATGCTCAAGCGCGCCCTGGATGCTGCCGTCTTCGCCGCCCCGACCATGCAACGCGACCCAGGCACGATCGAAACCGCCGGCCAGCAGCTTGGGCAGTGCATCCTCACCGGTATCCACCGCCCGGGCATCCACGCCGAGGCGCTTGAGGGCATCCAGCACAGCACGCCCGGTCAGCAGCGAAATCTCGCGCTCCGCCGAATCGCCGCCCAGCAATACGGCCACCCGCCCGAAGTCCCTGGGATCATCCACCAACGCGGGCGACAGCTTGCGGGTAATCATGCTGCCTCCCCCACTATGCGAACCTCGGGCTGCAGCTGCACATGCTTGCGCTCGGCAACCGTGCTTTGCACATGCAGGATCAGCGCCTCCACATCAGCCGCCGTCGCGGTCCGGTCGGTGATGATGAAATTGGCGTGCTTCTCCGATACGACTGCCCCGCCGACTGCGAAGCCCTTGAGTCCGCAGGCCTCGATCAAACGAGCTGCATGATCGCCCTCGGGATTGCGGAAAACCGAGCCGCAACTTGGCTGGCCAATGGGCTGGCTGGCCTTGCGCCGCGCCAGCAGATCGCGAATATCCTGCTGGCGTGCTCCTGGGCGGGGCTCAAACCTGAATTCCGCTGACAGGAACCACTCTTCGGCCGGCGCGATGACTTCGCGGTAACCCACCCGGTAAGCATCCCGCTGGCGGGTGCGCACCTCCCCGCCTCGGTCGATGACCTGCACGCTCAAAACATGCTCCCAGGTTTCACCGCCGAAGGCGCCGGCATTCATGGCCAGCGCTCCGCCAACGGTGCCCGGGATGCCGGCAAAAAACTCGGCCGGACCCAGGCCCCAGCGCACGCACTGGCGAGCCAGCCGGGCACAGGCGAGACCCGCCCCTGCCAGCACCCGGCCCGGATCGCCCTCCGGGTCGGGGCGTTCCAATCCCCCCAGCGCCTTGTGGACCGCCACCACGACACCCGGCCAGCCGCCATCGCGCACCAGCAGGTTGCTGCCCAGACCCACCCATAACAGCGGCTCGCCGGGATCCTGGCTTTGCAAAAACCCTGACAGATCCGCCACGTCAGCCGGCACAAAAAAGCGCCGCGCCGGGCCACCGACCCGCCAGGAACTGTGCCGCGACATGGGCTCGTTGCTGCGCAGCTCACCGCGAATCACGTCGGCCGCGCTCATGGGGACACTCCGCCCTGCTTGGCGGCCATGGCGAGGCGCAAACTGTCGGGCAGTTCCCGCGCCACGCTGCCGATATTCCCGGCGCCCAGGGTCAGTACGATATCGCCGTCGCGCAACAGGGGCGCCAACACTTCGGCCAGCTGTTCGACAGCCTCCACAAAAACCGGCTCCACCTGGCCGCGGCTGCGCACCGCCCGTGCGATCGCGCGGCCGTCCGCGCCTTCGATGGGCTGCTCGCCAGCCGGGTACACTTCACTGATCACCAGCACATCGGCATCCGCCAGCACTCGGGCAAAATCATCCAGCAGGTCCCTGGTACGCGTATACCGATGGGGCTGGAAAGCAACCACCAGGCGGCGGTCCTCCCAGCCGCGGCGAACAGCATCCATCACTGCGCGGATTTCAGTGGGATGGTGGCCGTAATCATCGACCAACAGCGCGGTGCCGTGGCTCACCTGCACTTCGCCACTGATTTCGAAGCGACGCCCGATGCCCTGAAACGATTCCAGCGCCGTGCGAATCTGCTTGTCATCGACGCCCAGCTCCCGGCCTATGGCAATGGCCGCCAGCGCATTCAGCACGTTATGGCGCCCCGGCAGATTAAGCGCGATCTGCATGTCGTCATAGCCGGATTGGCTGACCGCAAAACCCGTAACGCCGCGGGCACTTTGGATCGCCGTAGCCCTAAGGTCAGCGCTGTCTTCAAAGCCATAAGTCAGGACTGGCCGGCTGACCTGGTCCAGCATGGCGCGCACGTTGTCATCCTCGATACACAGGACCGCCAGCCCGTAAAACGGCAAGTTATGCAGGAAATCCACGAAGCCAGAACGCAGTTGTTCAAATGAACCGTCATAGGCTTCCAGATGGTCCGCGTCGATGTTGGTCACCACTGCAATCATGGGTTGCAGGTGCAGGAAAGATGCATCGCTTTCATCGGCTTCCGCCACCAGATAGCGACCCTCACCCAGACGCGCGTTGCTGCCGGCACTCACCAGCATTCCGCCAATCACAAAGGTGGGGTCCTTGCCACCCTCGGCCAGCACGCTGGCCACCAGGCTGGTGGTGGTGGTTTTGCCGTGGGTGCCCGCCACCGCGATGCCGTAACGAAAACGCATGAGCTCCGCCAGCATTTCGGCGCGTCGCACCACCGGCAATCGCCGTTCCCCGGCCACCAGCAATTCCGGGTTGTCGGAGGAAATTGCGCTGGACACCACCACCACGTCAGCGTCGGCGACATTTTCTGCGTCATGGCCGATGGCGATACGTGCGCCCAGCGTTCGCAGCCTGCTGGTGACGGCACTCTCCCGCAGGTCAGAGCCGGACACCTGGTAACCCATGTTCAGCAGGACTTCGGCAATACCACCCATGCCGACGCCACCAATGCCGACAAAATGCAGATGGTTGATTCGACGCATGCGATCGGTCATGACGTCACCTCGCCCAGTTGCTCGAGGCAGGCGCTGGTCAATGCCTGGGTCGCCTGCGGCATTGCCTGCCGACGCGCGGCCTCGGCCATACCTTGCAGTCGTGCGCGATCCGGCAGCAGACGCGCCAGCCTGCGACCCAGCACCACTGCGTCCAGCTCATGCTGCTGGACCATTTCGGCGGCACCGGCCTGTACAAGGAACTCGGCATTGCGCGTCTGGTGGTCGTCCACGGCATGGGGGAAAGGCACCAGCACTGCGCCGACTCCCGCTGCCGCCAGTTCCGCCACGGTGATGGCTCCGGCGCGGCATACCACCAGGTCAGCCCAGCCGTAGGCGCCCGCCATATCCTCGATGAACGGCTCCACCGACACGTCCAGCCCCGCATTTGCATAAGCACGATGCGCAACCTCGGCGGTCTTTGCCCCGGCCTGGTGGCGAACCAGGGGTGGCTCCCGCCAGTCCTGGCTGGCGATGGCGTCGGCGAGTAATTCGTTCAGTGCCAGGGCGCCCTGACTGCCACCGATCACCAGCAAACGCGGCGGGCCCGAGCGTTCGGCGAAACGCTGCGCGGGCGGCGTCACGGCCAGAATCTCGGCACGCACGGGATTACCCACCGGGCATGCGCGCCTGGCGGGCGGGAAGCTTCCGGGAAAACCCTCCAGTACGGCTACGGCGAACCGTGCCAGGATTCGGTTGGTCAGCCCCGCAATGGCATTTTGTTCGTGCACCAGCAGCGGCCGGCGCAGCAGCCAGGCCGCGAGGCCCCCCGGTCCGCTGACGAATCCGCCCATACCCAATACCGCGCCAGGTCGGTTGCGCGCCATGATGCGCATTGATTGCGCCAGCGCGTAAAACAATCGCAGCGGCGCCAGCAACCATGACCCCAGGCCTTTGCCACGCAGACCGGCAATGGACACCCATTCCATGGCCACGCCCGCGGCGGGAACCACGCGTGCCTCCAGGCCCTTGCGGGTCCCCAGCCAGACCACGTCCACGCCACGCTCGCGCAAGGCCCGGGCAACGGCCAGTGCCGGAAACACGTGACCCCCGGTGCCGCCGGCCATGATCATGACGCGACCGGCGCTCATCCTGCGCGCCTCGCGCGGCGGCGCAGCCGAGGTGGCAGTGGTGCACGAGCCGGGCGCGCCTCATGAGCAACGCGCAGCAACAACCCAATGGCTGCGCAGGACACCAGCAAGCTGGAACCGCCGGCGCTGATCAGCGGCAAAGTCAATCCCTTGGTAGGCAGCACTCCCATGTTCACGCCGATATTGATAAACGCCTGAATACCAATCCAGATTCCAATTCCCTGGGCCAGGTAAGCACCGAACGGCTGACGGGCATCCCAGGCTCGACGGGCGATGAAGAACGCGCGCCAGACCAGCGCCAGGAAAAGGCCCATGACGATGAGCGCGCCCAGCAGGCCAAACTCTTCGGCGATAACGGCAAACACGAAGTCCGTATGCGCTTCCGGCAGGTAATGCAATTTCTGCACGCTGGCGCCGAGGCCCACGCCGAACCATTCACCACGGCCGATGGCGATCAGTGACTGGGTTAGCTGGTAACCGCTGTTGTAGGCGTCCGCCCAGGGATCCAGAAAGCCGGTCAGTCGCTTGAGCCGATACGGGGACGTCCATGCCAGGATGGCAAAGGCACCTGCCACCAGGGAGAACAGCAGCAAGAAGTGCCGCAGGCGCACGCCGCCCAGAAACAGCATGGCCAGCGCCGTTGCCATGAGTACCGAGGCGGCACCAAAATCGGGTTCCAGCAGCAGCAGCAGGGCTGCCAGCAGAACGAACAGCATGGGCTTCATGAAGCCCTTGAAATCAGATGCGATTGCGTCGGGATGGCGGACCATGTAGCCGGCCAGGTACATGATCAGGAACAGTCTTGCTGGTTCGGACGGCTGCAGACTCAGCGGTCCCAGTCGCAGCCAGCGCATGCTGCCGTTCACCGTGTGACCGAGTCCGGGTATCAGCACCAGCACCAGCAAAAGCAGGGCCAGTGCCAGCAAAAGGTAGCCGCCGTGCACCCAAAGTCTGAGGGGTATCGCCAGCATCAGCAGCAGGCCGGCGATGCCGAGGAATGCGTAAGCGCTCTGGCGCACCAGGTAATAAAACGGAGCCTGCAGCTCGCGATCAGCGACCACGATGGAAGCAGACGCCACCATGACCAGGCCGGCCAGCAGGATAGCGCCAAAGATCCATACCAGCGGCAGATCCAGCTGCAGCGCATGGTGCTGGCGTCGCATTGCTGCGGTTACATGAGTGGCCGCCGCACTCATGGTGTCAGTCTCCGAACCGCCCTTGCAAAGGCGTCACCGCGCGCCTCGAAATTGCTGAACATGTCGAAGCTGGCGCAGGCCGGCGACAACAGCACCGAATCACCGTCGTGGGCATGCTCTGATGCCAGCTGTACCGCGGTGTCCATGCTGTCGGCAAACAGCACAGTGCAACGATCCTCAATGGTGTCGGCAATTTGTCGCGCGTCGCGACCGATCAAGATGGCGGTGTGAACGCGCCCGGTGAGCGCCTCCGCGAGTAAGGAAAAATCGGCCCCCTTGCCCTCACCACCGGCGATCAGTACCAGCTCTCCGTCCAGCCCCCGGATAGCCGCCACCGTGGCGCCTACATTTGTACCTTTCGAATCGTTGATCCAGGTGACCCCGCGCAGGTTGGCAACCCGTTGCGTGCGATGGGGCAGACCACGGAAATTTCTGAGCGCCTGGGCCGATGCCTGCACCGGGGCGCCGGCAGCCGAGGCCATTGCCAGCGCCGCCAGAGCATTGGCCTGATTGTGGCGGCCAATCAGCGGTAGTTCGCTGGTGCGCAGCAACGGCAAAGCACCACGAGCCAGCCAGAAGCCGTCGGCTCTTTCCAGCAGACCGAAGTCCCCGTCTGCCGGCGCATCCAGTCCGAAACTGATGGTCGGCGCCGTCACCGGTATGGCCATTACCCTGGGATCATCGCGATTGACGATGGCGACACTGCAACGCTCGAAAATGCGCGACTTGGCGGCCACGTATTCCTCGATCGAGCCATGCCTGTCAATGTGATCAGGCGAGATGTTCAGAATCGTGGCCACCGAGGGTGTAAAGCTGTACACGCTTTCCAGCTGAAAGCTGGACAACTCGAGCACGTAAAAATCTGGTTCGCTGTCATGGACCAGGTCCAGAGCAGCGGGACCGAGGTTGCCGCCGGCGCGCACTTCCAGGCCACCGGCCTTGAGCAGTGCAGCAAGCATGCGGGTTACCGTGCTTTTCCCGTTGGATCCGGTGACCGCGAGGATCGGCGCGGTAACCGTGCGAGCAAACAACTCGATATCGCCAATCACCGAAATGTCGCGCTGGCGCGCCAGGGCAAAAAAAGGTGAATTCAGATTTAGGCCCGGGGACGCCACGACTTCCCTAACCGTGTCCAGCACCTGTACCGGAAGAACTCCCACATAGACCCGGATCTCCGGATGCTCTTTTTGCAACTGCGCAAGACCCGGCGGCTGTTCACGGGTATCGCCAACGATGACCTGTCGACCCTGGCGCGCCAGGAAACGTGCGCACGACAGCCCGGTGGTACCGAGGCCGGCCACCAGCACGGGAGCATCCCGCTGCGTACCCGCCATTTGCGACTCGCTTGGCAATTTGCCCGCCATTACCGCAGCTTCAACGTCGCAAGCCCGATCAGCACCAGGATTACGGTGATGATCCAGAAGCGCACGATGACCTTGGGCTCCGCCCAGCCCTTGAGTTCAAAATGATGATGCAGGGGCGCCATGCGAAAAATACGACGGCCGGTGAGTTTGAAGGATGCCACCTGCAACATGACCGATGCGGTCTCCATCACAAACACGCCACCCATAATCAGCAGCACGATTTCCTGGCGCACTATGACCGCCATCACGCCCAGTGCCGCGCCCAGGGCCAGCGCACCGACATCGCCCATAAAGACCTGGGCCGGATAGGTGTTGAACCACAGGAAGCCCAGCCCGGCACCGACCAGGGCCGCACTGACGATAAGAATCTCGCCTGCACCGGGGATGTACGGGATGCCGAGATAACCGGAAAAATTCACGTTGCCGGACGCGTAAGCAAACACGCCCAACGCACCGCCGACCATTACGGTGGGCATGATGGCAAGACCGTCCAGGCCATCGGTCAGATTCACCGCATTGCTGAAACCCACCACCATCAACCAGGTGAGGACCACGAAGAACGCACCCAATGGCAGCATGACATCTTTGAACAAGGGCACGATGAGTTGCGTTTCCACCGGCTCCTTGGCGCTCAGGAACAGAATCAGCGCAAAGCCCACGGCCAGCACTGATTGCCAGAAAAACTTTACCCGTGCGCTCAGACCACGGGAATTACCCAGCGTGAGCTTTTTGTAATCGTCGACAAAACCGATGAGTCCGAAAGTAAAAGTTACGCCGAGCACTACCCAGACATAGCGATTGGCAAGATCTGCCCACAGCAATATGGCAACGATCATGGCGACCAGGATGAGGGTGCCGCCCATGGTGGGCGTACCGGCTTTTACCAGGTGGGATTCCGGACCATCATCGCGCACGCTCTGACCGATCTGGTGAAAATTGAGACGTCGTATCATCGCCGGGCCAAACAGCAGGGCCATCAAAAGCGCTGTCAGCGCGCCCAGGATTGCGCGCATAGTCAGATAGCTGAATACGTTGAAACCGGAATAAAGTTGGGTCAGGTATTCGGTGAGATACAAAAGCATCGTGTCAGCCTCCGTTGACCTTGCGCGGTGCGGGCGCCGCCTCATGCAGCAGCGCATTGACGATGCGTTCGAAGCGCATGGAACGCGAGGCCTTCACCAGGATGATCGCGCCCGGGCGTGCCTCCGCCTGCAATCCCTCGATCAGGCTGTCGGCGTCTTTGAACCACTCGCCGCCGCTGCCGAAGGCCTCCACCGCGGCCTTGGCCTGTTCGCCCGTCGCAAACAATCGAGTCACACCCTGTTCGCGGGCCATCGCCCCGGCATCGGCGTGACGCCGGGTTGAGGAACTGCCCAGTTCGCCCATATCGCCCAACACCAGCCACGCCTCGCCCGCCAGCTGACTCTGCACCTCCAGCGCAGCTGCCAGCGAACCAGGATTGGCGTTGTACGTGTCGTCGATGACCACGACACCGTCAGGGTTCCGGTGCACCTGCAAGCGACCGCCAGCGCCGTGGGCAGCCGCGAGACCTTTCGTGATGGCGCCCTGGTCCGCCCCGGCCGCCCAGGCGGCCGCTGCCGCCGCCAGCGCGTTGCGCACATTGTGAGTGCCCGCAAAGGGCAACAGGATTTCAAATTCGCCCTTGGGGGCATGCATAAGAAACCGCGTCGCCAACCCGCTTTGGGAATCTTCTGACTGAATCCCGGTGGCAAAGAAATCGGCGGGATTGTCGATGCCGAAGCTCAGCGTCTGGCGTCTCCCGATCAGGTCCCGCCACAAGGGGGCAAAGTTGTCGTCAGCGTTCATGACAGCCACCCCGGCCGGGCCCAGTACCTGGAAGAGTTCACCCTTGGCGCGCGCCACGCCTTCGAGACTGCCGAAGCCCTCGAGGTGCGCCGGGCCAGCGTTACTGACCACACCGATGGTTGGCATTGCCAGGCGTGCCAGGTAATCGATTTCTCCCGGATGGTTGGCGCCCAACTCGATCACTGCCGCCAGGCTGGCGGGTTCAATTTCCAGCAGTGTCAGGGGGACACCAATTTCGTTGTTCAAATTGCCGCGGGTCGCCAGCACGGGCCCTCTTTGACCCATGATGCTTGCAATCATTTCCTTGATGGTGGTCTTGCCATTACTGCCGGTCACGGCGATCAGCGGCAGGTCCAGAGACTGCCGCCAGGCGCGCGCCAGCTGACCCAGTGCCAGCCTGGTATCGGCAACCACAACCTGGGGCAAAGCGACGTCATCCGCCAAGCGCTGTACCAGCGCGCCGGAGGCGCCCGATTGTGCCGCGGTTGCGATAAAGCGATTGCCGTCATAATTGGGACCGCGCAAGGCGACAAACAATTGCCCGCTTTCGAGACTGCGTGTGTCGGTACTGACCGACTGGAATACGGCGTCCGGCCCGTGCAGCACACCGCCGGTAACCGAAGCCAGATAGCTCATTTTCAGCGGCGTCATGTTGCCGCCCCCGGCGCGTCGGGATTCACCCCTAACAGTCCGGCCACCACATGGCGATCGCTGAAGGGTTGGCGACCGCTGGCGGTAGTTTGATACTCCTCATGCCCCTTGCCGGCGATCACCAGAACGTCACCGGGAGCAGCACCCTCGATGCTACTGGCGATTGCCGCGGCGCGATCGCGCTGGGTCTGTACCGGACCGGTGGTGCCGGCGATGATTTCACTCACAATCCGGTCGGGATCTTCACCGCGAGGATTGTCGTCAGTGATCACCACCTGATCCGCCAGCCGGCTGGCGACAGCGCCCATCTGGGGACGCTTGCCGGCATCGCGCTCACCACCACAACCGAATACCACCAGCAAACGGTTTTCTGCGTGGGCCCGCGCCGCGAGCAGTACTTTTTCCAGGGCATCGGGCGTGTGGGCGTAATCCACGATGACCAGGGGTTTACCCGGCGCCTCGAATGTCTCCATGCGTCCGGCCGGCGCGCGCACCGTCTCCAGCGCGGCAATGGCGCGTCGGAAACTGAAGCCCCAGCCCAGCAGTACACCCAGAGCAATCAGCAGATTGATGGCGTTGAAATCGCCCACCAACCGACTGTGTAATCGTGCTTCACCGGCGCTACCGCGCACCTGAAATGTCAGGCCACCGGCATGCACATCAAGGCCGCTGATGCTCAGGTAGTCCTCGTCGGGCCGCGGCGGGGTTTCGGGTTCTATAACAAGACGCGGCATATCGGCGGGTAACGCTGCCAGCACTTCGCGGCCCCAGGCATCGGCACAATTGATAACTGCCCGACGCGCCCGCTTGCCGGTAAACAGCTGGAGCTTGGCACGCCCATAGGCGCCCATGTCACCGTGATAATCCAGGTGATCGCGGCTCAGGTTCGTAAATGCTGCACACTCGAAGCGCACGCCATTCACCCTTCCCTGGTCCAGCGCATGGGAAGAAACTTCCATGGAGAGATGGCGGACATCTGCGGCCAAAAATGCGGCCAGGGAACGGTGCACGCTGACCGCATCCGGCGTCGTCAGTCCGCCGGCGCGCAGGGCGCCGGGTCGGCCGACCCCCAGGGTGCCCAGCATCCCGCAGGCAGGCCCCAATGCTTCAACCGCCTGGGCAATAAAAAAAGCGCTGGAAGTCTTGCCGTTGGTACCGGTTATACCGGCGATACTCATGGCGGCAGAGGGCTGTCCGAAAAAGCGGTCTGCGATCAGGCCAACGTGAGCACGCAACTCTGGTACCGGGATGGACGGAACATCGGTGGGCAGCTCGGGCGCCGAAATCCCGGCAGAGGGCTCCCAGACCACCGCCAGCGCACCCCGCGACAGAGCTTGTTCCAGGTATTCCAGGCCATGGCTGGCGGTGCCGGCGGTCGCCAGGAAGAGTCCACCCGGCGTGATGTCCTGGGCCGACTGGCTCAAGTCTGCTACCGCCAAGTCCGGCACTTGGGCGCTTGTCAGGCCATCCAGCAGAGCGCGCAGCGACGCGGGCGGACGCATGTCAGGAGCCACCATCATGGTTCTGTTGCCGCC
The DNA here is from genome assembly GCA_041609715.1 of Gammaproteobacteria bacterium. Taxonomy (GTDB): domain Bacteria; phylum Pseudomonadota; class Gammaproteobacteria; order Steroidobacterales; family JABDLF01; genus JABDLF01. Next base: position 19,836 of record JBFIQI010000011.1, read on the forward strand.
TGCAATACCGGGCTCGCCGCCGGCATGGCCTCGCCCGTTTCATCCGGCGGCACGTTCAGGATACGCAGGGTGCCAGCTGCCACCTGTGCAAACACGGGTGCCGCCACGTCACCGCCGTGATAGACCTCACCAGCTGGCTCGTCCACCATGATGGCGATCGCTATCCTGGGCGCGGCCGCTGGTGCGACACCGGCGAAAACTGCGTGATAGCGGTGATCGGAATACCCGCCAGGTTCCGACTTGCGGGCCGTGCCGGTCTTGCCCGCCACGCTGTAACCACGCACCCTGGCATTGGCTCCGGTGCCAGCATTGCTGACCACCGACTTCATGATGCCGATCAATATGTCTGCAGTCTCCGCAGCCATCACTGGCTCGCCGGCAGGTGGAGTTTCAAGGCGCGTCATGGAAACCGGCCGGCGCACACCGTTGGCGCCAATGACGGCGTACGCCTGCGCCAGCTGCAGCGTCGTTACTGTCAGCCCGTATCCGTAGGACAATGTCGCTTGATTGATCTCGCGCCAATGCTCGTAGTGATTGAGCAGGCCGGCTGACTCCCCGGGGAAGCCGCTGCTGGTGAGCCGCCCAAGCCCCAGTCTCGCCAGCGTGCTCCACAGCTGTTCGGGTTCCAGCGACAGCGCAATGTGAGTCATGCCCACGTTACTGGACTTGGTGACCACACCGGTTACATCGGTCAGGCCATAGTCGCGGCGATCGCTGATGGTCTTGTTGCCCACCTTCACAAATCCCGGCCGCGTATCGATACGCGTCGCTGGCCCGAATGCACCGCTTTCCAGGGCTGCGGCAATCACCAGCGGCTTGATACTGGAGCCGGGCTCGAAAATATCGGTGACGGCGCGATTGCGGTAACTGGATACCGGTGCCTCGGCGCGGTTATTCGGGTTGTAAGAGGGCTGGTTGGCAATGGCCAGCACCTCGCCGGTGTCGATGTCCAACACCACGATGGAGCCGGAACGGGCCCCGTGCCGACGAATCGCCGCCAGCAGTTCCCGATAGGCCAGGTATTGCACCCGCAGATCGATGCTGAGGGCAAGGTCTTTACCCTGGCGAGGCCGACGGATGCTTTCGATGTCCTGGACCGCCCGCCCCAGGCGATCTTTGAGTACGCGTTTGGCGCCGTCGGCACCGGCCAACCAGTGATCGAAGGCCAGCTCCATGCCTTCCTGGCCGCGATCATCCACGTCGGTAAAACCCACCAGATGTGCCGTAACCTCTCCCGCCGGGTAATAACGCCGGTATTCGCGCACCGCATGCACTCCGGGGATTTCCAAAGCGAGCACCCGCTCGGCCTGGGCGGGGCCCATGTGGCGGCGCAGATATATGAATTCGCGATCCGCATGTTTTTCGATACGCCGGCGCAAGCCCTGCTCGTCGCGCTCCAGCGCCCGCGCGAGCCGCGGCAACTGGTCCATGGCACCTGACAGCTGTTGCGGATTGGCCCAGATCGAATCCACCGGCGTGCTGACAGCCACCGGTTCACCATTGCGGTCCGTGATGCGTCCGCGATGCGCAGAAATTTTTTCCGTGCGCAGGTAACGAGCCTCGCCCTGCGCCGACAGGAACCCGTTGTCCAGCACCTGCAAATCCACCGCCCGCGCCGCCAGACCCAGGGAGGCGGACACGAACAGCATGAGCAAAAAAGGCGCTCGCCAGCGGGCGCCTGGCTCATCCGTTTGCTTGCGACTGTAGGCAGCCCTGCTCATGGCCGCACGATCACAATTTCGGCCGGGTCGGGAACACGCATGCGCAGGCGATCGCGTGCCAGTTGTTCGATGCGTGCGTGGGTGGCCCAGGTGCTTTGCTCGATCAGCAGCCGATCCCAGTCAATGTCCAGAGCATCTCGCTGGGCATACAGGTCCTGCAGTTCGATAAAGGCCTTGCGCGCCTCGTGCCGGGTGTAAACCACTCCCAGTGCCGAAGCCGCAGTTGTCACCCACAGCAGCAGGATGCCCAGCCAGGCGCTGCGTGACAGCCGGGTCATGGCAGGCGCTCCGCCACCCGCAGCACGGCGCTGCGCGAGCGCGGGTTAGCCGACTGCTCGGCGCGCGACGGTCGCTGCGCCTTGCCAATAAGCTTCAGGACCGGTTGCGCTTCAGGGGGAATATCCGGCAACCCTGCGTAAATCGGGTCCGGCCGGGCGTTACGGCGCATGAAGCACTTGACGATACGGTCTTCCAGGGAATTAAAACTGATCACGCACAGGCGACCGCCCGGCGCCAGCACTTTGACCGCCTGCTCCAGGCACTGTTCCAGTTCGTCCAGTTCCTGGTTGATGAAAATCCTGATGGCCTGGAAAGTCCGGGTCGCCGGATGTTTGTTGCGCTCGCGGGACGGACTGACTTTGCTGACCAGGTCCGCCAATTGCAGGGTGGTCAGCAGTTCGCCGCCTGCCCGGGAACGCTGCGCGACGATGGCGTGGGCGATGCGACGATGAAACTTTTCTTCGCCATATTCCTTCAGCACCCGCGAGATTTCTTGTTCTCCCGCACGTGCCAGCCAGCCGGCTGCGCTGGTACCACTGTTCGGGTCCATACGCATATCCAGGGGACCGTCATGCTGGAAGCTGAAACCCCTTTCAGGCTCATCGAGCTGCGGCGAGGAAACACCCAGGTCCATCATGATGCCGTGCACGTCGGCCTGCCAACCCAGGGCCGCAACCCGGGCTTCGAGCTCACTGAAACGCGCTTTTTCGACATGCACTCGGGGGTCGTCAGCCAACAGCTCATGCGCGCAACGAATGGCCTCCGGGTCGCGATCCAGCGCCAGCAGACCGCCGTCTTCACCAAGCTCGGCGAGCAGTGCGCGGCTGTGTCCGCCCCGACCGAAAGTCGCATCGACGTAGTTACCGTCCATACTGATCTTCAGACTTGCCAGCACTTCCTGCAGAAGTACCGGCTGATGTTTTGACTGCAAAACCCACCCCTAGAGCGACAGCGACTCGAGTTCGCCCGGCAGGCCCTCGTCGGAATCCTGTTCCGCGAGCCAGGCATCCCGCTTTGCATTCCAGCTTTCTTCGTCCCAGAGTTCGAAACGGTTGCCCTGCCCGATCAGCACCGCCTTCTTGGCCAGCCCAGCGAATTCGCGCAACTCCGCCGGCAGCAGGATGCGGCCGCTACCGTCCAGCTCCACCTCGGTGGCATAACCCACCATCAGTCGCTGCAGTTTGCGTGCCTGGTGATTGAGGCTGGGCAAACGCATGAGTTTGCGTTCTATTTCTTCCCAATCAGGCATGGGATAAATCAACAGGCAGTAATCGCGATCCACGGTGATGACCAGTTGCCCGGCGCAGCGATCGGCAATACGCTCGCGGTAGCGGGTTGGCACCGACAGGCGGCCCTTGACGTCGAGACTGATTTTGCTGGCACCACGAAACATTGTTTTTTGACCTGGAGTGCTGGGTGGGAACCCATTTTTTCCCACTTTTTACCACTAAACGACACTATGCTTTCGACCCCATACGGTGTCAACCGCGCAAGGCAAAAAACTGTGTCTTGACAGTTACTTAGGGGGTGTATGCGCTCAAAATTTGAGCAATTGCAGCAGCGCTTTACGGCTAAAAATCAGTAGCTTGTCGGTGTTTTCTTCAGGAATTGTTAAGTTGGGCCGCGTACAGAAAAGTTGACGGCGCCGGGCCGCTTGCCCGATACATCAGCGCAAAACGTTTAAAAACAGAGCGTTAAAGAATCAAGAGACCGCTATTACCGCAGCCAGCGAGAGTGGGAGCCGGCCGTTAAGCCGGGTTCTGTCGTGGGCAGCCATTCATCTGGGTCGCATGTCACCATGCGCCTCAAGCAACCTACCCGGGAACTCGCGCGGGCCGCGCGTCGTGGCCAGAAGCCACCCGTTCCCCTATTTGGTCTTGCTCCGGGTGGGGTTTACCGTGCCGCGGCATGTTGCCATCCGCGCGGTGCGCTCTTACCGCACCTTTTCACCCTTGCCGGCATCTTGCGATGCTTGGGCGGTATGTTTTCTGTGGCACTTTCCGTGGGCTCACGCCCCCCAGGCGTTACCTGGCACCCTGCCCTGCGGAGCCCGGACTTTCCTCGACGCGCGCACGCGCCGCGACTGCCTGGCCGACTCCCGCTTTAACGATAGGGGTCAGTGGGCCGCCTTACAAGTCCGGCGTTTACCCTGGGCCCTCGCCAGCCACCTCCTGAGCCACGGCATAGGCCCGGTTGCGGCTGCTGCCAGTCAGCTTGGCCATCACCCGGGCAGCGTCTCGCACAGAAAGATGCTCGAGCAGCACCCTGGCCATACTCTGCAAATCCTCATCGGTGGCTGCGGGCCTGCCCGCACCTGCAACCAGCAGCACAATTTCGCCCCTGGACAGCATGGCATCATCGGCGGCTCTGGCGACGAGCTCGGCGATGGTGCCACGATAAATCTGTTCATGAATCTTGGTGAGTTCTCGAGCCAGCACCGCCTGCCGCCCCGACCCGAGAACCTCATGAACCGCTCGCAGAATATCCGCCAGACGATGGGGCGCTACGTAAAAAATCAATGGCGCATCCAGTTTGGCGAGCTCTGCAAGCCGAGCGCGGCGCGCACTGTCTTTGGCCGGCAAGAATCCCTCGAACCAGAAGCGGCCATCCCCGAGCCCTGCTGCCGACAGCGCCGCGATCAATGCGGCGGGACCCGGAACGGGTGAAATTTCGATGCCGGCCTGGGCAGCCTGCGACACCAGCCGCGCGCCCGGATCGCTGATCAGCGGCGTGCCGGCATCGCTGATGAGCGCCACATTCTGACCCTTGCCCAGCGCACCCAGCAATGCCTCTGCCCTTTGTGCCTCATTGTGCTCATGCAGCGAAATCATGGGCGTATCGATCCCGAAATGATCCAGCAACCTGCGGCTGTGGCGGGTATCCTCAGCGGCAATCAGATCCACCGCTGCCAACGTATCCCGGGCGCGGGCGCTGAAGTCGCCCAGATTGCCTATGGGTGTCGCGACGACATACAGGCGGCCCGCCATAATTTGACACCCCTCTCATCACCTCGGACACTCGGCAGCATGCATGCTCCGAGATTCATCGCGCAAGGGCCTGCCGCCCCGCTGCAAGCCGGTCTGTGTATCGGCCTGGCTGTGCTGGGATTGCTCGGCGGCTGTGAAAGCCTGCCCAGTGGCCAGCCGGGCGCCGACGTGCGTTACACAGAAACCCGCGCACGCCGGCTCGAGCGTGCCGGCCGCCATGCCCAGGCTGCGGAACTCTACGAGCAACTTGCCGAAATGGGCGCCGAGCCCGACGAATCCTGGTTGCGCGCAGCAGCGCAATGGCACGCCGCCGGAGAGTGGTCATCGGTGCAGCGCGCGCTGGCAGGCATTCAGGGACCGCTACCAGCCAACCTCGCCCACCAGCAGGCTCTGCTGGGTGCTTCGGCGGCCCTGTACCTGCAAGAGTCCAGCAGTGCGCAGCGCTGGCTGGCGCAACTGCCAGAACCCCCTCCCGACAAGCTGCGCCCCTCGCTGCTTTGGCTGCAGGTGCGGCTGGCGCTGTTGAGCGGCGACATCCGTGGCGCCATTGAACTCAACAATGAACGTGAGATCTGGTTGGCACAGCCCGAGGATGTGCGCAGCGGACGCCAGGCGCTCCTGGAAGCTCTCAGCCAGGACAAGATTCTCGCGGCACAGCCAGCGCCCGATCCTTCGGACAGCGAATATGCGGGCTGGATAGCTTTGGCCCGCATCGTTGCCGGCGCTGACCGCGACCCGTTCGCGGTGCGTTCGGCGCTGCGCAAATGGCAGGAAGCTCATCCGGGCCACCCGGCAGATCTGCTGTTGCCGGACCTGCTCCAGGATTACCGGAAGCTTCTGGATTTTCCCCAGCGCCTGGCCGTATTGCTGCCTGCCAGCGGGCGCTTGGGCGCGGCCGGCGAGGCCGTGCGCGACGGCCTGCTGGCGGCCTATTTGCGCCAGGAGGAGGCCCGTCCAGCCCTGCACTTTTACGACACCCATGACCGGGATGTGACGGCCGTGTATAACCAGGCGGTCCTGGACGGGGCGGACTTTGTCATCGGCCCTCTGACGCGCAGCGATGTGGACACGCTGTCGGCACTGCCGCAGCTGCCGGTGCCGGTTCTTGCGCTGAACAATCTCTCGGATCCCAAGCCGGTGCCAGGCATCTACCAGTTCGGTCTCAGCCCCGAGGACGAGGCACGGCAAGCGGCTCGCCGAATTCTGGCGGAAGGCCTGGTGCAGGGCATAGCGCTGGTGCCTGCTACCAACTGGGGTGACCGGGTGCTGAGCGCCTTTAACCAGGAATTGGAAATCGCCGGCGGAATGCTGCTGGATTACCAGCAGTATGACCCCGATGAGGAAGATTTTTCCGGTCCCATCACTACGGTGCTGCATCTCGCCGAAAGTAGAGACCGGTATCGCGCGATTGCCGGGGTGCTGGGTCGCCGGCTGGAATTCGAGCCGCGCAGGCGCCAGGACGTGCAGTTTATTTTTCTCGCGGCTACCGCCGAGACTGGCCGCTTGATGAGGCCGCAACTGCGATTTCACTATGCCTCTGGCCTGCCTGTTTATGCCACCTCCGCCATCTACTCGCCCGACCCGGGGCGTAATGGCGATCTGAACGGGATCCATTTTGTCGATGTGCCGCTGTTGCTTGATGAAACCCCCGAACTCGCGGCCTTGCGCGAAGACCTGACGCGTCTGTTCCCGGCGCGGATGCGCGCATGGCCCCGTCTGCACGCACTGGGTTTCGATGCTTATCGACTGGTGCCATCATTGTTCAGCGGAAAAATGCTCGAGGAGACCAGCATCGCGGGGCTCACCGGGGAGCTTTCCATGGGCATGGATGGCCAGGTACGCAGGGAGTTGTTATGGGCGCGCTTCGAGAACGGTGTGCCCGCCCTGCTGGGTACGCCGGATCTGACTGGCCAGCCAGTCGGGGAACCGGGGCTTGACGAGTCGCTGTGAGTGGTGCCGGGGCGCGACGCCGCGGCCGCAGCTCGGAACGTCAGGCGGAACGCTGGTTAAAACGCCAGGGATTGCAAACGCTTGCCCGCAACTACCAGTGCCGGAGCGGGGAAATTGACCTGGTCATGCAGGCGCCCGGGTCGCTGGTTGTAGTGGAAGTCAGATTTCGCGGCGCCGCAGCCCGCGTATCGGCGGCAGAATCCGTGACCCTGAAGAAACAACAGCGCTTGGCGCGCACCGCCCTGCATTTTCTGCAGCACCACCCCGGGCTTGCCAGCCAGCCGGTGCGCTTTGACGTGCTGTGTGTCAGTGCCAGCCGCCGGGACTACTCGTTTGACTGGATACGCGATGCGTTCCGTCCGGCGCTATAATGCAGCGCCGTGAACCCATCCGGCGAGGTCCCATGAATCCCGAAGAGCGCATCATCCAGTTTTTTGCCGACAGCGCAGAAATCAAGCGCACGGCCGCGCCAGCATTGGCGCCGGAGATTGCCCGTGCGGGCGAAATGATTGCCCAATGCCTGCTGGCGGAAGGCAAGGTGCTCAGTTGCGGTAACGGTGGATCCGCCGGCGACGCCCAGCATTTTTCCTCGGAAATGCTCAACCGTTTTGAACGCGAAAGGCCCGGACTTCCTGCGGTGGCACTGTCCACGGATACCTCCACGCTCACCTCGATAGCCAATGACTATGACTACTCCGAGGTTTTTTCCAAACAGGTGCGCGCGCTGGGGCAAGCCGGTGATCTGCTGCTGGCGATTTCTACCTCCGGGAATTCGGACAACGTCAACCGTGCCGTTGTGGCCGCCCATGAAAAAGGCATGGCTGTGGTTGCACTTTCAGGGCGCGACGGTGGCGCGCTGGCCGCACAACTGGTGGATGGGGATGTGGAGTTACGCGTGCCGGCACCGTCAACAGCACGCATCCAGGAAGTGCACCTGCTGATCATCCACTGCCTTTGCGATTATATCGACCGACGTTTGTTTGGCGCGGACAACGGATAAAACTGCCAGTCGCAGATACCCGACCCGGCGCAGGTGCTCAGCGGCTACTTGACGATCCGCAGGTGAGAACGGGCCCCGCCTTCGCTGTCAGGCTGCTCGTCGGGGGGCTCGGGATCGCTGTCATCGCCTGAAAAGATCATGCCCTGACCAGACTCCCTGGCATAAATCCCCAGCACCGCCTGAACCGGCAAATTGATGTGGTAGGGCTGCCCGCCAAAACGGGCCTCGAAGGCAACGATCTCATTGCCGAGCATAAGATTACGGGTCGCTGACTGGCTGATATTCAGCACGATACGGCCGTCGCGAGCATGCCCTGGCGGGACCTCAACGCCTTGGGCAGTTGCATCCACGACCAGGTGAGGGGTTTGCCCGTTATCCGCCATCCACTCGTGCATGGCACGAATAAGGTAAGGTCGCCTGGAGCTCAAGCCTGCTTCTGACACCAGCTCTTCGCACACTCGCTCAGGAGCGCATTTCCTGTTCCAGTTCGGTCAGGCTGTTTTTGAATGAACGTCGCCTGAAAACGCGTGCGCAGTATTTGTCGATGGCTTTGGACTCGCCTTCCAGATCGATCTCGAACTGCTGCAAGCGCCACAGTATTGGCGCAATGCTGCAATCCACCAGGGAAAACTCATCGCTGAGAAAATATTTTTTGGCGGAAAACACCTCGGCGCTGGCCAGAATGCTTTCTCGCAGAATCTTGCGGGCCTTGTTGGCCTTGCGCTTATCGCTCTCGCTGATGGTTTCGGCAAGGCTGTACCAGTCTTTCTCGATGCGATAGAGGGCAAGCCGAAACTGGGCCCGCGTCACCGGATCCACCGGCATCAGCGGGGGGTGCGGGAAACGCTCGTCCAGATACTCGATGATCACTCGCGAGTCGTAAAGCACCAGATCACGATCAACAAGTGTCGGGACACTATGGTAGGGATTCAGGTCCAGCAGATCCTCTGGCAACTTCGGACCGTCCACGTTAACAATGTCGACATTGATACTTTTTTCCGACAGGACGATACGCGTCCGATGGCTGCTGGGGCAAGTCGGGTTTGAAAACAGTGTCATAACCGACCGCCGATTGGCGACGAGAGCCATATCCATACTCCAGGTCAAATATTAAGTTGTGAGATCAGCGGACATCCGACCAATACTCCTTCTTCAGGAGCAGGGCCAAAACGAAAAACACCAGCAGGAATGCCAGCACCCAGCCACCCATCGCTCTGCGCTCGAGCTGCACGGGCTCACCGATATAGGCAAGAAAATTCACCACGTCACGGACGAACTGCTCATATTCTTTGTCCGACAAAGCGCCCGCGGTGATGGGCTCGAACCGCTCAAAAACCTTCTGGACGTTATCTTCCGCATCCAGCTCCTCGCGAAAAACCGCGCGCTGCAAACCCTGCAATTCCCAAAGCACATGCGGCATGCTGGCACCGGGCAGAATCAGGTTATTACTGCCTACCGGCGCCTTTTCGTCAACGTAAAACGTCATCAGGTATGAGTAGACCCAGTCGGCACCACGCGAACGCCCGATCAGCGACAGATCCGGCGGGGTGCGGCCGAACCATGCCCTCGACTCATCCGCCGGCATCGCAATATCCATCGTGTCGTAGATACGATTCCCGGTGAACATCAGGTTCTTCAACATCTGCTCGTCACTCAGCTGCAAATCCTCTGCGAGACGGTTGTAACGCACGAAACTCGCCGAGTGACAGCCCTGGCAGTAATTGACAAAATTGCGCGCTCCCCGGCGCAGCGATGCCAGATTCGTCAGATCATTGTTGGCGTGCATCATACCCTCACCACCGCCCGCGCCAAGGGTGGTCGTGGCGGGGGTAATCATAAGGCACGCCAGCAGCAGTCGTTTAACCATGGTAGGTCACCCTCTCAGGAACCGGCTTGGTCTTCTCGTTCTTTGTGTAAAAAGGCATAAGCAGGAAGAACATGAAATAGATCAGCGTGAAAAAGCGCGACATCCAGGTATATACGCCGGTGGGTTTCTGCAGGCCCAGCCAGCCCAGTACGACAAAACTGATGGCAAAGGAGAACAGCGCCAACTTGAACGTGGTGCTCCGGTAACGAATCGAGCGCACGCTGCAGCGATCAAGCCAGGGCAGCAGAAACAGCACGATGATGGCGAGACCCATCAAAATGACGCCGCCCAGCTTATCGGGTACGGCTCGCAGAATCGCGTAAAACGGTGTGAAGTACCAGACCGGAGCTATGTGCTCAGGTGTTTTCAAAGGATCGGCAGGTTCGAAATTGGCATGTTCGAGAAAGTAACCGCCCATCTCCGGCGCGTAAAACACGATGGCAGCGAATATGGCGAGAAAGACGACCAGCCCGACGATGTCCTTGACGGTGTAATAAGGATGAAACGGGATGCCGTCCAGCGGCACGCCACGCTCGTCTTTCAGCTGCTTGATTTCAATCCCATCCGGGTTATTGGAACCCACCTCGTGCAGCGCCAGGATATGCGCCACCACAAGCATCAGCAGCACCAATGGCAGAGCGATGACGTGCAGGGCAAAAAATCGATTCAGGGTGATATCGGAGATATAGAAATCGCCGCGTATCCATTCGGCGAGGCCTTCACCAACTACCGGAATAGCGCCGAACAGAGACACAATGACCTGGGCGCCCCAGTATGACATCTGGCCCCAGGGCAGCAGATAACCCATGAATGCTTCGGCCATCAATGCTACATAGATCAGCATCCCGAAGATCCAGATCAGCTCGCGCGGCTTCTTGAATGAACCATACATGAGCCCACGGAACATATGCAGATAAACGACGATGAAAAACATCGAGGCGCCCGTCGAGTGCATGTAGCGGATCAGCCAGCCCCACTCCACATCCCTCATGATGTACTCAACCGAAGCAAAAGCCTCGGCGGCGGATGGTTTGTAGTTCATTGTCAGGAAGATGCCGGTGACAATTTGCAGAACCAGCACGAACAGCGCCAGCGAACCAAAGTAGTACCAGAAATTGAAGTTCTTGGGCGCATAGTACTCTGACAAATGCTCGCGCCACATCTTGGACATGGGGAAGCGGTCATCTATCCAGTTACCGAACGCGGCCAGACGCCCGCCGGTGTACTGAGAAGCGGAAGCTTGCCGGTGTTTCATGCCTCGGCCCCCGTGTCGTCACCAATTAAAATAACGCTGTCGGCCAGATACCTGTGCGGCGGCACAGGCAAATTCAGCGGCGCAGGCACACCGGTAAAGACGCGACCGGCCAGATCAAATTTGGAACCGTGGCAGGCGCAGAAAAACCCGCCCAGCCAGTCGGGGCCGAGGGTCGTGGCGCCCACTTCAGGAACGTA
>JBFIQI010000012.1:0-31000 GCA_041609715.1 Gammaproteobacteria bacterium
CAGCCCGAAAGAGTCACCCAGGCCCCGGGTCAGCGCCGCCAGCAGACCAGCCAGGGTATCCGTATTCAGCAGGGCCAGCTCGCGCTCCTGGGATCGCCGCAGAATGGCTTCGTTGTTACTGGCCTCTGCCGTCAGCGTCGACATTTGTTCGCGAAGCCGGCGATTTTCTTCGGCCAGATCGGTCATTGCCCTCACAACCGGGTAGTGGATTGGCGCCGGCACTGCGGCCCGACGACTGGATTCGACCGCTGCTTGCGGGTGCATCTGCCATTGCAAGCCTGCCTCAGCGCTCGCAAAGCCGTCAAGAAAAACGGGTCACCGCGCAGGGCTCCGCGGTGACCCGGCGCCGGCGGAATGCGGGCCGGCTGGGGACTGGGCAGGCAAAAGCCGTCAATCAGTCGTCATAGTAATGCTCGATGTCAGTCTCGTAATCATCGCTGCTGTCATCATCCAGGACCTCGTAGATCAGGCCTCCGAGCACGACGCCCGCCACGACAGCACCCAGATTGATGTCGCGCCGGTGATGCCGGTAATGTCGATGGCCGTAGTAGCGTGCGTGGCCGTAATGACGGGGGTAGCGATAAACGCGGTGATAGCCACGTGGATAGCTGCGCGCATAATGGCGTGACTTGAGCCGATAGTGACCGCGGCCGCTATGCCTTGCCCGCCGCGAATGGGCGCTGCGCTGATAACCGCGGTACTTGCCGTAACTGAGTTGTGCAGGACTGCTGTAACTGCGAGCACTGGCGCGCTGCCGACTGTCGTCAGCAAGGGCGCTGACGCTGATGCCCAGACCGAGGGTAAGAACCAGTCCGGCTGCTGCCAGGAAAACCGCTTGTCTTGCTTGCATGGGGCTATCTCCTTTGATCTGGCTCTTAAGGTACTCTGGACAGACTGAACGGAGGCTGAATAACCGCGCTGGCGAATGGTTTTCGGTTGGCGGGCCGCATTTCTGAATCCGCGCTAAGATTTCCCGAATCAGGCCGCCACCATCGACGAGTTTGGAACATGCATGAACCCGCGCGGCAATGGCTGCTGCAATCCCGCAAGGTGCCCTGCCTGATCCTGCTGTGGGCGTTGCAGGCAGCCCCGGGCTCGGCCCTCGAGCTCGGTGAATTTTCCGCGGCCACATTGCAAGGCGATGGCTGGCGCGCAGAACAGGTGAGCACGCAGCTCGAGTTCGCCGCCGATGGTGCTCTGAAATTTCGGCTGAACATCGCTCGACTACAGCTGGAGAGGGCCACCACAACGCTCACCGATGTGAGCCTGGTTTGCTCTCGACTGTTGCTTGAATCCAGCGCCCTGGGCTGTCGCGCCTCGCGCATCCGGGTCGGCGGCCTGCCCCTGGATGCTGTGAATCTGCAGGCAGACTGGGAATATGACCTGGCAACTGCTGCGGGATTCATACATTTAAGTCGGGTGCGCATTGCCGGCGGCGAACTGGATGTCAGAATTCGCGGCAGCTTGGCAGGCTGGCAGGCGCAGCTTCTGGCGCGCAGCCTGAGCCTTGGCGGCCTGCAGGCAGCCAGCGAACGCTGGATAGCGGCGCCGTGGCCGGCCGGTTTCGACGGCCGACTGGACGGCGATTTCACCCTGCAAGGCGCTGCCGGTATCAACAGGGTGGCCGGGCGTCTCCGGCTGTATGAGGTCAATGGCAGCAACCCGGAGGGTACGCTGGCGGGGGAACATCTCGCCATGCAAGGCCAGTTTTCTGCCCACCGGAACGGTGGTAACTGGCAGGCCAACTTTGGCTTGGAGGAATCCTCGGGGCAGGCGTATGTGCATCCCGTATTTGTGGACCTCGAGGCCAATCCGGCGTCCGGATCGCTGCAAATAAATCAATTGGAAGGCGAGAGAGCGCGGCTGGATTTCCAGCTGCGGCAGCGAGGTATCGGAGAACTGGCTGGCCAAATCCAGCTGGTGGGCCAGGAAGCAGCCGTCGAAAGCTGGCATGCCCACGTCTCTCAGGCGCAACTGCCGGATGCCTACCTGACCTATTTACAGCCGTTTTTGATCGGCACGCCGGCCGACAGCCTTGAGACCGTCGGCGCTTTCGACGCGCGCCTCAGCTACGCGGATCACAAGTTGCAGGAAGCTCGGCTGTCGCTGCGCGATGTGCACCTGGATGACACCCGCGGACGTTTCGCCCTGTATGGCCTCGACGGCAATATCGACTGGCACGCCAGGGACATGGGCAACTCGGCGCTCAGCTGGGCCGGTGGCTATTTGTACAACGTCGGGCTTGGGCCAGCGCAGCTGCCATTGGAGTCCGGTGCCGGCCTCATCGGACTGACGCGAGGCGTTCGGATCCCGGTGCTGGACGGGCAGCTGGCCATTTCCCGCTTCCGGCTGGAACATGTCGAGAGTACGGTGACCGGCATCGAGTTCGATGCCGACATTGAAGGCATAGGTCTGCGAGCGCTGACCCGGTCACTGGGCTGGCCGCCTTTTGCCGGTTCTTTGTCGGGCAGCATCCCGCGCATGAAGTTCGCTGACGACATCATTACTGTGGACGGAGCGCTGGTGGCCACAGTATTTGGCGGCTCGATCCGCCTGGAGTCGCTGCGCGTCAGCGAGCCATTCGGCGTCCTGCCCCAGGTCGAGGCCGATATTCGCCTGCGCGGGCTGGATCTCGCCGCCATAACGAGCACCTTCAGTTTCGGCAGTATAGAAGGCCGGCTGGATGGAGATTTTGACAATTTTCGTATGCTGGGCTTCTCACCGGTTGCTTTCAACGCCCGCCTGTATACCACCCCCGGAGACCGGTCCCGGCACCGCATCAGTCAGCAGGCAATCGAAAACATCTCGGATCTTGGCGGAGCCGGGGCCGCCGCAGTCCTTTCCAGGGGCCTGCTGCGATTTTTCGAGGCGTTTGCCTACGACGAAATCGGCTGGAGTTGCCGGCTGAGGGATGAAGTCTGCCTGATGGACGGAGTGGAACCGGCGCCCGGCAACGGCTATTACATTGTGAAAGGTAAAGGCCTGCCGCGCATCAATGTGATTGGGTTTTCGCGTCGGGTCAGCTGGCCCCGCTTGCTGGAGAAACTGCGTGATATCAAAGCCGACAACATCTCGACCCGGCCGTGATTCAGCGCCGCGCCTTGTGAACCCGGGGGGTGACTGACAGTCTGACTGCTATAGTTGTGAAAAGGAGTGAGTTGATATGCGCCTATTAATTAACAAGAAATCCCTGGCCGCTCTGGCTGCTCTGGTGGTGGCGGCCTGTGTCACCATCAATGTGTATTTTCCGGCAGCTGCGGCCGAACAGGCTGCGGATAAAATCATTACCGATGTATTGAGCAACGAACCTGTCAAATCCGGCAGCCGTGGTGATGAAACCGCCAGCCTGGAGAAACCATTGAGCCAATGGCTGCAGGCAGCGGGAATGCGGGTGCTGAATTTTGTAGTGCCGGCGGCCCATGCGCAGCAACCGGATATCGATATCTCGTCACCAGGAGTCAGACGCATACAGGCTTCGATGAAAGCCCGCAACGCCGAGCTGGAATTGTTTTATGACAGCGGAGCAGTGGGATTTACCTCTGACGCCATGGTTGCAGTGCGTGATCTGAACTCCGTGCCTTTGCGAGAGCGTAACAGCGTGCGTCAGCTGGTTGCTGACGAGAACCGTGATCGCGACGCCCTGTATAGGGAAATTGCGATTGCCAATGGGCATCCCGAATGGGAGGACAAGATTCGTGAAGTTTTTGCCCGGCGCTGGATAGCGCGTGCCGAAACCGGCTGGTATTACCAACAGGCGGACGGCAGCTGGCGGCAAAAATAAACCACCGGAATTCTCAGCATGGTTTCATTGTATGTGGGCAATCTGCCCTTCTCTGCCACCGAAGAGGACTTGCGGACATTGTTCCAGCCTTTCGGCGAAGTCAGTAATGTGAACCTGATTCTTGACCGTGAAACGGGCCGGCCCCGGGGCTTCGGATTCGTTGAAATGGCACCGGAGGCCGCCCGCACTGCAATGGAGGCACTGAATGGCAGTGCAATGGAGGGCCGCCCGCTGCGGATAAATCCTGCCCGCCAGGGCGCTCGGCGCTCGCCCTGGGGTACTCGCTGAAAGCGTCGCCGGGTCGGCGTGACTCAGGCGCGCTCGCTGAAATAACCGTGGTCTGCGCCAGCCAGCAGAGACCTGAAATCCTGTCCGCTCAGGTGCACGAATTCGCAATGGTCGCCAGCCTCGAAGTAGATATCTCGGCAGCGCGCCAGGCTCATGTCCACCAGCACGTCAATACCGTACGGTTCACCAATGGGCGGCACGGCCCCGGTCTCGCAGTCATCAAACAGTTCCTTGATGTCCTTTTCCGTAGCCAGACCAAGGTGACGTCGATAGCATCGGTGTAACAAGCCCAGCTGCACCTTGTGCGTCGCGGGTACTGCGGCCAGCAAAAATCCCTTTTCATCGGCCAGCAAAACCGCCTTTGCCACCTGGTCTCCGGAGAGATGAGCAGCAGCAGCGGCACGCGAGCTGCTGGGAGCGTATCGATGCGGCACCAGCTCGTAGTCAATGCCTTTGCGATCAAGGAACTCACGCAGGGTAATTGCAATTGCCATGGTTTGCTCCACCTGCCCCCGTCGGGGGTGCTGTTACCCACTATAGGTATAGCTCAAGATGGGCTCTGGCGCCTGCCCTGGCGACCGTGGGTGCGGGGCAAGGGGCTCTGGGCTTATGAACCGCCGGGTTACGCGCAGCATCCGCACCGGGCTGACAGCGGAGGCAAACTGTGACCCGGCGGCTTGCCTGAGCGTTCCGCTTACCGCAGACTTGTCGCATTTACGTCCCGCGGAAGACTATGCCAGGGTCCAGCAGAGCAAGCTAAATGGAGAAAGTTTCGCCGAAATTGCTGGTGCTCGACAGCAGCGCTGAAATGGCCCACCAGATCGCGCGGGTCGCTCGCCGCAGCGGCTATGACGCGCATGTCTGCCAAAGCTTTGACGACTTTATGCGGCGCTATGATTCGGATACCGCGGTGGTAGTCATCGACCTGATGCTGAAAGAGCCGGACGGCGTCGAGATCATTCGTGCACTTTCCAGCCGCAAGAGCCCGGCGGGTCTGTTGCTCACCAGTCGCTTCGACCCGCGCGTTCTGGGGGCGGCTGAGCGCCTCGCCAAGGCCCAGGGCCTGTGGGTGATCGGCACCCTGACCAAGCCTTTCTCCGACTCCGTGCTGGAGACCATGCTGGTCGACGTCGAGGAAAAAGCCGTCGAGCGCACCATGCGCTTCAAAGCATTCCCCACCCTGGAGGATTTGCGGGCAGGCATCGAGCGCGATGAACTGCGGGTCTATTTTCAGCCCAAAATCGATTTGCACACACTGACCGTGCACTCAGTAGAAGCGCTGGTGCGCTGGCAGCATCCGGGCCTGGGCCTGTTGTCACCGGATCGTTTCATCGAAATGTCTGAAGAGGGCGGCATGATCAATGCCGTCACATATGCGGTAATGGACAAGTCTTTTGCGCAATGCTCGGACTGGATGACCGGTGGCCTGGATCTCAAGGTTTCCATCAATGTGTCATCGCGCTCGCTCACCGACCTGGACCTGCCCGACAAGATCATAGAGCTGGTCAAGCGCCACGGGCTGCGCCCCGAGCAAATCGTATTGGAAATCACCGAGTCCTGGCTCAGCAGGGACCAGGTTGCGGTGCTGGATATCCTGACGCGTTTGCGCATCAAGGGTTTCGATCTCTCCATCGATGATTACGGAACCGGGTATTCCACGATGCAGCAATTGAAGGAAATACCTTTTAGCGAGCTGAAACTGGATCGCAGCTTCGTCACTGACGCCAGTGAGAATCCGGATGCCCGGGCAATCGTGGAGTCATCTATCAAGCTGGGACATGAGCTCAAGCTGCGGGTGGTGGCGGAGGGCGTTGCCAGCCAGGCAGACTGGGACCTGGTTTGTGATTTGAAATGCGATGAGGGCCAGGGCTTTTTCATCGCCAAACCTATGCCGGGACCGCAAATGCCGAACTGGCTGGACCGCTGGCAGGCTACCCTTGGAAAAGGACTGAAAAAAACATGAACCAGGCAAGTTCCACCGCAAGCAATCTTGTAACCAGGCAACTGCTGCCGCTGGGCCTGGCTTGCGCATTGCCAGGTCAGGCGCTGGCACAAGCGGGCACTACCGGGATTCTCAATATTGCTCTGGGCGTTGCCCTGGTGCTCACCATTGCATTGCTGGTCTGGGTAATTCTGAAACTGAAGAATGTCAATGAGTCCCTTGCAACACACGAAGCGCAACTTGCCGAGTTTGGTAAAGAGCGAGACCAGGCGCTGACGCAGCTTAGTCAGCAAACCAGGGAATTGGAAACTCAACTCGGCCAGCACATACAGGCACTGGAGACTGAGAATGATGAACTCAGTGAGGCGACCGCCAAATTACGCAAACTGGTAGTTGTCGACGAGATCACGGGCCTTTCTAATCGGATCCACTTTGACCAGGTACTGCCGCATGAAATCAAGCGCGCGCTGCGCGAGGAAAAGTCGCTGTCGATTATTCTCGGACGTTTCGATTTTGCGCAGTCATTTCTTGATGCTTACGGTAAAGACAGATTTAACGAAGCGCTGCTGAAAATTGCGGACGAAGTTCGCACTATCTTCAAACGCGCCGGCGACTTGCCCGCCCGTTATGATGATTCGGCGCTGGCCATAATATTTACTTCCGACGGCGATGTGGCAGTACGCTTCGCCGAGCGCCTGCGCAAGGCCATCTGGAATATCCCGATACCTCACGAGGGCTCGGAGACTGCGGACCGTGTAACCTTCAGTATTGGCGTCGCCACGGTCTCGCCCAACAAGATTCACGATCCCGCTGAATTCCGCGGGGCCGCCGAGAAAGCGGCAGCGATCGCCGCCGAGAAAGGCGGCAACCAGGTGGAAGATTACCGCAAACCACCTGCCGAACCCGCGGCCATTTGAAAAGGACACCCATGCCCCGTAACCCGCTGCGACGATTTCTCGACAGAACCCTGTCGGGCGAAGCAACCAACCTGATTGCCGAAGGGGTGGTAATCGACGGATTCGTGAAAGGCATCGGCCACCTGATCGTGGCTGGACGCGTAAAAGGTGATTGCAAACTCGCTGGCACCGTGACGCTGGCGGCGACAGGTAGCTGGCAAGGGCATATGGAAGCCGAGAACATTCTCATTGCGGGAGAGTTGAACGGCAGTGCGCGGGCCACGGCGAAACTCGAAATTGCGGCCAGCGCGCGCATCAAGGGCGATGTCGCCGCCAGTATGATTGCTGTCGCGAACGGCGCTGTGGTGGACGGAGAGGTCCGGGTCAGCGGCGACAGTCCACCGCAGACTTTCAACGAAAAACGCGCTGATCGCAAAGCCGACTAGGACAATTTAGCCGGGCAAGTTTATCGGCCGCCCGCCCGGCGAGCCTCACACCAAAGGCGCGTCGCGCCCAGGACCCCGGCTGGCATCGCCAGCAGGTTGATAACCGGCAGGGCAGACATCAGCATGACGGCGGCGCCGAAACCAAGGGCCATGCCTCGCTGCCGCCTCAGCGTCTGGAGTTGGGCTGCGGCGGGCAGGCCATGATTGTCCATGGGATAAGCCAGGTATTCGAGGGCCAGCAGCCAGGCTCCAAGCGCCAGCCATACTGCGGGCGCCAGCAGGTTAATACCCGGCACCAGGAACAGCAGTCCTGCCAGCAATAGCCAGCGCAAGAGGTAAAAAAGCTTGCGGATTTCGTTGCCAAAGGCGGCGAGCGTGGCCGACAACAGGCTGTCTTCAGCAACGCCCGGGCCCGTACCAGTCAGCAGGGTCTCGTAGCGGGCCGCGAGTACGCCATTGAAGGGCGCAGCGACCAGATTCGCCAGCATGGTGAATGTGTAAATGCCCAGTAACAGGGCAACCACTGCAAATAAAGGCCATAACAGCCATTGCAGCCATTCGAGCCAGCCGGGCAAGCGCGCCAGCAACCATTCCATCAACACGTCAAAACCTGCGACAACGGACAGGATTACGACCATGAAAACTGCGATGCTGATGATGATGGGCAGAACCACGACAGGCCCGAGGCCCGGCGTTCGCAAGGCCGCCAATCCCGACCACGGCGCAGCAAAGCCGCGCACAAAATCACCAACCATCAGCCCCGTTCCTCGATGTCACTCACAACAAATGTTGCAGCTGGGGCAAGTATTTGTCGAAGGATCCGGTATTTACCGCTACGACGCGCTCACCGGGATTCAGCAACTTGCTTTGCGCCAGCGGCGCCAGCGCCGCCAGCGTGGCTGCCCCCTCGGGCCCGATGCGCCAGCCGGTTTCCCGCCAGCATTCCGACAGGGCCAGAGCGATGGCAGACTCGCTCACCGCCAGGGCGCAACCCCCGCTGGCACGAATAATTTCCAGCACCCGCGCGTGACCTACTCCGCCTGGCACGTTGAGACCCGTCGCAATGGTGTGCCCGGCAGGCGCCGGACTGGTATCCGCCTCACCGGCTGTGAAAGCCCGGACCAATGGCGCAGTGGATTCACTTTGTACCGCAATGATTCGCGGCCGCTGGCCCTGGACCATTCCCAATGCCTCCAATTCGGCAAAGGCTTTCCACATGCCGAGTATGCCGGTGCCTCCGCCGGTGGGATAAATGATTACATCGGGCAGCCGCCAGCTGTCGCCTGCAACGGGCTCGGCGATTTCCAGCCCCAGGGTTTTCTTGCCTTCGATGCGCCACCCGGGTTCCTGAAAGGTGGCCACGTTGAAATATCCACGGGGCAGAAAACGTTCTCGCATTATCTGGCCCGCTTCGAAAATCGTGCCGCTGCAGGTTTCCAGAGTAATGCCCGGGTGATTCCGTGCCAGTTCTGCGACCCGCCCGAGAATTGGCATGGGCGTATCTTCCGGCATGATTATCGCTGCCTCGATACCCCCAGCCAGCGCGTATTCGGCCAGGGAATCGCCCGCATTACCCTGGGTCGGTACCACAAGTTTCCGGATACCATGACGGCGTGCCATGGAAACCGTCATGGCCATTCCCCGATCCTTGAAACTCTGGGTCGGGTTGGCACCAAAACCCGCCACGCCCTCGCCCTCATCCTTGACCAGCAAGTCCAGCTCCAGTTCAAGAGCTACCGGATGCCGCGGATAGGGACGCAAAGGCGTCGCGCCCTCGCCCAGACTGACAATATGCGGCGCATCACCGGCAGCGCTGACATCCAGTGCCAGCAAGCTGGTGAATTTCCACATGTCACGCCGGCCTGGCCGGTACCAGCTGCCCCGGGGGTGGGCTTTCTCCAGGGCCACCAGATCCAGCTCGATGGTAAGCGGCCGGTCATCCTCGGGACAGAGGTTCATCAGCTCGCCGGCGGGGAACTGCCGGCCGCAGCCGGTGCAGCGAAGCGTCGTGGCGAATCCCACGCCGGGTCAGCGCCGCTGGCGCAGGCGCCGCGCCTTCAACCCGGCCCGGAACGGGAAGATGAGCAGAACGCCGGCAATAAATCCGCCGGCATGGGCGGCAAAAGCCACACCCGGCTCACCGGCCGTCGCGCTGGCGGAGCTGATCAGCTGTACCGCAAACCAAAGGCCCAGCACCGCCATGGCTGGCAATCGCGCAATGTGCAGAATAAAGATGAGGGGAATCGCCACCAGCACGTGAGCACGCGGAAACATAACCAGGTAGGCGCCCAGCACACCGGAAATAGCACCGCTTGCGCCAATCATTGGAATCACCGAACGCGGCTCAAGCAGAGACTGCGCCAGCGCCGCGGCAAGGCCACAGGCCAGATAAAAGCCGATGAATCGGCCGGGACCCAGTGCGTCCTCCACGTTGTCGGCAAAAATCCACAGGTACAACAGGTTGCCCAGCAAATGCATGATGCCGCCGTGGAGAAACATCGATGTGAATATGGTGGCGGCAGGCGGTACCAGAGCCACCGAGGGCGCCAGCTCTGCATAATCAAACAACAAGGCCGGCGTGACGCCCAGCATATAAATGAAGGCCTGTGACGCCTGCGGGCCCAGTGACAGCTGGTAGACAAAGACCAGGGCACAGGCGCCGATAATGCCGTAGGTTACGTAAGGCGTCGCATAAACGGGATTGTCATCGCGCAGGGGAATCATTGGATTTCTTGGCTGCTCACCAGCCCGTGGCTGGCGCCAGCTGAAGTTCAAGCTGATTCACGATGGGTGACTCGAGTCGTGGTGACTGCAGCTCGCATTCCACCGGGATTGATTCGCCAGACGCAGAATCCGAGACCCATATGCGCAGCGGCTCGCGAAACGCTTTTACCTGCTGTCCGGCGCTCACATCACCCAGGGCATAAGAGACTTCGTAAAGCCGTTCCTTGATCGCTACCGATGGATAACCGGGATGATTGGTCTCCTTCAGGACCCGTTGGCGTGATTCGGGCTCGACTTCCATGGCATAGATGCAAGGCGCCAGCTCAAAACCATGTTCGCGCGCCATGCGTATCACCAGGCGTGCGTTGCGCAGGGCCCGGTCACCATTGTTGTCGATCCGGAAATTGAGCTTATGACCGGCCTTTTCGAAGCGGTGTAATTTATCGTCGTCGGCAAATTTTGCTCGCACTCTGCGCAGATCGTCTCGCAGCTCGTCCAGGCTCTTCTTGGCAAAGGGCTCATCGGGTCCGAAAGCGCGCACATGCATCAATCGCACCATGCCGGTGTCCAGTCCGCTCATTTTTTCTACTTCCGTGCGGGCCTCTATGGCAGCTTCCAGCTTCCTCTCTGCTACAGAAGAAGGCAGACCGGCCTCTGAATTGACCGGCAGGCGCGCAATCCTGGATCCGTCGCCAAATGTCACGCTGACGGCCGGTGCCGTTGCGACTTCAGCAGCCATTTCGCCAGCCTCGCCCGACAAGGGCTCGGCTGCCTGCCGCTGTTGCAAGCGCTTGCTTTCCTCGCGGGAGAGCATCAGGTTTTCGCTGCCTTTGCGTATGAAGCCCACGCCCTGCAGAAGCGCTCCGCATGGACGTTTCAACAGGTATGGCGGGCAGTCACACTGGTTCAACATGATCACGAGAAGAGTTCGCGCACCGCTGCCGGCGGTGGCTACAGAAAGGCTGAATGCCGGTTCGATATATTCATCCACCAGCTTTTGGAGTTGGGCAGCAGAAGGCGCCAGGTCCCGCTGGATGCCCACGACTTTGCGCGCGCCCGGCTCGCCGGGAACCACACCGATGATCAGGGCTCTCTGGCCCATAATATCGGCGTTGGCCAGCGCCATGAAGTCGGCCAACATATCGTCAGGCGTGCTCAAGTCGTAGGCCTGGGAGCGGAACATCAGACCCGGTCCTTCACGGCCACGCTTTACAATTTCCTTCAGGTTCTGCATAGATTTCTAGTGAGGCGAAAAACCCAACTACCAGGGGATTTTGCTGCCATCGTAACTCAGGAAGCTGCCGGTAGCTGACAATTTCATGGCGGCAATAACCCGGCGCATTCCCTTTACGCTGGTCTGCGCATCGATGAGTGCGTTGGGACCGCCCATGTCCGTTTCCACCCAGCCGGGATGCAATATCGAAACCATCACCCCCCGATCCCGCAGATCGATTGCCAGGGATGCGATGGCTGCGTTCAGCGCCGCCTTGGAAGAGCGGTATATATAGGCCCCGCCCGAAGTGTTGTCACCGATGGATCCCATGCGACTGCTGATGGCCACCACTTTTGGCTGCTCCGCTGCTTGGAGATTGTCCAGCAGTGCGGCGGTGACTTGAACCGGCGCCAGGCTGTTGATCCGGAACACGTCGAGCCATGTCCCGGCATCGAGGTTTTCAAGCCGCACCCCTTTGGGACCATAAACACCCGCGTTGTTGATCAATATCTCCACGGGTCTTGCGGTCAAGTCTGTGGCCAGCCTGGCGACTGAGCCGGGATCAGCGACATCAAGTTCCACGATCTCCAGCCGACTACCGGACAGTTGCTGAAGATGCTTCAGCTGGGTGGCGGCCCGGGGATTCCTGCAGCCGGCCACGACCCGGGCGCCAGCATCGAGATACTGGCGCACAAACTCAAGACCAATGCCCCGGTTGGCACCGGTTACCAATACGTCAATCTTCATGTCTTAGCCTTCCTGACGGTCCGCCAGCGCCACCCGCACTGTGGCATCAAGCTTCGTTACGGCCGTCCCAGATGCTTTTTGGCCCCCGTCTGTCCTGCCCAGAGCGACGCGGTGCCTTGTCCGGTTCGAAACGCAGGAGCTCGCGCCGGTCATGCGGTCCCTTGCGGCGCTGTCCTTTACGCCTTTCCGGCCCGGAATAACCCGGCACGTTGATCGTCTTTACGCCGATCTGCAGTTCATCGGGTTGCTCCGGCCCGGCTTCCTCCGGGGTGGGCGATTTCTCGTCTTCAGGATTCATTACCACGCCTCCGTTTTGCCGGGCGATAGCATAGAATACCGGCTCGGGCACAGTCTAACCACAATCCTGCGCCCGCCGGCACTTGTAATTTGCGGCCATCGCACCCATGTTGGGTATCTGGCCCTGTAGTGATGAGTTTGAGACCCTATGAAACGAGTATTTTTGTTCCTGATGACCAACATCGCGGTACTCGCGGTGCTGAGCGTGGTGTTGCGCCTGCTGGGCGTCGACCGCATCCTGGACGAAAGCGGCAGCGGGCTCGATTTTCAGAATCTGCTGATCCTGTCCGCCGTCATCGGCTTCGGCGGCTCATTCATTTCCCTCGCCATGTCCAAGTGGATGGCAAAACGGGCCACCGGTGCCCATGTCATTACGCAGCCGGCCAACCAGACCGAAGCCTGGCTGCTGAATACGGTACAGCGGCTGGCAAAGGGTGCCGGCATAGAAACTCCGGAGGTGGCCATTTACAACGCGCCGGACATGAATGCATTTGCAACCGGCGCGCGGAAAAATGCCGCCCTGGTGGCGGTAAGTGCCGGATTGTTGCAGAGCATGGATCGGGAAGAAGTGGAAGCCGTCCTGGCGCACGAGATCGCCCATGTGGCCAATGGCGACATGGTCACTCTGGCGCTGGTGCAGGGTGTGGTCAACACCTTTGTCATTTTCCTGTCCCGCATTGTCGGGCACATCGTTGATCGGGTCGTATTGAAGAACGACCGGGGGCACGGCATCGGTTACTTTGTCACCACCCTCGCTGCCCAGGTCGTGCTCGGATTTCTGGCCTCGATCATCGTCATGTGGGTCTCCCGGCATCGGGAATTCCGGGCTGATTCGGGCTCCGCGGATCTGGTCGGCGCCGGGGGAATGATCCGCGCCCTGCAAAAATTGCAGCAAAACCGGCCCGCGGCACTGCCGGAGCAATTACAGGCCTTTGGCATTTCCGGCAACCGCACGCGCGGCTGGCGGCGTCTGTTCATGACCCATCCGCCCATCGAGGAACGGATCGCGGCGCTGCGAGCGCGAGCCTGAACACCGGAAGGAGGAGCTCAGCGGGAGCTGCCGGTATCGCTTGCGACGACCTTGTTGCGCCCGGCTTTCTTGGCCCGGTAAAGCGCCCGATCGGCAGCCTGTAATACCGTTTCCCAGCCGCTTTCGCCGTGGCGAAAACCGCCTTCTGCGATACCGCAGCTGACCGTTATTATTCCACGGCGCGCCTTTACGTGAGGCAGTGCCAGGGCTTCCAATCCCGCCCGCAAGCGCTCCACCACCAGCCTGCCCCCTTCGAGTTCGGTTTCCGGCATGAGCAACAAAATCTCCTCGCCGCCGTAACGATACAGGCGGTCGGCTGAACGCATGGAATTCTTGAAGCTCGCAACAATATCGCGCAGCACCTGGTCTCCCGCCTGATGACCGTAGTGGTCGTTGTATGCCTTGAACCGATCGACATCGAAAAGCCCCAGGGTATAGACATGCTGGTAGCGAATTGATGCGCTTTCGACTTGCTCCAGGTCTCGCTCGAGCGCGCGGCGGTTGCCAATACCCAGCAGGGGGTCCTCCAGAGAAAGAATGCGCAACCGCGCTGTTGCTGAAACAAGCTCGTCGGCGGTTTTGCCGCCGACACTCTCGGCGGCCTCGCGGTCTGATTCGAAAACGCTGAAATGAGCGCGTGCCAGCTCGGTTGCCGTTACCAGCCCTACCAGGTGATCCTGCGCATTCAGCACCGGCAGGTGCCGCACCTCGTGGGACCGCGCCACCACCAGCGCTTCCAGCAGGGATTGTTCGGTGCGCAGATAGACAAGGTCCGCACTCATGTGCCGATTAACCGATTCTTCCCAGTTGAGCTCGCCCGCGAGCGCGCGTGCAGCGATCGAAAGCATATCGCTTTCTGTCAGGATGCCGATCGCCCTGTTCTCCCGCACCAGGAAAACACAGGACATCGAGCGGGCTGCCATATGACGAACTGTATCAGCGAGAGAGCTGTCCGCGGCGATCACGGGCACATCCCGGCTCATAATGTGCTCGACGAGGATTTCCTGCACGAGCCTCCCCGCGCGTCCATCAATAGCGGCTGCTATCGTCTCCCGCTATTTGCCAGGGCGCGCAATGCAAATGCGCAAATGCTGCCTGGTACCAGCAGATAGAGGCAGGCTAGCCACCAGGCCGGCACTTGCCTTATCGACAGCATATCGCTCTGTCCCATGATGTAAAGCAAAAATGCCACAAGCACCACTTCGGCGGCCAGGTTGATCAGGAGCCCGCCGCTGGCCAGGCGGCTATACCGCAGCATTGACAAGCCCACCAGCAGGTAGGCAGCCGGCAACAAGTAATGGTGGACGAAAGCCAGCGTCCGAATGACGCCACCGACCGCGCCCGGCGGATTGACCGTGTCAATGTCGAAGGCCAGCAACAGGGCCAAAGGCCGCAGCAGCAATACCAGGCCGTAGCCCGTCACCAGGACAACAGCGATAGCAACGGGGTTTCTCGGCATCATGGGTCACTTTGCCACCGGGCTCAATTGCGGCGCAGTTTCCAGAGCTGAAATCTCACCCAGCCGTACCAGCCAAGGCCGCCGACGAATAACAGCGCAGCCACTGTGCGGGGCCAGCCGCCGGCCCGCGGGCCGGCGCCGAACATGAGCCACAAACCGCCTCCAATGCCAACGAGCGTCGCCAGAGCTGCCTGGCCAGCAAGGCGCCGCGCCAATACACGGCGCGCCCGCCGCGCCACCCGGGCGGCGTTCTCGGCATCGCCGGTCTGCAACTCGAAGTCGCAGTTGCGACATTTTTTAGCAACACTGGAAGTTCGTTCTCCACATTGTGGGCAAGATACAATCGCCATCGCCGGCAATCCTCCCTGCGGGCCTTAAAGATACGGCGAAAACAGCCAGAAAAACGCGTCTCGCAAGCGGGTCGCCAGCGGCCGTTGATCCACTTCAGCCAGGGTCACCTCGCGGGACTTGCTGATTTCGCCATCTACATAAGTTTCCAGCTGTTGCACGATCCCTCGATCGAACAATTCAACCACCAGTTCGAAATTGAGGCGCAGACTGCGCGGATCGATGTTGGCGGACCCGATATGCGCGTAGTGGCTGTCCACCAAAAACAACTTGGTATGGGGAAATGGTTCGCCCTGGTAGTAAACGCGAATCCCCCGAATCAGCAGCTCCCAGAGTATGTTGCGAGTTGCCCAGTGCACGAAGGCGACATTGCTCTTGCCGGGCAATACGATCTTGATGTCGATACCGCGGGCAGCTGCCGCCTGCAGCGCGCCGATCATCTCCCGCGAGGGAAGAAAATAAGGGGTCACTATCAGAATGCGCGAGCGCGCTACCGAGATTGCGCCCAGCAGGATAATCATCAGTTTGTCCAGGTCTTCGTTGGGACCATCTACCACCGTGCGGCAACGCACATTGCCTGCAGGCTCGGTTAGCGCCTGGTGTCGCGGCATGGTGCAATCGCGGCAGAACTCCCAGCTGCTTAGAAAAACGTCCTCCAACTGCGCAACCACCGGGCCGCGAAGCATGAAATGTATGTCTCTGGCGCAGGGCTTTTCGCCTCCGTCTACCAGGTGCCGGTCACCGATATTCATGCCGCCCGTGAATGCCAGCCCGCTATCCACCACCAGGATTTTGCGGTGATTCCTCAGGTTCAGGTACAGGGACGGCGGCAACAGACGGAAAGGCAGGAATCGCACTACGTCAATCCCTTGTGCTTGCATAACCGACGCGGCACGTGGAAACGAGTACAGTTCGCCCATGGCGTCAACTATGACTTTGACTTCGACGCCGCGCGCCTGCGCCTCGGCAAGAGCCTCGATGAATTCCTTGCCAGTCTTGTTGGTTTCGAAGATGTAACTCACCAGGTAAACGCGTTCCCTGGCATTGCGGATTGCATCTAACATGGGCGGGAATGCCTGCTCGCCGTTGTGCAGGATGGTAACGGAATTGCCCTCGACGACCGGCCAGTCAGCTACTGAATCCGATACCCGGGCAAGTTCGAGAAACTCGGGCGGCATATCTTTGGCCGATTCCAGGCGTTCGCGGGTCGTTTCGCCTCGCTCGAAAGGAACTGACAGGCGTCTGCGCGGTTCGCCGTGCAGTTTGCGCGCGCGGGTGCGTACGCGATTGACGCCAAACAGGTAATAGGCAAATGGGCCAAACAGGGGAAACAGCAGGCACACCGAGATCCATCCCAGGGCGGAACGCGGATCTCGCTTGTACAGCAAAGCATGGACAGCAGTCAGCGGCGCAACGATAACGTGCAGAGCCAGCGCGATGAAACCCCACATCTCGTTCAATGTTCAGTCTCCGCCATCCTCGCAGAAATCAGCATATCAGGCCCACCATATCCGGAGATGCAATCTACTGCCAGCGCACGGATAATTGCGGCCCATGCAGGTACTCATCGATACCGATCCCGGTGGCGACGACGCAATTGCCTTGTTATGGCTTGTCAGCCTCCATTTGCAGCAGCGCATCAGCCTGCGGGCCATTACCACCGCCGGTGGCAACGTCGGCGCCGACAAGACCTGGCGTAACGCCCATGGCCTGCTGGGCCTGAGCGGACTGGAGCGCATTCCCGTGGCCCGCGGCACTGACGGTACCAAGGTACGAGATGCCGCCGAGGTGCACGGTACCGATGGCATGGGGGGTCTCGCGAAGACCTTGCCAGAGCCACCGGCAAACGCCACCCACGAGAACTCTGCTGCCACCATAGTGCAGCAACTTGAAGATGAGAAGACGCCGGTTTCGCTGCTGGCCGTGGCGCCCCTCACTAATCTCGCAGCTGCCGAACGCTTGCGCGCAGGGATCTTGCGGCGTGCCGAGCGGCTCATCGTAATGGGCGGATCTTTGGGTTCCGGTAACGTGACACCGGCGGCGGAATTCAACTTCTACTTCGACGCACCGGCTGCAGCCACTGTTTTGTCTGCCAGACCGGCGAACCAGCTCGTGACCCTGGAAACCAGCACCACGCTGCGTCTGACCCCAAAACATGTCGCCACTATTATTCGGGGAATCGAAAATACCGCGGCGGCGATGTTTTTCGAAAAGTTATGTACCTTCATGGCCCGGCGCGACCGCCAGTTCCATCCACGGACGGAGGCAGCGGGTTTCCCGGTTCACGACGCCGCAACCGTGGCCTGGCTTGCCTATCCGGAACTTTTCAGCTCACAGGAGCTCCGTTTGCGTGTAGAAGTTTCAGACGGACCCTTGCAGGGACAGCTGCGGGAGCACTCCGAGGGTACACCCGCCCTGGTGGCCTCGGGTGTGAATGCGCCGCTGCTGCTTGAGAAGCTTGGCTCCGATCTGAGCCTGCTGCTCAGGCAACTCGGCTGAATGCGTCGGCATTACGCCATTAATGCGCATAGGCTAGACTTAGGGCCGGTGGCGTGGGTCACGGCAGAGAACTTAGGACACTTACTCAAATAAGCGGAGATAAATATGTCGAGAAATCTCACTGGCATCGCAAGTGCATTGACGGTCTTGTTGTTAGCTGCGTGTGCCTCCAGTCCACCGGCCGAGGACAATGTTGTTGTCGCCGGAACCCACAGTGAAAAAACAGTTTTGAAAGAGGCTGAAGATTTCTTTGGCGAGGGTGCGGCCGGGCTTGCCGATGTAGTGGAAGCTGCCTTCCGTGAGCAAGGCAGGCCCAATGCTTACATCAAAGGTGAAGAAGTCGGCGGCGCAATTGGTGTTGGCCTGCGCTATGGCGCCGGCACACTGGTGCTGGCGAACGGCGAGACCCGCACTGTTTACTGGCAGGGACCATCCGTTGGCTTCGATATCGGCGGTAACGCCGCGAAGGCCTTCATCCTGGTGTACAACCTGCCGGATACCGATACGCTGTTTCAGCGCTTTCCGGGAGTCGAGGGCAGCCTGTATTTTGTCGGCGGTGTCAGCGTCAACTATAACCAGAGCGGCAAAACGGTGCTGGCGCCAATCCGCTTCGGAGTTGGCTGGCGCCAGGGCGCCAATATTGGTTACCTGCACATGACCCGCGAGAAGTCCTGGGTTCCGTTCTGAGCAACTGCTTGCGGCCGCCACCGCTGGTGGCAGATCAGGAATCTACTCCATCCGCTTCGCTGTCCTGGCGCAGTTCGAGCTGCAGGCCCGTGGGCATCCAGCGACCGTCGGCTCGCCGCATGGCGACGTCAAATTCCTGCTTTGTGCCCAGCAGGTCAAAACGCACGCGCACCAGCGCGGTATCTCCCTGCTGGTGCAGAGTTTCGGCCCGTACCGAAGACAGCACGTCATCCAGGTTAAATTCATATACCTGCAGTGCGTTTTTGGTAGCGGCCAGCAGCAGCCCGGCACGCCCAACCATATCCTCGAACTCCAGCGCCTGCAGGTCCGCGGCTTCCTGGAGCTCCATCTTGCGGGCCCCTGACACCCAGATGGTAAGCGCCTGACGCGCGAGGACAGGATCCGCCAGGTCCCGGCCGGCAGCCCATTTGCCCAGGGCCCCCAGCAGTTCATTGGCAGAATCCTTCTGGGCCTGGGTGAAGGCTTCGTTGTTGGAGATGCTGGCGTGACCCATGGTCTGGGCCGCTATCAGCATCAGCGGCAAATTCTCTCTTGCTGCTTCCAGCTTGGGACCGATTTCGGCCATCAACTCGTCCACAAAAACACCATCACTGATTCGCGCCAGGAACTGGTTGAGCTGTGCGGCATCCGCGGGAGCTATTTCTCCAGCCCGCGCGGCGTTCCATTCCTCACGCGCCTCGGCGTATTCGCTGACGCTCAGGGACTGACGCAACAAGATCTCGATGTCGTTTGCGCGCAGCGCTTCGCTCATGGCCAGCACCGCGCCGTGAGGCGTTGCGCTAGTCGCGGTCAGATCCTCTTCCTGGCGGCTACAGGCAAACAGCACCAGCAGCGTGACGGACAGGAAAATAAAATTACGGTACGGCTGGTTCATGTAGGCCCCCGACGAGCAGGTCATGCCGCTGCTGCGCAGCGGCGGTGGTTGTCTGACAACAGACCGGCGCCCTTCCGATAAGTTCAGGGCGCAGGAAAAGGCCAGTCAGGGTCGGGCAGCAAAGCGACTTCCAGTCGGTTATTCTTCTGCGCCGCGGCGTTCCACTCGCCGGCGGTGGCCCCACTCCGCGGGTAAGAATACAGCTCACGTGAGTCTGCGCGACCGTGATGCACAATCTGAATTTCGATATTACCGGTTTCCAGCAGTCTGGAACTGTCAAGAAAATTAGTGAACTCGAGAGACTGGCGTTCTGCCACCGACATCGAATCGTCCAGCGGATGGCCGATCAAGGTGCACTGATCCACCGGCAGCTCCGGTGCGGCCAGTGAATAGCCTGAGTTGTCATCACCCACCAGGCAGAATCGTCCCAGATGCGTCTCGAGCCGCAGCACGCCCTGGAAGCCAAGACTGTCGAGGCGCTCCAGCAGTCCCTGCACCATGTCCAGGCGCTGGCCATCCAGGGCCAGCTCCGAAAAACCGATGCGGTTGCCCTGGTTCGTTGCCCACTCGAGTGCTGATAACATGCGATACAGCTGGTCGCCAGCCGTGGCCAGACGCGCCCGCAGACTGCCGAGCTGATCCTGCCTGATGGTGCTGGAGCCGCCGGCCATCACCCTCTGTACACCGCGCTGGTTGGATAGCTCCTGCTGGACCCGACTGAGTTCATCAGCAGATTTGTAGCCACTCCACAGTAACCAGGCGCTGGCCAGCAACAGTACCAGGGTAAACCACATCCATAGCGTGGAAACTTCGCCACCAGGGGTTTCGACGACAGCCTCGGCGGCCTTTTCGCCAGCCTCTTCGAGGCGCGCCGCCTCCGCGCGTTGCTCTGCAAGAATCTCCTGGGCAACCTGGCGCGCGAAAGCACGATGACTCGCCAGGATATCGGTCCGCAACTCGTGACGCTGTTCCGACAGCATCCGCTCTACCAGTCCCTTCAGCTGGATGCCCGGCGGTTCACCATCTGCACGCCGCCGGTCATCGCGTTTGAGCACCGGCGGTGCCTTGCCCTTATCGCGCTCTCCGCGCTGGTCTCTCACCAGCCCCAGCCGCTGCAAAACCTTGAACAATTCAGCCGGCTCAACCTGCTTGGGCAAGACGCCGACTGCACCCAGCGCACGCGCCTGCCCCACATACAACTCTCCTTCCTTGGCCGTGTACATCATCACCGGGATCATCGCGGTTTTGGGATCGTTCTTGATGGCCTTGACGGCCTGCAGGCCATCCATTCCCGGCATGGTGTGATCCATGAATATGGCATCGGGCCGCTTTTTCTGCAGATAGTCGAGCGCTTGCTCTGCGGACTCCGCCGTCTCAACCTCCAGCCCGTGCTTTTCGAGCAGACGCCGCAGTATCAGGCGTGCGGAGCGCGAATCGTCCACCACCAATGCTCGTTTTATAGTCATCAGGATTTGCTCCCGGCAGCAGCTTTATCCAGGCTTTTGCTCACTTGTTCATACAGGTTGCGGGACAGGTCGTCGACATCGGCCATGCGCATCAACTCTGCGCGCATCATAGCCCGGCGATGCTCACCGTAGCGATGCCAGCGCGTTAACGGCCCGACCAGTCGGGCCGCGGTACTGGGGTTGAAACCATCCAGCCTGAGAACCTGCTCGGCCAGCAGCCGGTAGCCGCTGCCATCCGCCAAATGAAACCCATAATGGTTCGTTTCCGCATAAGCCCCGATGAGCGAGCGCACCCGGTTGGGATTTTCGAGATGAAATCCCGGGTGCGCAAGCAGCTGTTCTACCCGTGCCCGGGTCGTGGCCAGCGGCGCCGTCGCCTGCACGCTAAACCACTTATCCATGACCAGGGGCTCCTGGGACCAGTGTTGTTCGAACGCCTCGATGGCTGCTTCGCCTTCCGGGCACCCGGCATGCACCAGTGCCCTGAGTGCGCCGACCTGCTCCGTCATATTGCGGGCCTGCTGCACACGCTCAAGAGCAAGCTGGCGCCAGCTGTCTTCCGGGGCCAGCACCAGATAGTCGAGGCAGACCCCTGCGAGGCGGCGCCTGGCGCTCGCTGCCGGGCTGCCGTCGTCGGGTGCGACATCGGCATTCCGTTGGAAAGCTCTCGCCAGCGCGGGCTGCAGTGCCGCCACCAGTGCCTGGCCGAATCGCTGGTGGGCCTCATGGATGGCTTCCACATCGACCTGGGCCAACCTGCCGGAAAGTTCATTTTCGTCCGGCAGTTTGAGGGCTTCGGCCAGCATGGCCGGGTCCAGGGAATCGTCGGTCAGCATTGCTTGCAGGGCATCGAAGTAGCAGTCCGGATGATGCTCGTTGCCGGTACCCGAGTCTCTGCAATTGAGTATCAGCCGGGTGGCCAGCTGCTCACCCGCATCCCAGCGATTGAATGGATCGGTGTCATTGACCATCAGGAACGCAAGCTCCGCGTCGGAGCGTTCCATCAGCAATTCAACGGGAGCAGAAAAATCGCGCAACACAGACAGGCTGGGCGGCACCGAAATATCGGCAAAACGGAAAGTCTGCTCGGTATCCTTTAATTCCAGAACGCGGCTGCCGCTCACAGAAACCTGTTCGCCTTCCAGGCGCAGGGCAATCTCATGACCGTCCGGATCCAGCAATCCGACCCGCACCGGTATGTGCAGGGGCTGCCATTTGTCCTCGGCCACGCCGTCCGGCGGAAGCTGGCGCAAGGTCACATGAAAACATTGTGCCTGGGGCTCGTATTGGGTTGTCACTTCCAGCCTCGGCGTGCCGGCCTGATGATACCAGCGCCGAAATTGCTGCAGCTGAATGCCCGTCGCATCCTCCATTGCGCGCAGGAAATCCTCGGTAGTGGCAGCCTCGCCGTCATGACTGGCGAAATACAGATCCATGCCGCGGCGAAACCCTCGTTCGCCGAGCAGCGTCTGGATCATGCGGATCACCTCTGCACCCTTGTTGTATACGGTTGCCGTGTAGAAGTTATTTATTTCCATGTAGGAGGCTGGTTGAATGGCATGCGCCATGGGCCCGGCGTCCTCGGCAAACTGGCGTTTGCGCAAAAAGCGTACGTCCTCGATGCGCTTGAGCGCCCGGCTATGCCGATCTGCGGTGAATTCCTGGTCACGAAAGACCGTCAGGCCCTCCTTCAGGGTCAGCTGGAACCAGTCGCGACATGTGACCCGGTTGCCCGACCAGTTATGGAAATACTCATGCGCAACCACAGTTTCAATTGCAATGAAGTCCCGGTCCGTGGCAGTTTCCGGGCGCGCCAGTACATATTTTGAATTGAATATGTTGAGGCCTTTGTTTTCCATCGCCCCCATGTTGAAATCGTCAACCGCAACGATCATGTAGATATCCAGATCGTATTCCCGGCCAAAGCGCTCTTCATCCCAGCGCATGGCGTTCTGCAAACACCGGAGCGCGTGCTGGCACTTGTCAACATTATGGTCTTCTACGTAGACCCGGAGCTGGACACGACGGCCAGAGCAGGTGGTGAACTCGTCAGCAACGCAGGCCAGGCGACCCGCAACCAGCGCAAACAGGTAACTTGGCTTGGGAAACGGGTCTTCCCAGCGCGCAAAATGGCGGCCATTTTCCAATGCGCCGGATTCAACCGGGTTGCCGTTGGCCAGTAAGACCGGGTAGGCAGCCTTGTCGGCCTCGATGATGACACTGAAGCGCGCGAGCACATCAGGCCTGTCAGGATAATAGGTGATCTTGCGAAACCCCTCGGCTTCGCACTGCGTACAGAAGTTGCCACCCGACTTGTACAAACCCTCCAGGCTGGCATTTTTTTCAGGATGAATCAGGGTCTCGATTTCCAGCGTGAAGGGCTCGCCCGGATCCTCGATGACGAGCCCCTCTTCGTCCACCCGATAGGCATCTGCCGCCAGCTTGCGGCCATCCTTCAAGAGCCGTACCAGCTCCAGATCATGCCCGTCCAGCACCAATACGCGGCTATCCTGCTGCTGATTGCGGCGCATTGTCATGCGGCTCGAGACCCGGGTGAAATCTTCGAACAAGCTGAAGCGCAATTCCACCCTGTCCACCAGGTAGGCCGGTGGCGTGTAGTCCGAGAGATGTACCGATCTGGGTGCGACGTGCCTGGCCATTATTGTTGTATCCGGGACCCTTCCTTATCAATTTCCAGGCAGCGAGCCGCTGAGAGCAGGCGGCCAAGCATCGAGGCAACGCTATTTTACATAAATTTGGCAGGCACCCCGGTCACGCCACCCAGGCCAGACCCCCACGAGGTCTCTAAGCAGCCAGACTCGAAGCGCTTCGAGTCGTTGCAACTCGCGAGAGCTAATCTGATATGTTTGACGTGTCCGACTCTCTACCAGGGATGATGCCCGCCATGTCCGACAAAGCTGCCGGTGACAGTTTATCCGTGGAATTGATCGCCCACCGCGGCTACCGGGCGGCATTTCCCGAGAACACCCTAACCGGTATCCGGGCGGCCATCGCCGCAGGTGCGCGCTGGGTGGAATTCGATATCCAGCTCAGCGCCGACGGTATCCCGGTGCTGATGCACGATCCGACCCTGGACCGAACCACAGGCCGACCTGGTGTTGTCTGCGAACTGACATTGGACGAATTGCGTGCTTATGCCCCCGGGGAACCGGATCGATTCGGGGACAAGTACGCTGACGTTGCCATCCCCACCCTGGCCGAACTCTGCGCCGAACTCACCCGGCATCCCCACGTTACGGCATTTGCCGAGATCAAAAAGGAGAGTATTGGAAAATTCGGTTCCCGGTTTACTGTGGCCCGGGTGCTCGAAGCTCTGCAGGCCTGTATCGGGCAGTGCGTGATAATCAGCTTTGTGGCGGAAGCCGTCGCCCAGGCACGTCAACTCGGCGCGCCTAGAATCGGCTGGGCAATTCGCGAATTCAACGGCATTGCCTATAAAGAGGCCACCATTCTGGAACCGCAGTTCCTGTTCTGTGACTACAAAATCATCCCCAAAGCCAGCAGCAGGAATCCGCGACCGCTTTGGAAGGGTCCCTGGCGGTGGGCGATTTATGAGGTTGACGATCCCCAACTGGCCCTGCGGCTAACCAGGCAGGGCGCAGACCTGATCGAGACTTTCGATATTGCCGGGATGCTGCGCCATCCGGCGCTGGCACCGTACCGATGAGCCGTCAGTTCGATGTGGTCGTAATCGGTGGTGGCATCAATGGCACTGGCGTGGCTCAGGCGGCGGCGGCAGCGGGACACTCGGCATTGCTGCTGGAAAAAGGTCAGCTCGGGGAAGGCACTTCCAGCCGCTCCAGCAAGCTGATTCACGGCGGGTTGCGCTACCTGGAGTCCATGGAGCTCTCATTGGTGCGGGAAGGCCTGCGCGAACGCACCCTGATGCTGCGGCTGGCGCCGGAACTGGTGCATTTGCAGCGCTTCATGATTCCCATTTTCAAATCCACCCGTCGGCGCCCCTGGCAGATTCGTATCGGTCTGTCCATGTACGCAGTACTGGCAGGATTTGAGAAAGGCACCGAGTTTGGCACCCTGCCACGCTCACAGTGGTCGGACCTGGACGGCCTCATCACCGAGGGGCTGCAGTCGGTATTCTATTACCATGACGCACAGACTGATGACCAGGCATTGACCCGGGCAATCATGGCCTCAGCCGCCAGTCTCGGTGCGGAATTCCAGGAAAACGCGCAATTCATCAATGCTGAACTCGGCAAGGAATGGTCCGAACTGAGCTACCGCCATCAGGGCAGGGAAGTCAGCGTCCAGGCCCGCGCTATCGTGAATGCGGCGGGTCCCTGGGTTAACGAGGTGCTGGCGGCGGTGACGCCAGCGGTAGAACAGCGCTCGATTGAACTGGTGCAGGGCGCCCACCTGGTGGTGGAGGGGCGCATTACCAAGGGTTGTTATTACCTGGAAAGCCGTAGGGATGGCCGGGCCATTTTCGTTATGCCGTGGAAAGGCAAGACCCTGGTGGGCACCACCGAAACCCAGTTCTCGGGCGATCTCGATCATGTGCAGGCTCTGCAGGCAGAACGCAAATACCTGGGTTCGATACTCGCGTATCACTTTCCCGCCTATCGCGGCAAAGTCACGGCAGGCGATTGTCAGTCCTTCGCGGGCCTCAGGGTCCTGCCAGCGGGCAAAGGGCATGCCTTTCATCGCTCCCGGGAGGTCATTCTGGAGACTCACGGACACCCATCTCCACGTTTGCTCAGCATTTACGGAGGCAAGCTGACGGCCTGGCGAGCCACCGCGGAAAAGGTCCTGCGGGTGATTGCGACCAGCCTGCCGCAGCGTGAAGCCCGGGCCAGGACCAGCGAGCTGCCGCTACATCCGGTTGACTGACGGGGCCGCAATGGTGAACCCTGCAGTTCCGATAAATAACACCGCTTGATTTGCCCATGAAAGTTGCGCTGGCTTCCAGCTCCACGATTTCTGCCGAGGCGGGCGCCGAAATAGCTCGCAGCGGAGGCAATGCCGTGGATGCGGCTCTGGCTGCCGCCCTGGTCAGCGCCGTCACTGAGCCGGGAGTTTGTGCGCTGGGGGCCGGCGCGTATCTCAGCGTCTGGCCGGCTGAAACCGATCCGGTGACCATCGACGCCAACGTCGCCGTGCCGGGGCTCGGCTTGCCCGCAGAACGTCTCGGTCGGGGCGGCCGAGAAATTTTCATGGAATACGGGGGCGGCATCAGCACTATCGTGGGTCATGGGTCGGTGGCGACTCCCGGAGCGCTGGCGGGCTGCGAGCTGGCATCGCAACGATACGGCCGCCTTCCCTGGCAAGAGCTTTTCGGACCTTCGATCCGCTGGGCCCGGGAAGGCTTTCCGGTTTCCCAGGCCTCGTACAATTACCTGCGTTACTCCCATGAACTGGTGTTTGGCTGGAACCGGCAAAGCTATACCGCCTTACACGACGAAACCGGCGAGATCCTCACTCCCGGCACCCGGGTGCAGGTTGCAGGGCTCGCCGACTCCCTGGAAACAATCGCCAGGGAGGGCGCCGCCAGTTTTTATCGGGGCGACCTGGCCCGTAAGATGATTGCCGACATCCAACAAAACGATGGCGCATTGACGCTTGAGGATCTCGAGTCCTACCAGCCCATAGCGCGTCCCTGCCTGCTGGCGCGGGCACAGAACTGGCAAATCGCGACCAATCCGGCACCGGCTATCGGTGGCGCAACCCTCGCTGCCATGTTGCTGCTTATGGACCGCGAAACGGACAGCCCCGCCAGTCCCCAAGCAGTCGCCCGCATGGCACAAGTGCAGCACAAGGTACTTGGTTTCAGGCGCCAGCATCTGGCAGACAAAGATGACTGCAGCCTGGAAGTTGCAGAACTCATGCGGCTGGTAAGAGAAGTGGGACTCGACGGCATGACCGCACCATCGACGGTGCATGTTTCAGCGGTGGACAGCGCAGGTCTCGCCTGCGCAATCACCATGTCGGCAGGCTATGGCTCCGGCGTCATGCCGCCCGGTACCGGCGTCTGGCTGAATAATTGCCTGGGCGAACTGGAGCTCAACGGCAGCGGGCTGGCGGCTTCGCCGCCGGGCCGGCGACTGCCTTCCAATATGGCACCCTGCGTGGCGCGCGACGCTAATGGCCGGGCACTCGCCATCGGCTCCCCCGGGGCGGATCGCATTACCAGCGCCATACTCCATGCCCTGGTCAATTTTATTCATCGCGGGCAGTCGCTGCAGGCGGCCATCGATGCGCCCCGCCTGCATGTTGAGCGAGGGCCTGATGGCTGGCGCGCAGCCTGTGAGCCCGGTCTGCCACTGGATCGGGTAGCCCTGCCGGTACGCCAATTCCCGGAGCTGTCCATGTACTTTGGTGGCGTCGGAGCGGCACTGCTGCACCGGGATGCCCGGCTGGAAGCTGCCGCTGATCCGCGACGCACCGGCGGCACCACCGTTGCCGGCCACGAGCCAGCCGTCTGAATCGCCCGTGGCGAAGGGCGTATTCTTCAAACAATTTCGCATTGGCATTCTGCTGCTGGTGCTCGCGCTGGTGGCGCTGGATGCCTGGCTTGCGGGCGCCCGCACCCAGGACTGGAGTGACACCGAACGCATCGCCGTTTACCCCATCGCAGGAGACCCGGGCCTGCAGACCCGTCGCTACCTGGACAGGCTGGACGAAGATGCTTTCAATCCTGTTGAAAAATATTTCGCGGCGCAGGGGAGTCGCTACGGTATTCAGAATACCCAGCCTGTCGAACTCAAGCTGAGGACGGAGCTTACCCGGCTGCCGCCGCGCCCGCCGGTGGATACCGGCATGTTGAAAACGGCCTGGTGGAGCTTGCGTCTGCGCTACTGGGCGTGGCAGGTGACCCGGGATGACCCCGGACCCTATACCCGTATTCGCCTGTTTGTCGTGTTCCACGACCCGGCATCGCGCCGCGAACTGCCTCAATCCCACGGCTTGCGCAAGTTGCTGGTGGGCGTTGCCCATGTGTTTGCGAGCCGCAATCAGGAAAGCGTTAATTCGGTTGTTGTCGCCCATGAGCTTCTGCACACATTTGGCGCCACCGACAAATATGACCCGGCCACCAATCTGCCCGTCTACCCCCACGGGTTTGCCGAACCCGAGCGTCAGCCACTGTTTCCCCAGCGATTTGCTGAAATCATGGGGGGCCGGGTGCCCGTCTCGCCGCAGAGTGCGGAAATCCCCCCGGGGCTGGGCAGCACCCTGGTGGGCGCCACAACGGCCCGCGAGATCGCCTGGCCACAGTGACTCTCGGCCCTTTGGTAAACTCGGATCATGAAGGCCTCGCCGCCAAACACCCACCTGTCCTGCCGCGGGCTTGCCGTCCGGGTTCCGGGGCGCTTGCTGGTCAAAGATCTTGAGCTGGTTTTTGAAGCCGGCAGCATTACCGCGCTGCTGGGCCAGAACGGCGCCGGAAAGACCACCTTGCTGCACACCCTGGCGGGTCTGCGTCCACCCGCCGGCGGCAGCATAAGTCTCTGCGATCGCGGACTGTCGGACTGGCCACGCCGGCCGCTCGCCCGGACTTTGGGACTGCTCATGCAGAGTCATGAGTATCCATTCCCGGCGACCGCGCTGGATACAGTACTGACGGGGAGACACCCGCATATCGGCCTGCTTGGCTGGGTGGGCGATGCAGACCTGAACGCGGCCAGATCGGCGCTGGCGGCGGTGGAGCTGGAGGATTTTGCGGCGCGCGACGTGATGACCATGTCAGGCGGCGAACGGCGGCGGCTGGCCATCGCAACCTTATTCGCCCAGGACCCTGATGTCCTGTTGCTGGACGAGCCCATCAACAATCTCGATCCTCGTCACCAGGTCACCATCATGCGGTTGCTCCGCAAGTATGCCGCAGCCGGGCGCACCGTCATCCTCAGTTTGCACGACGTCAACCTCGCGTACAGTTTTTGCGATCAGGCGTTACTGCTGTTCGGAGACGGGCGCTGGCAGGCCGGCGAGGCAGGCGAAGTCATTAACGATACAACCCTTGCAGAACTTTACGCCACCCGTTTTGTTGCGGCAGGCGCGGCTGCGCAGCAGTTTTTTTTCGCGGCCTGAAAGTCATATGCGCAAACATAATGCAAACCCGGATCAACCAGTAACGCTGGTGGCCACGCGTCCCACCGCCGATCAGTATATGCATCTGCGCGGGCAGGCCGGATGGGACGCGGTGGATGCGCGTGCGGCAGAAGCCGGCTTGTCATCCTCGCTGTACAACCTGGTGGCGGTGGACAATAACCGGGTGGTTGCCTGCGCGAGGATCGTAGGTGACGGTGGCCTGTATTTCTACATACAGGACATGCTGGTGGATCAGGAATACCGGGGTCGCGGGATCGGCACCCAGATGATGCAACATCTTTTGAAATGGCTTGACAGTCATGCTGCCGAGGGCGCCTTCATCGGCCTGATGGCCGCTCGAAACGCCGCCAGCTTTTACGCGCGTTTCGGATTCCGGCCCCGCGACGACGACGGCCCCGGAATGTTCCTGCCCACAGCAGAGCTTCAGTCGGGCAGCGAAATTTCTCCGGTCATATAGGGAACCGCATGCCCGGCAATTTCTACCCGGTCACCGCAGTTCTGACACAGCAGATCTCCCGCGCGTTGCGAGATCTGGCGCGCTACCAGCGTTTGTTTTCGCAGGCGCTGAGCCCAGTAGGGGATCAAGGTGCAATGAGCGGAACCGGTTACCGGGTCTTCAGGAACCCCGGCTGCCGGGGCAAAAAAACGTGAAACGAAATCCACGTCCCAACCAGGCGCCGTCACGATCACCCCGATACGGTCCAACTTTGCCAACTGTCCATAATCAGGCTGCAGGGCCCGCACATCGGAAGCGGTCTCAAGAACCGCCAGGTAATACTCCGCGACCCCGGTAAAGAGCGGCCGACAACCCAGTCCCTGTAACAACTCGGCGGGCGGCTCGCTCAGCTGGGTGACGGGCTGTGACGGAAAATCCATGCGCAGCAGATCGCCATCGACACGCACGGCCAGTGGCCCGCTGCGGGTAAAGAAAAGCACTTCTCGGGCAGCCGGTTCGAGGTGACGCGTGACCACCCAGGCGGCCGCCAGGGTTGCATGACCACACAGGTCCACTTCCATCCCCGGAGTAAACCAGCGCAGCCGCCAGCCGTTGTCGCCGCGCACGATGAAAGCAGTTTCCGAGAGGTTGTTTTCGGTTGCGATGGATTGCAACACCGCATCATCCAGCCACTGTTCCAGTGGACACACGGCAGCCGGGTTGCCCGCGAACACATCACGGGTGAAGGCACTTACTCGGTAAACAGGCAACTTCACAGCAACTTCCGTGCAGCCTGCCAGATAGCGGGAGTGCCGGCCAGCACTGAGCGGGTGCCGAGCGCCACCGGTTCACCGTCCAGATCGGTAAACCGACCGCCGGCTTCGCTGACGATCAAAGACAGCGCTGCGATATCGAGAATATTCACGTCCGACTCGATCACCAGTTCGATCTTGCCCGCCGCCAGCAAATGGTAATGATAGAAGTCGCCATAACCACGATTGCGCGCAACGCGGCTGATGATCTTGCCGAGACCCGCCCAGTTCCGGCTGCCCGCCAGTGTCGCCAGATTTCCGGTGGACACGGTAGCCTGGTCCATTTGCGCAATGTCGCTCACCTGCAAAACCTGGCCATCGAGCCAGGCGCCAGCGCCGCGCTGGGCCCAGGCGGTCTCGCCAAACATGGGTGCCGCCGATACGCCCACCACAATTTCACCAGCGTGCATAAGCGCAATCTGCGTGGAAAAAAACGGGTAACGGCGCACAAAACCGCGGGTACCGTCCAGGGGATCGACCAGCCACAAAAATTCGCTGTCGGTGCCGCTGCGCCCAGTTTCCTCGCCAAAAAAATCGTGCTTGGGAAAGTGTTCACTGACGATCTCCTGAATAAGCTGCTCCGCCTCCTTGTCGGCAACCGTTACCGGAGTGTTGTCGGCTTTGATTTGCAGGCCGATCCCGGGCCCATCGCCCTTTTGCCAGTTTTCGTAGTGTTCACGGATGCGCGCCGCAGCCGCGGTCGCCGCGCGACGGGCCACCTTGAGGTATGGGCTGTAATCCACGCTCTCGAGCCTCCTGCCAATCTGGCGACATTCTACCTCGCCGGGCCGCTTGCTTTCCGGCCGATTTGTTGACAGTGGCTGGCGCGCCACCTAAGGTTAGCGCCGCTCAGGGTAGGATCGGCCTCGCCGGTCCAACGGGAAGTCGGTGCGCTGTTCGCAGCAAGTCCGACACTGCCCCCGCAACGGTAAGCGAGCAAGGCGACATC
>JBFIQI010000013.1:0-30998 GCA_041609715.1 Gammaproteobacteria bacterium
CTGGCTGAAAT
The DNA here is from genome assembly GCA_041609715.1 of Gammaproteobacteria bacterium. Classification (GTDB taxonomy): domain Bacteria; phylum Pseudomonadota; class Gammaproteobacteria; order Steroidobacterales; family JABDLF01; genus JABDLF01. The sequence goes on from JBFIQI010000013.1 coordinate 12, forward strand.
CCCCCGGCCCGTAGAGGTCCTCCAGGAAAAACGCCACCGCCTTGCGGTAGCGTTCCCGGGCCCTGAAATCGGCATAGGTCGCCGCCAGGCGTCGTGCCTGCCAGGTGGCCAACACGCGCAGCCCTGCGGGTTGCGCCTCGCCGGCGGCTTCTCGCCGATCAAGCTCCAACACGCGACGCAACTGCCGCAGCAGCGCAGCCTTGCTGTCATCCCGCCCGCTCACGGCCGGGCTCCGATTGTGCAAAAAAATTCAAGGTGGTAGCGTTCCCCGAATCGACCCATTAACGGAAAGATACCGCAAGCAGATGGTTTTGGATGCATTGATCCCCGGTCGCGACAGCATGTCCAGCGTGGACACGGCCTGGTTGCGAATGGAAAGCCCCACCAACCTGATGATGATCACGGGCGTGATGATCTTCGAGGAGAAGGTTGCTTACGCGCGCCTGCGCAAGGTTGTCCGGGAGCGGTTCCTGCGCTTCGAGCGCTTTCGGCAACGGGCGGATCGTGACGCCGCATCGGGGGTCTGGAAAGAAGACCCGAATTTCGATCTCGACGCCCACGTGCAGCGAGTGGCGCTGCCGGGCAAAGCCGACAAGCTGGCCTTGCAGGACTATGCCAGCGACCTGGCCAGTACCCCGCTGGATCCCTGGAAGCCCATGTGGCAGTTCAACCTGGTGGAGAACTTTCAGGGCGGATCCGCCATTGTCATCCGCATTCATCACGCCTACGCCGATGGCATCGCGCTGATCCAGGTACTGATGGCCATGACCGAAACCCAGGAGGGAAACAGCACCCGCGGTGCGGCCGGCACCCGGCAAAAGACCAGCAAACAGGCGCAAGGCGGCCTGCCGCTGGTCAATTATGGTCTGAAGCTGGGGGCTACGCTGTGGCAGAACAGCCTGCATATCGTGCAGGAGCCGGGGGCGGCCGCCAACCTGGTGAAAAGCGGCGTGGACCTGGCCGCCGAGTTGGCAAAACTGGGCCTGCTGGAAGACGATCCCGAGACCTCCTTCAAAGGCGATCTCGGTACCCGCAAGCGTGTCGCCTGGGCCGAGCCCCTGCCTTTGGAGGAAGTGCGCACCATCGGCAAAGCCCTGGGCTGCACCATCAACGACGTGCTGCTGGCCAGTGCCGCCGGAGCACTGCACAGTTATCTCGAGGAAAACGGCGAATCAACCGATGGCCTGGTGATCCGCGCAGCAGTGCCGGTAAACCTGCGGCCACTGGATGCTCCCGCCAGGCTGGGCAACCAGTTCGGGCTGGTGCTGCTGGATTTGCCCATCGGAATCCACAATCCGCTGGAGCGCCTCTACAAAGTGCACGAAAACATGCAGGCCCTGAAAGCTTCGCGTCAACCACTGGCCACTTATCTGCTGCTGGGCGCACTGGGACTGGGACCCAAGCAGCTGCAGCAGGCGGCCCTGGATATGTTGAGTCAGAAAACCAGCCTGGTGATGACCAACGTGCCGGGACCGCGGGAACCCCTGTACCTGGCCGGGCGCCGAATTGCCCAGCAGATGTTCTGGGTGCCCTCCAGCGGCAGTGTCGGGCTGGGCGTGAGTATCCTGAGTTATGACGGCCGGGTGCAGTTCGGGCTGATTGCCGATCAAAAGCGGGTGCCCGATCCGGGGGCGATAATCTCGCGGTTTCGCGGTGAATTCGAGAAACTCCTGCTGATGACCCTGATGGCTCCCTGGGACCGCCGGCCGGATCCGCAAGAGGTGGCAGCCGACCTGGATCGGCATCGGGCCCTGCTGGCCTGAATTGACCAAACCGCCCCCGGTTGCCGCGGGCATTTTGGTGTTATCCTTACTTTATTGCATTGCGGCAAACCGCGCCTGAGGCGAGGGGCCTCCGGCAGCGTTCAGGGGTCACAAGCTATCCACCAGCTTGCGCCAGCAAGCGGACGGCTCAGAATAATCATTACGGGGGCACAGGTGAGCAAGAAAAGCAGCAAGAAATCCGGCAGCAGCGTAAAAGGCATGGCCGTGGACACCTGGGAGAAGCTGGAGCAGGTGTTCGAATCACGGGTGGCGCGGGTACTGAATGCCATGCAGATTCCAACCCACGACGACGTGCAAGAATTATCAGCTCGGGTGGAAGCGCTTACCCGGGCCGTGGAAAAACTGACCGGCGCACCCGTGAAAACGACTTCAAAGAAGGCCACTCGCAAAACCAAAAAGAAATCGAGCAGGAAAACGGCGGGTCGTAAAAAGACGGCGCGAAGCAAGACGAGCCGCAAGAAAAAAACAGGCTCCGCTGCGTAAGGCTCTCAGCCAGGCCAGGCAAAGAAGCTTCTCTTGACACTCTCGGTCACAGCGGCGAGTAAACCCAGGCGCGGTAAAAACGGTTGCCATATCGGACTGGCGCTGGCTGGCGGCGGACCCGTCGGCGGCATTTACGAGGTTGGCGCGTTGATCGCGCTGGACGAGGCACTCAAAGGCATCGATCTGCACGAACTCGACGTCTACGTGGGCGTGAGCTCGGGCGCCTTCATTGCTTCCAACCTGGTGAATGGCATTTCCACCTCGCAGATGGCGAGGATATTTATCCAGAACGAATCCGAGGCTCATCCGATCTCGCCCAGGGTTTTTCTTACGCCCAACCTGGGCGGTTATCTGCAAAGCCTGGCGAGCCTGCCCGCCGCCCTGGGCAGCAGCCTGGCACGCTTCGTGCGCAATATTCCGGATGTTGGGCTGCTGGAAGCGCTTGCCGGGCTGAACCGCATTATTCCCGCGGGTATTTTCTCCAACGAGCCAGTCAATGAATTTTTGAGCGACCTTTACAGCTCCCGCAATCGCACCAACGATTTCAGGGAACTCCGACGCACCCTGCGAGTGGTGGCTACCGACCTGGACACCGGCGATTCGGTGCGTTTCGGGGATCCGGAACACGACCATGTGCCGATTTCCCGTGCCATCCAGGCCAGCACGGCATTGCCGGGGCTCTACCCGCCTGTTGAGATCGACGGACACTATTACCTGGATGGCGCACTGAAACGCACGCTGCATGCTTCGGTGGCACTGGATGAAGGCGCCGAATTGCTCCTGTGCATCAATCCCATCGTGCCCTACGACGCAAAGCTGGCTGCGGCTGACCCCGACAAGCCTCATGACAAACTGAAGGAAGGCGGCTTGCCGGTGGTTTTGTCACAGACATTCCGCGCCCTGGTGCATTCGCGCATGGAAGTGGGAATGGAAAAATATGGGTCGATCTATCCCGATCGGGACATCGTGCTGTTCGAGCCGGATCGCGATGACTCGAGAATGTTTTTCACCAATATATTCAGCTACTCAAGCCGTCTGAAAATTTGTCAACATGCCTATGAAACGACGCGCGCCGATCTGCTCGCCCATGCCAAGGAGCTGCGCCCGGTACTGGGCAAACACGGAATCCGCCTGAACATGAGCGTTTTGAACAAAAAGGACCGGCATTTCAGCGAAGCGGTTGCGGTGCCCCTGTCGGCACGCACCGCCGCGCGGCGCAAGAACCAGGTCACCAACCAGCTCAGCGCCGCCCTCGACCGCCTGCAGGAGTGGTCGCGCAGCTAGATTACCGCCCGGCTTCAGGGCATGGTCTTCGCGAAACTCTCCCGGGCGCTGATTTCCAGCCAGATGTTGCCGAGATTGCCGCAGCCTGCCAACAAATCTCTATCCAGCTGCAGCGCATAGGCGAGGATCGGCGCGATGAAAAGGTCCGCGAGACTGACCGAGTTTCCGGCCAGGAAATTGCCGCCGCAGCAGGCGTCAACGGTAACAAGCTGCTCGCGTGCGGCATTGCGCAGCGCCTTGCTCTCCTGTACCGCAAGGTTCTTGTTTCGCAGCACCGGGAGTATCCATTTGCGCACTACGCCGTGATAGATCGCATCGTTGATGGTGCTTATCCACTGGTACATATGACAACGATCGATGAGCTTCTCGGGCGTCAGCGACGGACCTTCAAAAGTCTCGTCGATGTAAATACAAATGGCCAGGGTCTCGAACAGCACCACTTCGTCGTGGCGCATCACCGGCATCTTGGCGAAGGGGTGCAGCTCACGGTGCACGGCGCTCCGGAACTCGAATGTTTCGAATGCATCGAGGCTGTAGGGCACGCCCTTTTCCACGCAGGCCATGCGCGCAGTGCGCACAAAGGTGCTCACCGGATAGCCGTAAAGGATCAGTTCTGACACGCTTCTTGAGGAGCCGTTATCAGGCTGGTGCTGATTGTTTTTTTACGGCCTCATCGCGCAGTGCCCGGCGCAGGATTTTGCCCACATTGGTCTTGGGCAGTTCGTCGCGGAATTCCACCGACTTCGGTACCTTGTAGCCGGTCAGCTGCTCCTTGCAGAAGTCGCGAACCTGTTTCTCGGTGAGACTCTTGTCCTTGGCTACCACGAACAGTTTGACGGCTTCACCGGAACGTTCGTCAGGCACGCCCACCGCCGCTGCTTCGAGAATGCCCGGATGCTCCACCACCACGGATTCGATTTCGTTGGGATACACGTTAAACCCGGACACCAGGATCATGTCTTTCTTGCGATCCTCTATGAAGAAATAGCCCTTCTCATCCATGCGGCCCATATCGCCGGTGCGCAGCCAACCGCCCTCGAACATGGTCTCGGCAGTGGCTTCAGGGCGATTCCAGTAACCCTTCATGACCTGTGGTCCGCGAATGCAGATTTCACCCACCTCGCCCATAGGCAAGTCCTTGCCCTGGTCATCGCGGATACTGAACTCTGTTGAGGGAATCGGCACGCCGATCGAACCATTGTATTCGGTATTGGTCAGTGGATTGATGGCCGCGGCCGGGCTGGTCTCGGTCAGACCGTAAGCCTCTATCAGCGGCGCATCGGTGACCCGCTGCCACTCTTCCGCGACCGCCCGCTGCACCGCCATACCGCCACCCAGGGTGATGGTGAGATCGGAAAAATCCACATCCTTGAAGCCAGGTGTGTTGAGTAGCGCGTTGAACAGGGTGTTGACGCCGGTCATGGCGGTGAAATGATGCTGCTTGAGTTCCTTGACGAAAGCTCCGAAATCACGCGGGTTGGTGATCAACAGGTTGCAACCGCCCATTTCCATGAAAGTCAGGCAATTCGCCGTCAGGGAAAAGATGTGATACAGCGGCAAGGCGGTAATAACCGTGTCGCGACCTTCCTGGGTGACGATGGATAACCAGGCGGATGCCTGCAACAGGTTGGCTACCATGTTGCCATGGGTAAGCATGGCGCCCTTGGCCACACCGGTGGTGCCGCCGGTGTACTGGAGGAAGGCCAGATCATCATGCCCGAGATCTACCGGGTCCAGCGTATGCCATTTGCCCTCGTTCAATGCCCGATTGAATTTGACGGTGTCGGGAATGTCCCAGGCGGGAACCATTTTCTTGACCTTCTTGAGGACAAAGTTGACGAGCTTCGATTTCGGGAAGCCCAGCATGTCACCCACCTGCGTGGTGATGACTTTCTTGATCTGGGTATCCGGCAGCACTTTCTGCAGGGTGCAGGCAAAATTTTCCACGATGACAATTGCACTGGCCCCGGAATCCTTGAGCTGGTGACGCAGTTCACGGGCTGTGTACAAGGGGTTGGTGTTCACCACCACCATGCCGGCGCGCAGAATTCCAAAGATAGCGATCGGATATTGCAGCAGGTTGGGCATCATCACCGCGACCCGATCGCCTTTTTTGAGTCCTACAACTTTTTGCAGGTAGGTCGCAAAGTAGCGGCTTTTCTGATCGATCTCACCAAAGGTCAGGCTCTTGCCCATGTTGATGAAGGCCGGCAAATCACGATAACGCGCACAGCTGTTTTCGATGATCTCCTTGAGGGATCGATAGCGGTCCATGTCGATCGTATGTGGCACACCCGCCGGATATTCGTTCAGCCAGACTTTTTCCACCATTTTATTGTCCTCGAGCCAGGGCTGTTGACACGACCGGCCTTGCATACCGGCTCGCAATTTTACTTGTTGGGATATGACGCCCCGGGACTGCCTATATTACCGCAAGCGACTGCTCCTGCGGCCGCGGTGGGGCGCCCAACTAATTCAACGACTTGGAGTCGTTCCCGGCGGATTCGCTGAGTTTCAAAAGCGGTGCGAGGCTCGGCCAGACGGTATCCAGCATCAGCGGCTGTGCCCGGGCATTGGGGTGAATACCGTCCGCCTGCATGAGTCCGTCATCCAGGGCTACCTTTTCCAGCAGGAAAGGCGCACCGGCAATATCATGCTCTTCGACCAGTTCATCGAATAGCCGCGCAAAACGCCCGGCGTAATCGATACCGTAATTGGGCGGAATCCGCATGCCCAGCAACAGCACCCGGGCGCCAGCCGCTGCAGAAGCTTTGATCATGGCAGACAGATTGGCGCGAATTTCCGGGATCGGTAATCCGCGCAGACCATCATTGCCGCCCAGTTCGATAATGACCAGCTCCGGTGAGTGTCTTTGCAAAGCGCGCGGTAATCGGGTCATACCGCCGCGCGTGGTATCGCCCGTGATACTGGCATTTACCACCCGGTACCCATACCCTTGATCGCGCAACCGCGCTGACAGCAATGCAACCCAGCTTTCATCAGCCGCCAGGCCATAGCCGGCACTCAGGCTGTCGCCGACTACGAGAATTTTTGCACAGGTCCCGGCGTTCCCAGGCACCGGGAACCCGGACAGCAGCACGAGGGTCAGGTACAGGGTGAGCGATACAACGACACGCAAAACGGTTCTCCGGGCAAAAAACTTGTACAAGCGGGTAACGAGTCCCGAGGGTCAACTTACCATTCTGAGCGAAATAGGTCTTGAGGTTAAGGCCGGTGAAACGGTGGCGCTGGTGGGCCCGTCCGGCGCCGGCAAGTCGACCCTGCTGGCCCTGCTTGCCGGGCTGGACGAACCCAGCTCCGGGCAAGTGTGGCTGGATGGCGAGGAGATCTCGGCGCTGGATGAAGACGGTCGCGCCTCGCTGCGCGCACGGCGCGTCGGCTTCGTGTTCCAGTCTTTTCACCTCATTGCATCGCTGACCGCAGAAGAAAATGTCATGCTGCCGCTGGAATTGGCCGGCTACCGGGATGCGCGCCAGGCAGCGGATGCCGTACTGGACCAAGTCGGCCTGTTGCCGCGCCGGCGCCATTATCCGCGCCAGCTCTCCGGCGGCGAGAAACAACGCGTGGCCATCGCGCGGGCCTTTGTAACTGAACCCGCCGTGTTGTTCGCCGACGAGCCCACCGGCAATCTCGACAAGCGCACCGGCGAGACCGTAATCGAGCTGTTGTTTTCCCTCAATGCCCGCCGCGCAACCACGCTGGTGATGGTGACCCATGACGTAGCCCTGGCCGGACGCTGCGATCGCGTGCTGCACATGGATGGCGGCCGACTGCTGCCGGACGACGGGACCCAGGGCCTTGGATAGCGGGCGACTGGCGCTGCGGGGACTCAGCCGTGACTGGCTGTCCGGCGAGCTGGGCGTTTTGTCCGGGGCGCTGCTGGTGGCCGTGGCGGCCATGACCGCCATCGGTTTTTTCACCGAGCGAGTCGGTACCGCCATGGATCGTGAAGCCGCGGGTGTGCTGGCTGCGGACCTGGTGGTGCGTTCCCGCGCCCCGTTGAATGACGAGTGGCTGGATGCCGCCCGAAGCTTCGGCCTTGACAGCGCCCGCAGCCTGTCGTTTCCCAGCGTGGTGATTGCCAACGACAGCAGTACCCTGGTGGAGGTGCGCGCGGTCAGCGCTAACTACCCGCTGCGCGGCCAACTGCGTGTGCGGGACGACTTCTTCTCACCAGCCGCGGTGGCCACTTCCATACCTGCCAGCGGACAGGGCTGGGCGGATGCCCGGCTGCTGGCGCAACTGGGCGCGGGGGCAGGTGCAAAAATTGGCGTGGGCGCAGCCGAACTGCACCTTCAGCGTCTGCTGGACCACGTACCAGACCGGGGCTGGCGCTTCGTTGACCTGGCGCCGACCCTCTTGATCAACATCGACGATGTCCAGGCAACCCAATTGGTGCAGCCGGGCAGCCGGGTCAGTTACCGCTTTCTGTTTGCCGGCGAGCCCGCCGACGTGCAGCGCTTCGCCACTTGGCTCGGGGGGGAACTCAGGGATGGCCAGCGCCTGGTCACCCTGGACGATGCCCAGCCGGAAATCCGCCGGGCACTGGATCGGGCGCGGCGTTTCCTGGGGCTTGCCGCCATCGTGGCGGTGCTGCTGGCCGGTGTTGCCATTGCCATGTCTGCACGTCATTACGTGGCGCGTCACCTGGACCTGGCCGCGCTGATGAAGTGCCTGGGTGCCCGCCAGGCGGACATACTGCGCCTGAACCTGCTGCAACTGGCGCTGCTGGCCGTGCTGGCCGCCGTGGCCGGCAGCCTGGTGGGCTACGGTGCCCAGGCCCTGCTGGTGAGTTTCGTGGGCGAACTGGTGGCCAGCGAATTACCGCCCGCAGGTCTGCGCCCGGCATTGCTGGGCCTGGCCACCGCGGTGCTGATGCTCGCCGGCTTCGCCCTGCCGGCATTGTTACAACTGCGACGTACGCCGCCAGCGCGGGTATTGCGCCATGACCTGGCTCCGCCGCCGCTCAGCAATTTCGTGTTTTACGCCGCAGCCATGGGCGCGCTGGGCGCCCTGCTCTACTGGCTGATTCGGGACCTGTCACTGATGGCATGGATCAGCCTGGGCGCCATCATTACGGCGGGCCTGCTGACGCTGGCCGGCTGGATTCTGGTCGCGGGCACCGGACGCCTGCGCGGCCAGGTTGGCATTGCATGGCGCTACGGACTGGCCAATATCGCCCGTCGCGGACGTGACAGCGTGGTGCAGGTAACTGCCTTTGGGCTCAGTCTCATGGTGCTGCTGCTGCTGGGCATCGTGCGCAACGACCTGCTGGAAGGCTGGCAGGCCTCGCTGCCGGAGGAGGCCCCCAACCATTTCCTGATCAATATCCAGCCGGATGAGACCGGCCCATTGCGCGAGTTCTTTGCCAATAACGGCCTGGCACCACCGCAGCTGGTGCCGCTGGTCCGGGCACGGCTGCTGGCCATCAATGCCGCGCCTTTAGACGACCGCTACGCCCCCGGCAGCCGCGCCGAACGGCTCGTCAATCGCGAAGCAAACCTCAGTTACAGCGAGGTGCTGCCGGCGGCCAACAAGATTACTGCCGGGCGCTTCTGGACCCGCGACTCGCCCGACTACCTGGTGTCGGTGGAAGAGGATTTCGCAGAATCCCTGGGCATCAGTCTCGGCGATACGCTCAGCTTCAATATTGCGGGTGAGGATCTCGATGCCACCGTAACCAGCCTGCGCAGTGTGGACTGGGACAGTTTTCAACCCAACTTTTTCATGCTGCTGACCCCATCCAGCCTGGCGGGTTATCCATCGACGTTCATTTCCAGTCTGTATGTGGACGAATCCCGCCGCGCCATCCTGCTGGACATGATCCGGCAGTTTCCCAGCATTACCTCCATCGACATGGAGGCGATTCTCAACCAGGTGCGCGGCGTGATCGACAAGGCGGTGCTGGCCGTTGAATACGTATTCGGCTTTACGCTGCTGGCCGGGCTGATGGTGTTGATCGCCGCGGTACAGACCACCAGCGATGAGCGGCGCTACGAAGCGGCCATGCTGCGCACCCTGGGTGCAAAAAAACGGGTGGTGTTTGCCGGACTGGCCAGCGAGTTCCTGGCTTTGGGAATGCTGGCCGGCTTGCTGGCCGCAGCCGGCGCCACCGTCAGCGGCGCCTTGCTGGCGACCCAGGTGTTCGATCTGCCGCTCGCAATCAATCCTCTGGTATGGGCCGGCGGTCTGGTGGGAGGCATGTTGCTGGTGGGCGTCAGCGGCATCCTGGCGGCACGCAAATCGGTACAGGAATCTCCGGTGCTGGTATTACGCAAAGCCTGAGTCAGGCAACCCGGGCCAGACGCAGCAGTTCTTCCACCAAGTCAGCGATGCGCTGCACTGTTTCGTGCCGGGCGCTGGTACTACGCCAGGCAATACCAATGCGCCGACTCGGCGCGGGGGGCGCGAAGGCCCGGATCTCCAGCGAGGATTGCTGACCGGCTACCGGCCGCGGCGCGGCCAGCTCGGGCAGCAGCGTTATGCCCACACCTGCTGCCACCATCTGGCGCAGCGTCTCCAGGCTGGTGGCGCGGAAATCGGTACGCTCGTTAACGCCGGCGAGGGCACACACCTCGAGGGCCTGGTCCCGCAGGCAATGGCCGTCCTCCAGTAACAGCATGGATTCGCTGGCCAGGTCACTCATGCGCAGCAGTTTCTTCTGGGCGAGGGGGTGCCCGCGAGGCAAGGCAACAAAAAACGCTTCCTCGTACAGGGATCGGCTTGCCAGCCGTTCGTCCGCCAGGGGCAGTGCCAGAATGCCGGCGTCGAGCTCGCCATTGCTGAGCCTGGCAAGCAGCCGCTCGGTCTGTGCTTCCACCAGTAATAGCTCCAGCTTCGGGAAGGCCTCGTGCAGGGGCTCAACGATATGCGGCAACAGGTAAGGAGCCACGGTTGGGATCAATCCGATCTGGATCGAGCCGGTCATGGGGTCACGGTGCTGGCGGGTAAAGGCCACGATGCCATCCGCCTCCTCCAACACGCGTCGGGCGCGCGCCACTACCTGTTCGCCGACCCGAGTGACCGAGACGCCCCCGGACTGGCGTTCCACCAGGAGCACCCCGAGTTGCTCCTCCAGCTTTTTGATCTGGGTGCTCAGGGTGGGCTGGGTCACGAAGCAGCGTTCCGCGGCACGCCGAAAGTGTCGCGTCTCCGCCAGGGCCACCAGGTAACGCAAGTCCCGTAAATTCATTTAATAGTCTTTGTCTATCAGTTTCATAATTATAATTGATTGGATAAATCTATCAAGGACTGCAATCATGCTCGCAGCTGGCGTTGAGCCATGGCATCTGTCTGCCCGTCAGGGCGAATTAAAGTTTGGAGGAGTAAGAAATGTTAGGGATTGGAGACAAATTTCCGGAAATCGAATTAACGGGCGTCGTGTCCAATGACATGAACAAGGCCTTTACCGACATCTCCACCGGCAGCAAGGCTGGCGAGTGGAAGGTGGTATTTTTCTGGCCGAAGGATTTCACCTTCATCTGCCCCACCGAGATCGCAGCCTTCGGCAAGCTGAACGAAGACTTCGCCGACCGCGACGCGAAGCTGCTGGGCGTCAGCGTGGACTCAGAGTTCGTGCACCTGGCTTGGCGTCGCGACAAGGAGGAACTGAAAGATTTGCCATTTCCGATGTTGTCGGACATCAAGCGCGAACTGACCACGGCACTCGGCATTCTCGATAAGGAAGCCGGCGTTGCTCAGCGCGCCACCTACATTGTGGACCCCGACGGCATCATCCGTTTCGTTTACGTAACGGATCTCGACGTTGGTCGCAGCCCGCAGGAAGTTCTGCGCGTGCTGGACGCGCTGCAGACGGACGAGCTGTGCCCCTGCAACTGGAGCAAGGGCGACGATACCCTGAAAGCTGCCTGAGGCGCATGATGGGCAGCGGGCCCCGAGGCGGGCCCGCCGCACCCCACTGCTTCGCAAACCACTAACGACTTGGAAACCGGCCACATTGCTTGCCAAGCCAGATGGCCGGGAGGAACAGAAATGACTATCAGTGATATCAAAAACCGGATCCCCGGATACGCCAAGGATCTCAAGCTCAATCTGTCCAGCGTACTGACCCCCGAGGGCGCCCCGGGGCTGAGCGCAACCCAGATCAAAGCGACAGCTCTGGCCTCTGCCATTGCGGCCCGCAACACCAGTTTTGCGAGAGAACTGGAAACAGCCTTTACCGGCGATGTTGACGACAAGAGTATCGAGGCCGCCAAAGCTGCCGCTGCAATCATGGGCATGAACAATGTGTACTATCGCTTTCTGCACCTGGCCCAAGACGGAGATTACGCCAACATGCCCGCCAGGCTGCGCATGAACGTAATTGGTTCGCCAGGCGTCGACAAGGTCGATTTTGAACTGTATTCACTGGCGGTATCCGCCGTTAACGGCTGCGGCCTGTGCATCACCGCCCACGCCAGGGAACTGGCCAAAGCAGAAGTGAGCAAGGAAAGCATCCAGAGCGCCGTGCGCATTGCCTCGGTCGTGAACGCCGTGGCCGCGGTTCTGGAATACGAGCAGTCCGACGACCAGGCCCGCAAAGCCGCCTGATCTCTCCTCCCCGCTCGCAACCGATCATCGGTAACGCAGCGGCAAGCAAACGCCGTCCCAGGGACCGGGGCGGCGTTTATTTTTTGCAACCAGGTTTCAAGTACACCAAACCCTGTCCCCTTGTCTCATGCAGTCGGGCATTGGATACTGAAACCATGAATCAGCAAGTCAGGACCGGGAAGCGCTTGTCATGTGGCGCAGTTGTCGTACGTGATACGGCAGACGGTATCCGCTTTTTGCTGTTGCGGGCATTCGATCACTGGGACTTTCCCAAGGGCCTACTTGAGGATGGCGAATCGCCGTTGGAAGCCGCTCGCAGGGAAATCGAAGAGGAAACTACGCTGTGTGACCTGGAATTCGCCTGGGGCGAAATTTTTACTGAGACCGGTCCGTACTCGCGGGGCAAAACCGCGCGCTATTACATAGCCCGGACCCGCTGCGCCGAAATCCAATTGCCGGTTAATCCGGAACTCGGTCGGGCCGAGCACTGTGAATATCGCTGGGTTGATTATGACGAGGCGGTGCGCCTGACCTCACCCCGGGTCAAACCGGTGATGCAGTGGGCTGCAAACGTCATGAATCTTTAATGGCCTGCAGCGCGGCCAGCGCGGCTTCACGACTTTCTTTCAAATCGACGACGGGCTCAGGATAGTCTTTACCGGGGCGGAAATTCGCTTCTTTGCAGACGTCCTCCGGTGCGTTCCATGGCTCGTGAATCCATCTGTCCGGGAGCGCAGCAATTTCGGGCACCCATTTGCGCAGGTAGGCACCGCTCCCGTCGAACTTCGCGCTTTGAGTCACGGGATTGAATATCCTGAAATAAGGGGCAGCATCGGCACCACAGCCCGCCGACCACTGCCAGCCCAGTGTATTGTTGGCCAAATCTGCATCCACCAGCGTGTCCCAGAACCACCGGGCGCCTTTTTGCCAGGGTATGCGCAGGTTTTTCACCAGCAGCGATGCCACAATCATGCGCACGCGATTGTGCATCCAGCCGCTGACCCATAACTGGCGCATGCCGGCGTCGACAATGGGAAAGCCGGTTTGGCCGCGCTGCCAGGCTTTGAGCAACGCAGCGTGGCTCTCGCGCCAGGGAAAATCGGCGTACTTTTCGTACAGCGGCTCATCAGGCGTCTTGGGAAAGTGATACAGCACGTGATGGGCGAACTCGCGCCAGCCGATTTCTTTGAGAAATTTGTCTGCACCCTTTTCCGAGCGCGCCGAGGCGCTCATACCCGTGACTGCATGCCAGATCTGGCGCGGTGAAATTTCTCCGAAGTGCAGATGGGGTGATAAGCGGGACACGCCCTCTACTCCGGGATAGTCGCGCGCCTTGGGGTAGTCATCGATGGCTGCTTCGAGAAACCTGTCGAGTCTCGCGCCGGCGCCATCTTCGCCAGGCGTCCACTCGGCCTGCAAACCGTCGTCCCAGTCGAATTCGGGTAGCAGCGCCAGGTCTTCCAGCGCCACCGACGAGGGATAGCGCGATGGTTCCCGCAAAGCCCGCACCGCCGCCAGTGGCTCCTCCGGACCCGGTTCTTGCATGCAGGCTTTCCAGAACGGCGTGTAAACCTTGTAGGGATCGTCCTGTTTGGTGCTGATAGTCCAGGGTTCGAACAAGAGATTGGCGGCGAAACTCTGGGTTTCCAGACCCGCATCCTCCAGACCCTGCCTGACTTTTTTATCTCGCTGGACGGTGGCCGGGTCGTAAAGCCGGTTCCAGAAAACCGCGTCGGCATTAAAATCGCCGGCCAGTTTTTTTAGCGCTGTAAGGCTTTCCCCCGCCCGAATGATCAGCCTGCCGTTGCGCTCGCGGATTTTGCCGGCGTGGGCGGCGAGACTGTAATGCAGCCACCAGTTGCTGGCTGCACCGGGCGCCCAGTCGCCCTCCTCTGCGGGCGCGTGCACATACGCCAGCAACACCTGATCGAACTCATCCACTGCATGGCGCAGCGCCGGGTTGTCTCCCAGCCGCAGGTCGCGCCGAAACCAGACGATTGCCTTGCTCACGATTTAAGCTCGTCAGGCAACGCGGTTGTCATCGTCGCCCTGGCGGAAAGCAAGCACGTTGTCCGCCATGGCATCCAGCGCGCGCTGGCGCGCCTCGCGGGCGGCCCAGGCAACATGGGGCGTCACGATCAGGTTGGGAATGCGGCCAGTGAGCAGCGGGCTGCCGTGTACCGGAGGTTCTTCTGCCAGCACGTCGATCCCGGCTCCGCCAAGACGGCCACTGCGCAGCGCCAAGGCCAGGGCTTGCTCGTCCACCAGTGCCCCACGGGCGGTATTGATAAGCACCGCGTCCTCCTTCATGAGATCCAGTTCCGCCTGGCCGATCATCCCGGCGGTGGCGGGCGTCAACGGACAGTGCAGGCTCACGATGTCGGCATTGCCCAGCAGGTCTTCAAGACTGACGCGGCCCTCGCGCTCATCTGCTTCGCCCGGGCGCCTGGCAATGATCACCTCGAGGCCAAAAGCTTTGGCTGCGTCGGCGACCGCCTGGCCCAGCGTGCCGTAGCCGACAATGCCGAGGGTCTTGCCATCAAGCTCGCGAATTGGATAGTCCAGCATGCAAAACTGCGGACTTTCCCGCCAAGCGCTGGTTTCCAGCAGATGCTGGTAAGCGCGCACATGTCGCGTGAGCGCGAGGATCAGCGCATAGACATGTTGCACCACCGAAGCAGTGCAATAATTACGAATGTTGTAAACCGCGATGTCTGCAGCGCGTGCCGCCTGCAGGTCGATGTTGTTGGTCCCGGTTGCCGCCAGCACGATGAGCTTCAATGCCGGAGCCGCCGCAAAAGCCTCGGCATCCAGTGCGATCTTGTTGGTCAGGACAGCTTCAGCGTCGCTGATACGACTGGCGATCTCGGCATCACGGGTAACCGGATGATAGACAATTCCCGGCAGCGCCTGGTCCAGTTTGGCGGTACTGACGTCTCCGTTACTGATTGTCGCAAAATCTAAAAACACGCCATGCATGCCTGGCATTCCTTTGATTAGCTGCGGGGAATAAAACGCCTGCCACTATACTTGAAGCCCCAATCGCCTGACAAAAAGCCATGGCGAGCTGATTCAGGCTTTGCACCAGTCGGCCAGGCGCTGGCATGCCTCCAGAACACGGGCACAATGGGCTGCCAGAAAAGTATTGTCCAAATCTCCGTCGTAGTGCCTGGCGGCAGCGCGCAATGCCGCAGTGCCATCGAAATCCACGCAGGCTGCACGCACCAGTAGTTCTTCAGGTTCGCGACCGAAAACCGCCCCGGGCAGCAGCGCTACCCCGGTTTCCTGCAGCAGGCGGTTGCATAAGACTGCGCTGTTTTCAATGCCTGCTTTTGCCAAAGCCGTCCGTTGCGTTTCGAAATCGGCAAGGAAATAAAACCCGCCTTGCGGTTCCGCGACCTGCAGCCCGGCTGCTCGCAGCCGCGCGGCACAGTGACTCAACAAGGCCCCCATGATCCGACGCGAATTGCGCAGGTAGTCTTCGATTTCCTTGCCGCCCCGGTAGGCAACCACGGCCGCGTACTGCACCGGCGCGCTCACCGAACTGTGAGTCTCGCTCGCCACCGCCATCATGGCATCCTGTAGTCCCCGCAGGGCCGGAGGAAATACAAAAGTGCCAAGCCGCCAGCCGCCGGCGCCGCACCACTTACTGAGGCCGGCACTGACTATGGTGCCCTCGGCGTAATGCGCGGCCATGCTCCGATGGTCATCATCGAAATCAAGTTCGCCATAAATCTCGTCCGCAACCACCACCAGTCGATGTTTACGCGCAACCCTGGCCAGAGCCGCCAGCTGCTGCGCGGTATAAGTCTGCCCGGTGGGGTTGTCAGGATAATTGAGCAGCAGCACCTTGGAGCCGGGCTGCCGGCAGGCGGCATCGAGGTCTTCTGGCTGCAGGCGCCAGCGATCGGAACGGCGGGTCGGAATAAACCGGATCTTGCGCCCCAGCACGCTGGCTTGCGGAGCATAGGTGACCCAGCATGGCGTGGGCAGAAGCAAGGTGCCCTTGTGGATCACCTGGAGCAAGAAAAGCAGCTGCTTGGAACCCGGGCCGATCAGCACCTGCGCGGCATCACAGTCCAGCTGATGCCGACGACGATAATAATCCGCCACGGCCCATCGCAGCTCCGGCAGGCCCGCTACCGGCAGGTAATCTTTTTCCCCAGCATGCTCGCGCAAGGCGGCAACCACGAGATCCGGCACCGGAAAAGGGGATTGTCCGAGGCCAAGGCGGAAAATTTCGCGCCCCTCGGCAGCCAATGCCTTGCATCGCTCGTTGATGTCCAGCGTGGCCGACGAGCCCATATCCCGCACCCCGGGGACAAGACGGTCGTGATCCTTCATGCTGCGAGTATAGCCGGGTGCCGCGCGCCCCTTACCGTGGGAGAAGCCTGACCCCACAGGCCTTGGTGGCCGTTTACGGTGCCGGCAGCGGATGGCATCGCCGCCGGCGTTGGCATAGAACTCGCGCATGGCAAAATCAGAAACATTGAATTCGATATCCAAAAAACTCGACGCATTGCTGCACGAGGTGCGCGCTTGTGAGTTGTGCGCCCTGCACCTGCCGCTGGGCCCGCGACCGGTCCTGCGTGCCCACCCCGATGCGCGGGTGCTGATTGTCGGGCAAGCGCCGGGTACCCGGGTGCATGCGACGGGCATTCCGTGGAATGATCCCAGCGGTGATCGGCTGCGAATGTGGATGGGCGTAGATCGTGACGCGTTTTATGACCTACAACGGTTTGCCATCATTCCTATGGGTTTTTGTTACCCGGGCAAGGGCCAGTCGGGAGATTTGCCACCGCGACCCGAGTGCGCGCCGCTCTGGCACCAGCGGCTGCTGGAGTACCTGCCCCGGCTCAAACTGGTGCTGCTCATCGGTCAGTATGCCCAGGGCTATTACCTCGGCGATGACAAGAAGCAGACCCTGACCGAAACGGTACGTCACTGGCGTGAGTACGGGCCGCGCTTCCTGCCCCTGCCACACCCATCGCCGCGCAACCAGCTCTGGCTCAAAAAGAATCCATGGTTCGAGCAGCAGGTGGTGCCGGCACTGCGTGATAAACTGCGACGCCTTTAGACCCATACATGCAACGCGCTTTGGCCATGTTCCGACAAACTGCCACCATCCTGCTCGTATTGTCTCTGTCAGCCTGCACTCCGCAACAGGAAGCTGCGATGGGTGAACAGACGCGAAAACTTACGCTGGGAGACGGTACGCAGATCAGTCATCCCTGGGACGAAGCCGGGCCGCTGCCCGCCAGCAATGATTGGGTCAATGTGGAGGTGGCGGGCTACCAGCTGTCCGAAGACCGGCAAGGCGCGGGGTTTTCCTGGACCTGGACTTTCACGCTGGGGCTCAAGCACTCCGGCGTTGATCTGGTGGCGGTTTCAGATGTGAGCGACAGCAATGTTGCGCAGCTGGTGGCCCCTCACGGAGGGGTCTTTAACAAGGGCAAGTGGCTGGCCCAGTCGGAATCCATGCCGGTCAGTGGTTTTCATTTGCCGTGGTTGTTCAAAGACGGCGACAGCGTGCGCGTACTGCGCTTTTCCATCGCCGACAAGGCCGGCGCAACCCGCATTCTTTATCAGCCCGTACTGTTTACCCATACGGGCAAACAGAGCCTGCTGTCTATCGTGGGCAACAAGGTCGATGCCGCATCGGGAACCTGAATCGCGACCCCCAGCAAGGCCATGACGGGTGCCTGCATCCACTGCAGACACCTTTTGACCCGCTTGCGGGAGAATTACCGGGCTATTAATCCCCGGCGGGTGGCCCTGCGTCTTTTTCCTTGAATTTCCGATAAAGAAACAGCAGCAATACCGCGCCGCCGGTCGCCGTCAACAGGGTACCGAAGTTAAATCCGGTTACACCGCCCAGTCCGATCAGGCCGCCAATAAACCCTCCCACAATGCCGCCGGCGATGCCAATCAGCATAGTTATGAATATGCCGCCCGGATCCTTGCCGGGCATGATCCACTTCGCCAATGCACCAGCCATAAGGCCAACCACCAACCAGGATATAATTCCCATGCTCACTCCTTATCTCGTGATATTCGGGCCAGGCCCGACAGTCTGCTAATAGTCCGATTATAGATACCCGTGCGGCTGGCAGTGGTGCCAGGCCATTGCCTGTTGCTGGCCTGTCCGTAAATTCATGCTCTCACAAACGCCCCGGTGTCCATGGCACGCCGGCTGCATCCAGCTGTGTCTCGAAGGCCGGCAACTCGTCTTTTAGGATAGCGTCCAACTCGCGCTTCCAGACCACATACTGTTGTTCAGCAATCTCCAGGCTGCGCTTATGAGTGGGCGTGGGGCCATAAGTCGAGTAATGGGTGCCGTAAAACGCCACGGACACGCGTCGTTGGATGGATACCGGTCCATCCTCGTTCATGATGTTGCGTCGATCGTCCCCCTCGAGGCGCTCCTGCAACAGTTTCAGTCGCTTGGCAAAGTCATCCGCCCTGGTAATCAGGGCTGCATCGACGGTGGCCCGTACCAGCGTTTCCTGAATTGCCTTAATCCGCTCGATACCTGCCTCCACCGCCGCTTCGCCACCGCCGACCCGGCGCTCCATATCGTCCAGGCGCAGAGCGAACGCGGTCATCGCTTCGGGCGAGGCACCCGGCAGAGCATGCTCGACCATGGGCGTTACCCTGAAAGTCACCGGACCCGCCAAAGGCGAAATTTTGCCATCCACTCGACTGGCCATGCTCACCGAGTACTCACCCGGGGGAGCGAGGGCGCCTGCCTGGCTCTGGATATCGTCCTCATCGAGATTCTTGCTCCAGGCTACTTTTGACGGGTAACGCAGATCCCAGGCGACGCGCTGAAAGCCGGCTTTCACCGGGGCTTCGAAGTGCCGCACGATATTGCCAGCCGCATCGCGCACCGTGAACAGCACCGCGGGATCACTTTCCAGCGCTTCCTCGCGCAATGCGTCCCAACCCGGGTACGGCGTGTCGCCGCCCTGTTTTTCGATTTGCTTTTCCCGCTCGCGGCGAGTGTCCTTTTGCGACCTGATCTCGTCCTTCAGGTAATAGGTAAAAACAGCGCCGAAGGGTGGGTTGGGCGCGATAAAAAACGACGCGCCCTGGGTTGCTCGATTGTCGTCGCCCCGCTCGCGCCCCAACGGATTCTTGGGCAGATACCACAGCGCATCTTTTACCGGGAACAGCAGGGCTTCCTTCTGTAAGTCACTCTCCCGGATGCCGCGCAGCGGCGTGTAATCATCGAGGATGTAAAAACCGCGCCCGAAGGTGGCCCCCACCAGATCGTTCTCGCGCTTTTGGATCGCGAGATCGCGGAAGGGGATATTGGGCGCTCCGCCATCCAGCTTGATCCAGCGCCGACCGCCATCAATGCTGAAGAACACGCCAAACTCGGTGCCGGCGAACAGCAGGCTGGGATTGACGTGGTCCTGCACCAGGCGCCATACCAGGTGCCGCTCCCCCAGATCGCCGCTAATGCTGCGCCAGCTCCTGCCGCGATTGGTACTTTTCAGAATAAAGGGCCGCAGATCACCCGCTTTGTGGTTGTCCACCACCACGTAAACCGTGTTCTCGTCGTGCAGGTCCGCTTTGATGTCGTTGACAAAGAAGTAATCCGGCACCCCCGGCAGCTTGCCGATGCGCCGCCAGCTGGCGCCGCCATCCTCGCTCACCTGAACCAGGCCGTCGTCGGTGCCCACGTACAAGAGCTTCTCGTTCAGAGGCGATTCGGCAATAGACGTGATGGTGCCGAACTTGGACATGGCATAAGTGTCCCAGGGCGAATCCCAGCTCCACACCCGCCCCATCATGGGCAGCTTGAAACGGTCCAGTCCACGCGAGAGGTCGCCACTGACAGCCTTCCAGCTGTCACCCCGGTCGTCACTGCGCCACAGGCGCTGGCTGGCGAAATACAGGCGCTTCGGATCATGGGCGCTGATATAAATGGGCGCATCCCAGTTGAAACGATCCCAGGGCTCGTCGGCCTCGGGTTGCGGTTGGATGTAGACGGTCTCGCCAGACTTGCGGTCATAGCGCGAGAGGTTGCCCTGCTGCCATTGGGAATACACGATGTCGGGATTGGTAGGGTCCACCGCCGGCTGATGACCGTCGCCGCCCAGGGTGATAAACCAGTCGCTATTGCGGATGCCATGGGTGTTATCCGTTCGAGAAGGGCCGCCCTGGGTGTTGTTGTCCTGGGTGCCGCCGTAAACGTTGTAGAACGGGGTGTCGTAATCCACCGCCACTTTGTAGAACTGCGTGACCGGCAGGTTGGCGATGAATTTCCAGGTCGCGCCAAGGTCCCAGGTTTCGTAAAGACCGCCATCACTACCCACCAGCAGGTAATTCGGATCGTCGGCATCAAACGCCAGCGCGTGATGGTCAGGATGCATGTGATCGTGCTCGAGACGGTCAAAGGTTTCACCGCCGTCGTTGGTTACGCGCATCCACACATCGGCCTGGTAGACGCGATCGAATGCATGGGGGCTGGCAAATATTTCCTGGTAATAATGCGGGCCCGTGGCGCCAGAAACGTAATCATTGCGCTTCTCCCAGGTCTCGCCGCCATCCTCTGAACGCCAGAAACCGCCGCTGCGGCGCTCCAGCTCGATGGTGGCGTAAATGACATCGGGCCTTTGCGGCGAAATGGCCAGACCGATCTTGCCCATGTTCTCCTCGGGCAGTCCGCGACTGAGTTCGCGCCAGGTTTTACCGCCGTCGGTGGATTTGTGAATCCCGGACTCCGGCCCGCCGTTCATCAGTGCTGCCACGGTGCGTACACGCTGATGAGTGGATGCATATAAAACATCCGGATCCCGGGGGTCCATATGTACCTCGTTGACACCCGTGTACTCGCCGCCGCCCAGAATCTTGTTCCAGGTCTTGCCGCCGTCTTCGCTCTTGTACAACCCGCGGTCGCCGCCCGCCGACCACAAGGGTCCCTGGGCCGCAACGTAAATAACATTGGAATCCCGCGGGTCGATGCGAATCATGCCGATATGCTCCGATTCGGCAAGCCCCAAGTTTTCCCAGTTTTTACCGCCGTCCAGGCTACGGTAAATGCCGTCGCCATAGCCCACATGGCGGCCGCCGACGTTTTCTCCGGTGCCAAGCCAGACGGTATCCGGCCGGTTCGGATCCAGCGTAATGCAGCCTATCGAGTAGGAGTCCTGCTTATCGAAAATTGGATCCCAGGTAGTGCCGGCATTCGTGGTCTTCCAAACGTTGCCGCTACCTACTGCTACGTACCAGGTACTTTTATCCGTCGGGTGAATCACCACATCCGCGATGCGCCCGCTCATCAGTGCCGGGCCGATGCCGCGCATGGCCAGGCCTTTGAAAGTCGCAGCGTTCAGTCCTGGTTTCGGCTTACTTTCGTCGGCCGCGCTGGCGGGATTCAAAACAAGCAACATGACCAGCAACCAGAGCAGTCGGGGGATCTTCATTGTTATCTCCAATGTCAAAATGACCGGTAGTTGCCGGCCTCTTTATTCGGGGTCGCCCGCCTGATTATGCATCGGGCAAAGGAATGAATTCAGATTCGTCGCCAGGAACCTTGGGGAAGCGCCCTTCAGACCAGTCATCGCGTGCCTGGGCAATCCGGTCTTGGGAGCTGGCCACGAAATTCCACCAGATGAAGCGCTCACCGTCGAGGCGATCACCCCCCAGCAGCATCACCCGCGCCGCCTGTTCCGTCGTGACAACAGCTTCCACGCCTTCTTTTATAACCACCATGGTACCCGGCGAGAAGCACTCACCGTCGATCTCCACCTCGCCTGCGCAGACATGCACGGCCCGCTCCTGGTGCTCGGTGGTAAGTTGCAGACTTGCGCCGGCAGCCAGTTCAGCATCGACATAAAGGGTGTCGGAGCAGGTCTCCACCGGTGAGTGCTCACCGAAGGCGAAGCCCGCTATGACCCGCAGGCGAAAGCCTTCAGATTCCACCAACGGCAGGCTGCCCGCCGGGTAGTGGTGAAACGACGGCGCAACTTCTTCGAATTTCTTCGGTAATGCGACCCAGCTTTGAATTCCATGCAGCCGCTGGCCGGCAGCACGCAGTTCAGGACGCGTGCGCTCCGAATGCACGATGCCCCGTCCGGCGGTCATCCAGTTGACGGCATGCGGACTGATAGCCTGGGCATTCCCCAGGCTGTCGCGATGAAAAATTTCACCCTCGAACAGGTAGGTAACGGTGGCCAGGCAAATGTGCGGATGCGGGCGCACGTTAATGCCCTCACCAGGCCCAAAAACCGCGGGCCCGATATGATCGAAAAATATAAACGGGCCCAGCATCCGCCGTTCTGCACAGGGCAGCACCCGGCGCACAAAAAAACCGCCCAGGTCGCGCTTGCGGGGCCTGATAACCAACTCGATGCAGGAACTCATCACAACACCCTATCAAATGACCGCATGAGCATTGGTTTCAAAACCAGCGCCGCACTGATTTGCGGTAGCTCTCGTACTCGGTGGGAAATTTTTCTGCCAGATCGGCTTCTTCGGGCCTGATAAAAAACGTCTGGATAACATAGACAAAGGCCGGCAACACCAGCCACGGTGAAAAACTGCCCAGCATCAGCGCAACACCCACCAGCACCAGGACCATTCCGAAGTACATGGGATTGCGGGATTTGCTGAAGGGCCCGCTGGTAACCAGCGCGGTGCTCTCCTCAAACGGCCTGACCGTCGTGCCAGCCTTACGAAACTCCCACGCAGAAATCGCGACGATCAGTGCCCCGCTAAACATCAGCAGCACACCCAGCGGGCCCATCGATGTCGAAAACACTTCGATTAACGGCAGGTATCTGTCCAGCGCCCACATAGCCAGTATGGACAACACCAGCCAGGCGGGCGGGATCATTCGTAATCTCAAATTCGCTCTCCTTCGCGGGCCGGCGCGTCAGCCTGCAGCTTCAGCGCCCGGCGCTCGAAATGAATTCCATTCCAGGGCATGGCGACGGGCAGGATGAAGTAAACGAAGCCCGCATAGGCCTTCAGGTCACCTGGCATCAGCCACGCCGTCAGCGTGGACAGAACGCCAGTTATCGCCATGATAGACCAGCCCACCACCTCGCCGCGGGTATAGTGTCGCTCCAATGCATTCAGCCCCAGTTGCGACCGCATCCTGAGCGCCCATGCGTACAGCAGCGCGATTACAGCAGAAACTGCCGTAAAGCCGATGCCGTAAACTACGAACAGGGCGGCAAGCTCGCCGGCGCTGTCGATTGCAAACTCGGACGGCAACCAGCCGTTACTCACCCAGGCAAACATTGCAGAAAAGACCAGCTTAAGTGGATACAGGTAGACCAGCATGATGAAGATCAGGGCCAGCGTCAGCAGCGTGGTAACGCCATCCTCCAGGCCATAACGGCGGCTCCAGCGATTGTGCCCGGCCCATACCAGACAAACCAACGCGAAGCTCGCCGCAAAAGCCGGCACGCCCTTCAAGGCCGCTTTCAACTCCCCCAGGTTACCGGGCATGGTATCAATGGAGATAATCAGCATCGTGACAGCGAAAGCGAAAGCGGCATCGGCAAAAGTTTCCAGGCGGGTCATGTCCAGCCCGCGCAAGCGAAAATCGCTCTTTACCGGCAAACGCTCCAGAGCCTGTTCGGTCCAGGCATGTTCCTGATGCATCGGGCCTCCCATTCAGAGCCGGGTCGGCGGTGAAACCGCGAGGCACAAATTAGCACCCTGCGACCAGCTTGGAAACCGAAATGAGGGAAAACCAGCTGTCCCAACGAGATGCTGGCTGTCTAAAGGACTTTTTTGTTATCGAGACCCGGGCAGGAAATGATCAGTGATTCTGCGGGCCGCTCGGAAATATGCAGGTGGGTCATCAGGTTTTGCCCGGCCTGTGCGGTTGCAGTAAAGAATATATTGCCCAGCTCAAATGCCCCGACAGGAAGGATGAATGTCAGCAGCACCAGGCAGGTCCAGGAGCTGAGTGCATTTGTCCGGGGCCTTTTATTCATTACTGCCGACTCCACTTAATGGGCGTTTGATTATTAGATGTCCGTTACCACCAAATGGTTGCAATGACTCTTATTGCGCCGCAAAAACCAGGCGCTTCGGAGATGGCGTTTGTTACCCGGCAGCCGCCTTGAACGGGATCACCCATTGCGGGTTGCAGCGCCGGTCAGAACTGGTTAGCAGGCAAAGAGCCGACGTGTGCCTTTTACAGGTTTTGTGGGGGTCTGCTAAGATTGATAACAAAATGCATCTCGAAAAAGGCTCCGTGATTCAGGTGCCTGACGTAGCGTCTGCGGCCAAACAACCAAAGCAGAGGGAAAACCAATGATTACGAGAATCCAAAAACATGTCATCGTCCTTGCCTTGCTCGGCAGTCTCGGCCTCGCCTCGGGCTGCGCCAGCACCAGCATGCAAGCACAGCTCGACGAAGCGCGTCAGATGGCGCAAAAGGCGTCCCAGGATGCTGCGGCGGCCATGGCGGCCGCGCGCGAAGCCAGCAGCACCGCTGCCAGCGCGAACAGCATGGCCGCGGCCGCCAAGCAGGCAGCTGACGCGGCGAGTGCCGCCGCCGGCAGCGCACAAGCCTGTTGCACCGCCAACACCGAGCGCATGGAGCGAATGTTCAAGAAATCGATGTCCAAGTAAAAATCGGGCACAGATACAAACGCCGCGGCACAGGCTGCGGCGTTTTTTATTTCTCCGGCGTGCCCGCGGAGCACAGGCGGGACAGGCTGCCCGCTGCACACCAGCCATCCAGTTCACCACCATCGACGGCTGCCAACACCTCACCAGGTTTAACCCCTGCGGGCAACGGCACGCCCAAGGATTCATGCGCTACCGTTTCCAGCACATCCCAGTCGATGTCGGCAGTGCGTTCACTGGTTGCCGTCACCACCAGTTGGGTCAGGGCGGTTAAACCTCTGGCACGATTCTCGGCATCTTCTTCCAATGGCTCGTGCGCTTCCAGATACAGAAGATCACCGCCCCAGCCCAGCTTCCAGGGCAGATTTACGATGCGTACCGGCGTACCCAGCGGTACCTTGTCGAAAAGAAACTCGATGTCCTCAGGAAACATGCGCACGCAGCCATGCGTTACCCTCATGCCGACGCCGGCCGGCCGATTGGTGCCGTGTATGAGATAACCCGGTATGGCAAGTCGCAGCGCATAATCGCCCAGCGGATTGTCCGGTCCCGGCGGCACTACCGGCGGCAGGTCTCTGCCATCCTCGCGCGCCTCCGAACGCACGGAAGGCGGGGGATACCAGCTGGGATTTCTCGCTTTGGAAACCACCCGGGTTACGCCCAGAGGCGTTGCCCAGTCCATGCGCCCGACACTGACCGGAAACGTCATGACCACGGCCTGCTCGTCGGCGGCTGGCTCAGGATAATAATAAAGACGCATTTCGGGCAGGTTGAGCACCAACCCTGTGCGCGGCCCCGGTGGCAACAGATAACGGGTCGGTAGCAACACTCGCGTACCGCCACCCGGCAACCAGGCATCAACCCCGGGATTGGCGGCCACGATATCGGCATAACCAACCCCATGTTCGCGCGCGATATCCAGCAGCGTGTCTTCGTGGGCAGCTATTGTTACCGCGGGCTCGCCAATCAGATGCTGGTCGGGCGGCGGCAGCGGATACACCGCCGCATCTGCAGTGCTTGCCAGGCAAAAGCCCGCCAGAGTGAAACTGATTGTGGTGATAGCGCGCATGCTCAAGTAACATCCTAGCAATCGCCCCTCAGGGGCGCCATTGCACAACCATAGTACGCACTCCCGACAAGAGTTCGCCAGGACCGGGTTGGAACCATGATCAAGAACGCGGCCATCTTTGTGCGCGGGGTGTTCGCGTCAATCATTCTGCTGATTAACACCCTGCTGTGGTTCCTGCCCATCTTCCTGCTGGGCCTGATCAAGCTGCTGGTACCTGTTCATGGCGTCCGTCGGCTTGTGGCAAGGGGACTGGTGTGGTGCGCAGAGAACTGGGTACGGGTGAACGGTCTGCTGATCGACGTCCTCGCCAGCGTACACTGGGAAATTACCGGCGTCAGGGAACTGCAACGCGATGACTGGTACCTGGTCGCCGCCAATCACCAGGCCTGGGTGGATATCCCGGTGTTGCAATACGTTTTCAGTGACCGTATTCCATTTCTGAAATTCTTCATAAAAAAGCAACTCGTCTGGGTACCCATGATGGGATTTGCCTGGTGGGCGCTCGACATGCCCTTCATGCAGAGATATACACGCGCTCAGATTGAAGCACGCCCCCAACTCAAAGGCCGCGACCTCGAGACCACGCGCAAGGCCTGCGAGAAGTTTCGTCAGCACCCCACTTCGGTGATTAATTTTCTCGAAGGCACGCGTTTTACAGCCGAAAAACACGCCGCCCGGTCTTCGCAATTTGACAACCTGCTGCCACCGCGTGCCGGCGGCATCGCCTTCGCCGTAAGCGTACTGGGCGAAAAATTTCATTCGCTGCTGGACGTCACCATCGTTTATCCCGGCGTGCAACCCAGTTTTTGGGCACTATTGTGCGGCCGCATTCGAAAAATTGTCGTGCATGTTCGCAAACTGGAAATTCCGGCAGAGCTATTGCATGGGGATTATCTTGAAGATCCCGAATACCGGGCCCGCTTCCAGGGCTGGGTAACAGGCATCTGGCAAGACAAAGACCAGCGCATCAACGAGATCAAGGTATGAGCAAGCCGCCCTTTTGGGAATCTCTGACGTTGGAGGAGATGGACCAACAGCAGTGGGAAAGCCTGTGCGATGGCTGTGGCCGCTGCTGTGCCGTGAAACTCCAGGATAACGAGACCGGTACTGTGCATTACACCAGCGCGGCCTGCCGCTTGCTGGATACCGAAAGTTGTCGCTGCACCGACTACACCAATCGGAAACGCCGGGTTGCCGATTGCCTGGTGCTTGATCCCCAGGCAGCGCTTGAGTTCGACTGGTTACCGCACACTTGTGCTTATCGACGTATCGCCGAAGGCAGGGGTCTGGCCTGGTGGCATCCGCTGGTTTCAGGGGACGCCGAAACGGTGCACGCGGCCGGCATATCGGTGCGCGGACAGCTCATTTCCGAGCAGTATGTGCATATCGAAGAGATCCCCATGCTCGTAAGGACCTGGAAGGAGTCAAGCCGGGATGACTAAACCAAGGTACGTGCCATTGCCGGATTTTTGCGCCTATCCGGAAGCAGACATGCTGGCACGAGCCCGGCATTTTTACACCGAAATGCGGCGGCGGCGCTCGGTGCGGGATTTTTCGGCGCGCGCTGTACCGCGCGATCTCATTGAGTTATGCCTGCAAACTGCAGGCACGGCGCCCAGCGGCGCCAACATGCAGCCCTGGCAGTTCGTAGCGGTCAGTGACCCGAAGATCAAGCGCCGCATCAGGGTCGCCGCCGAAGCAGAAGAACGCCATTTTTATGAGCACCGGGCGACGGCAGAGTGGCTGGAGGCACTGGCGCCCCTGGGAACCGACTCCAGCAAGCCCTTCCTCGAGACAGCGCCCTGGCTGATCGCAGTCTTTGCGCAGAAATTCGGGCGACTTCCGGACGGGCGCAAGGTCAAGCACTATTACCCGATCGAATCGGTGGGCCTCGCAACGGGCATGCTTATTACGGCTTTGCACCACGCGGGACTGGCTACGCTTACCCATACCCCGAGTCCCATGAAATTCCTGAATGAGATCCTGTCGCGACCAGCCAGTGAGAGGCCGTTCCTGCTGCTGGTGGTCGGCTATCCGGCCGACGATTGCCAGGTGCCGGACATCGGGCGCAAGGCCCTCGGCGATTACGCCGCTTTTATTGAGCCGGAGACGTAGGCAACCCCACCGGCTGTTCGAGGCAGCTTTGCCTGACGATACCCAGGTGCAGAGCGGCCTTGAGCGCGGTCTCGCCCAATCGGCGCATCTCGCTGAGAATTTCCAGCTCCCTCACAACCCGTCGCACCGACAGGCCATCGCCCGAGCCAAGTTTCAGAAATCGGGTTTTCACCAATTGATACTCGGACTTCAGGCCGCGGATCCTGAGTTTGACGTCTTCCGTGTCCAGGGCCGGACTTTTACTTTGCAGCTCGTCTATAGCCTCGATGACCTGCAGCTTAAACGAGTCGATTGCCTGTTCCAGGTCCTCAGGCAGTTCGCTGGGGGTGTCGTCCTGAATTCTCTCGGCGATATCGTCCGCGAAGTCTGCTATTTCTACCTGGTAACGGTTAACCCGCGCCACCGACAAAAGGCTGTCGTGCAACTCCTCCGGCAAACGGCTTTTCTGCAACTCCGATAAAAACTCAGCGCAGGCGTCCGTAAGGCTGTCGATGCTGAAGCGTTCCTTCGCCAGCATTCCCAGGTCGGGGGTTTCGCTGGCTATGACGGAATGCGCAGAACCCGCCACCATCAGACCGGTGCGGTGCAATTCACGATATAGCGCGTTAATGGCCAGCATCGGGGTTTGCAGGGTATTGCGGTCGAGGTAGCGCGGTCGGCCGGCTGTTTCCTCGGCGCTCACGAAACGCTTTTCTACGTAAACGAGCAGACGGCTGGTTAACGGCAGCATGATAGCGATACCAATCAGATTGAACAGCGTGTGAAATAAGGCCAGAAAGGTGGCGGGCTCGGGCGCTGCTCCAAAGAGCGCCCAGGCCAATCGCAGCAAGTAGAGCAAGAGAGGTAGTAAAGCCAGCGCCGCCAGCGCCGCGACGATGTTGAAAATTACATGGACGCTGGCTGCGCGCCGGGCATTGGGCGTGGCGGATATCGCTGCAAGCATGGCGGTCGTGGTGGTTCCGAGATTGGCACCAATAACCATGCCCGCCGCATTCTCGATCGACATCAAACCTCCGGCCGTCGCCGTAAGCGCTACCGCCGTCGCAGCACTGGAGGACTGCACCAGGGCCGTCAGCAGAAAACCCGCTGCCACCGATGCCAGCAGCACTGGCAGGCCGGTACCGGTCAACAGCTCAGGTTCAAAACTGGCGCCGATATCCCCGAAACCGCTAATCAGCAGATCAATGCCCAGGAAAAACAGGGCAAATCCCGCCAGAGCCTCACCAAAACCCGAACGTCTCGATTCACCGCCGCCGAGTCGCAGCAGCATGCCGATAGCCACCAGCCAGAGGGCCAGCAGTTTCAGATTGACCTTGAATCCCAGCAAAGCCACGATCCAGCTGGTCATGGTCGTACCCAGATTGGCGCCATAGATCACAGCGCTGGCCTGGGCCAGGCCCACCAGGCCGGCATTCACGAAGCCCAGGGTGGCAACGGTGACCGCACTGGATGACTGCACCAGGGCAGTTATCAGCGTTCCGGTAGCGACGCCCCGCAGCGGCGTCCGCGTCCAGCCGTGCAGTATCCTGGGCAGCGCGCGACCCGCCGCCAGCCGCAAGCCCTGGGTCATGATGTTCATGCCCAGCAAAAAAATACCGATCCCGCCGATCAGGCTGGCGATTTGCAGCGTACCTAGTGTCGGCATGGTCCATTGCCCCCTTTTACATGGGTCGCTGGGGTTGGGATTCGTTGCGGGCCTTGCAGCTGATACATAAGCGCACTTCAGGTTGCGCCACAAGACGCGCCTGGCTGATGGATTCTGCACAATCCTCGCAGACTCCAAAACTGCCGTCTTCGATACGATTCAGGGCCGCGTCGATTTCCGCAATCCGTCGGCGGCAGCTGGCCTGCCCGGCCAGCGCCATTGCCTGTTGCTGCATAGCATCCATGCGACTCAGGCGACCCTGGCGGGTCTGGTCCAGCTGCACGGTGGCGGCCGCCGAAGCGTCCTCCGCCAGGCCGTCTTGCAGGGCTATGCGCTCCGCCTGCAGCCTGTCTCGCAATTCCTCGATGAGCATCTGGCGCATGGCACTATGCCGCCTCGTCCAGCAGAGTCTGGACAAAGCTCTCGAACTCCGCAATGAAGCGCTCATAGTGTTCGCCGGTACCCGGCCCCGTGAAGCCCGTGTGGATGCGCCGAACTTCTCCCTTGCGATCAATGAAGATAGTGGTCGGAAACGCCAGCACCCGGTTGAGCATCGGCAGCGTTTCGGCGGCGCGCTGTTTGTCAGAATAACCGGCAACCAGCAACGTGTAGTCGATGCCGAGCTCGTCGCGAAAACGTCGTGCCTGCTGAGCTGCGGTATCAAAGTCTTCGAAGTGCTCGTAAAGCAGCGCAACAACTTCCAGGCCTGCGCCACGCTTGTGGCGATAAAAATCCACCATGTATCGTGCTTCATCATGACAGTTGGGACACCAGGTGCCGGCCAGGGTGACGATGACAACTTTGTCCGCGAAGCGTTCATCCTGCAGGGAAACCTGCTCGCCCTCGGGCGTGGGAAAGCTGAATTCAAACCTGTCGTAGCCGGGCTTCAGAAATGTCTGTGTATAGGCGTCGGCTACACGGGCTTCAGGGTCCCGCTCGGCGATCCAGGTCTCATGCCAGTGGATACTGGACCAGAAATCGCCACGCAATTGACCGTCATCGTCAAGTTCGGCCGCGAACAGAAACAAATGGGCGCCGTCGAAAGTAGACAGCAGCATCTGATTGCCAATCACTTCCCCCGCCAGGTAACGATAATCTCCGGTAGCTGTCAGGAAAGTGCCCTGCACCTGGTTACCAGCTTGGCGAAACTCGCCCACGGCCGGGGTCTGCTCGCCCTGGTCGTCGGTAAAGCTCACGCGCCAGCGGCCGGATACGTCAATGTCGGCCTGCGCCTGGGGCGGAACGAAACGATATTCTGTCGCCGGTCGCGCGCGCAGCTGAATCTCTTGCATTTCGCCTCCGCGTCGAACCAGGGTAAGAGTGCCGCGCAGGCTCTGGCCGTCCCAGCCGGCTTGCAGCCGGCTGTTGAAAGCCGGAAAGTCCAGAATCAGGGTATCCGGCGTTTCTGCAACCCGGGGTACAACCACCCGCTCCTC
>JBFIQI010000014.1:0-27022 GCA_041609715.1 Gammaproteobacteria bacterium
CCCGTCCGGTCGGCCCGGGTTTATCCACCAAGGCCACGACGGGCTCGCCCGCCCGCCAGCCATGACGGCGAAAATAATTGGCCACACTGGCGATAATGTCCTGCCAGTCTTCCCACAAGTCGCGGCGGCCGTCGCCGCTGCCGTCTATGGCGTAGTTCCGGTAACTGCTGGATATGAATTGCGGTGAACCCATGGCGCCGGCGTAGGACCCCTTGGGATCAAGAGGGTTGAGCTGCTCCTCCTGGGCCAGCAGCAGAAATTCGGCCAGCTCGCTGCGAAAAAACGCGCTGCGTGGTGGGTAATCAAAAGCCAGAGTCGCCAGGGCATCGATTACACGATAGCTGCCTTTGATGCGTCCGTAATAAGTTTCCACGCCCAGAATGGCAACTATTATCTGCTCGGGGACGCCGGTTTCCCGGGCAATTGCTGCCAGTTCCGGCCTGCGTTCCTGCCAGAATCGCACGCCCGCATTGATGCGCTTGGAATTGACAAAAATCTTACGATACTCGTACCACTGCAGGGTTTTTTCCGCCGGCCGACTGATAGCGTCGATGATGCTTTGCTGGTAACGGGCTTCGCTGAGCAGCGTGTTCACCCAGGCCCGGTTCATATCATGCTCTGCCACCATCTGGTCAACAAATGCGCTGATTTCCGGTCGGTCGATGTCGTAGCCGCTGGCAACTCCCGACAGCATCAGTGCAATAGTAATTTTCAGCCCAATCAAAAAACGCATGCGGATATCCCTACCTCGACAACAACTTGCGGTGCGTGTGCACGGACATGAGGATACCGAAGCCCGCCATCAGGGTCACGATGGCTGTGCCACCGTAGCTGATCAACGGTAACGGTACCCCGACCACCGGCAGCAGGCCCGTTACCATGCCGGCATTAACGAACACGTACACGAAAAAGGTCAGGCTGATACTGCCGGCCAGCAGCCGTGAAAAAGTGTCCTGTCCCTGGGATGCGATAAACATGCCGCGTGCCACAATAAATATGTAGACGCCAAGCAGCCCCAGCAGACCGAACAGCCCGAATTCTTCACCCAGCACGGCAAACACAAAATCAGTATCGGGCTCGGGCAGGAATTCCAGCTGCGATTGCGTGCCGTTCAGCCAGCCCTTGCCAAAAATTCCACCGGAACCGATGGCAATTTTTGACTGGATAATATGATAGCCGGCGCCCAGCGGATCGCGTTCCGGGTTCAGGAAAGTCAGCACTCGCTGACGCTGATAGTCGTGCATGAAATACCAAAGCAGCGGCGCGCCCAGGGCCATCAGTCCACCAATGATGGCGATAAGCCGCAGGCGCAGCCCTGCCAGCAACACCACAAACAAGCCGGACGCGGCGATCAGCAGCGCGGTACCCAGATCCGGCTGCAAGGCGATCAATACGGTGGGCGCCACGATTATCAGCAGGACGATGAACACCTGGCCGGTGCTGGGGGGCAGGGACCGGTCGTGGAGGTACCATGCCGCCATCATGGGCATGGCCAGCTTCATGAGTTCCGAGGGCTGAAACCGGACCACACCGAGATCAAGCCAGCGGCGGGCGCCTTGACCAATATCGCCGGTCACCAGCACAGCCACAAGCAGCATGATGCCGCCCAGGTACACCCAGGGTGACCACATGCGCAGTACACCGGGGGGCAACTGGGCCACCAGCAACAGCGCCAGCAGCGCTATGCCGATGCGAGCGCCCTGTCGCATTACCATATCGGCATCCTGGCCCCCGGCGCTGTACAGCGCAACGAGACCGAAGGCTGCCACGGTCAGCAATGCGCTGAGCAGCACTGCGTCAACATGCATACGCCGCAGAACACGGCCGACGATACTGAGCCGCTGGGTGTCGCGAAAACCGGAGGCGTCGTCAAATATCAAGATTCCGGCTCCTCGAAAAAGCTATCCAGCACGGCTCGGGCGACCGGTGCCGCCGTGCTGCTGCCGCTGCCGCCGTTTTCGACTATGACGGATATCGCGATGCGCGGTGCATCGACCGGCGCGAAAGCGACAAAAAGCGCGTGATCGCGCAGGCGTTCCTCCACGGATTCCGCTTCGTATTCTTCTTCCTGGGCGATTGCAAAAACCTGGGCCGTGCCGGTTTTCCCGGCTATTCGGTAAGATTGCGGGGCGATGGCTCTGGCCGTACCGCGCTCGCCGTGCACGACCTCTTCCATGGCGGCCAGGATCAGGTTCCAGTAACCCGGCTCGTCACTCCCGGCACTGCCAAGCGGTTGTGTAACCGCAGGTTCCAAGGCGCCATTGGCCGGGTCGATGATGGCGGCCAGCAAATGCGGCTGCAGTCGCCTGCCGCGCGCCGCGAGGGTGGCCGTGACATGCGCCAGCTGCAGCGGGGTTGCCAGCATGAATCCCTGGCCGATTCCCGTGATCACGGTCTCGCCCGGAAACCACGCCTGGTCAGCAGGACGCGCATATTTGCTTCGCTTCCATTCACGAGAGGGCAGGAGGCCCGGTTTTTCTCCCTGGATATCGATGCCGCTTGCCTCGCCGAGCCCAAAACTCGCCAGGTAAGCGTGGATGCGATCGATACCCAGCTCGAGCGCCATTTCGTAGTAGTAGACATCGCAGGATTGTACGATGGCATCGAACAGCGTGACGTGTTCATGGCCCTCCCGCTTCCAGTCACGGTACTTGTGCTCACGACCGGGCAATTGGAAAAACCCCGGGCAAAACGTGCTGTGCCCCGGGGTGGTGGCGCCGTGGTGCAGGCCCGCGAGACCCAGCAGCGGTTTGATGGTCGATCCCGGCGGATAATTGCCACGCAGCGCACGGTTGAACAGCGGCTTGTCAGGATCAGCATTCAGTGCCGCGAATTCCTCGTGGCTGAGGCCGGCGCCAAAGCGGTCGGGGTCAAAACCCGGGGTACTGACGAATGCAAGCACACCGCCGTCTCGCGGATCGATGGCCACCACGGCGCCGCGGCGCCCGTCGAGCGCATCAAACGCGGTTGCCTGCAGGCGCGCATCGAGACTGAGACGCAGATCTTTGCCCGGCACCGGCGGGTTGTTTTCGATGGTTTGCAATGCGCGCCCCTGGGCATTGACCAGTACCTGACGATAGCCGACCCGTCCATGGAGCGAACTTTCGTAGGCGCGCTCGACGCCCACTTTGCCCACATGGGAGGTTCCGGCATAGGCGGTTGGGTCCAGCCGCTGCAGATCGTTATTGCTTATGGCGCCAACGTATCCCACGGCATGTACGGCCCGGGGGCCCATGGGATAGTGTCGCGCCAGGCGCGCGCGGATATCCACGCCGGTAAAATGTTGCCGCTGCACGGCGAAGCGCGCCACTTCTTCGTCGCTCATGCGAAAACGCAAAGGTACGGCTTCAAACTTCCGCGTCCGGCCGAGCCGCTCGCGAATGCCGGCCAGGTCGGTTTCACGGATCAGATGCGCTTCTGTGAGCCGCTTCAGGGTGGATTCCACATCCGGCACCTGTTCGCGCACCATCTCCAACTGGTAAGCCGGCCGGTTCTCCGCCAGCACCACGCCGTTGCGATCGAAAATGAGACCGCGTATCGGAGGTATGGGTTCGATGCGTATTCGGTTGCCCCGGGACAGGTCACTGTAGTGTTCGAAATTAAACACCTGCAGCACCACCAGGCGGCTGACCAGCAGCAGAATCAGCAGCGCCGCGATGATGCCCGCCGCCAGCGCACGAAAAAAGAAAATTCGCTGTTCGCGCCAGTGATCCTTGATTCTTTCCCGTGACATGAACTGCATGCGCTTATCTCGACCGACGACGACTGCGAATTACACCCAGCAGTTGAGCGACCAGCGGCCACAACAGGGTTCCCGTCACCACGGGCAACCAACGCACGGCGGGGATCTGACCGGCACCGGCAAGTCCTTCGACCCAGAACAATACGAATTGATTCACCGTGAGCAGCATGAAGACCGTCATGGCCTGCTGCCAGATAGGGAAGACACGGATACGCAAATGAAACTTCAGGCAGATGAACGCCACCAGCGTAAGCCCCAGGGCGTGCTGGCCCAGCAAGGTGCCGGTCAGGGTGTCCAGTGCCAGGCCTGCAAGCCAGGCGCTGCCAATGCCAAAGCGCCGCGGTACCGCCAGTGACCAGTAGACCACCAGCAGGGCCACCCAGTCCGGCCGGGCAGCGGCTGCCCACGATGGCAGCGGCAGGATCGCGAGAGACAGCCCGAGCAGCAGGCTAACCAGGATTCGCAAGCCCTCGCCGTCACCGGCACGTTTCTGAAATGCGGTCATTGATCCGGCCCCGCAGCTTCAGGTCGACCATCCGATTCCGAATCACCCGGAAAAACCAGCAGCACTTCCCGGATGCTGCCAAGGGCGGCATTGGGCACGGCGGCGACTCGCGCAAACGGCTCGCCCAGATCCCGCGCCACGGAAGAGACCACCGCCACCGGGTACCCGCGCGGGAAGGTGCCACCGAGCCCGGAGCTGACCAGCAGGTCGCCCTTCTGGATATCCGCATTATTGGGCAGGAAAGGCAGGCTCAGCGAGCCAATGTCGCCGGTACCCACCGCAATGGAGCGCAAGCCATTGCGGTTGACCTCTACCGGTACCGCATGGCTGGCATCACTGATCAGCAGGGCTTCGGAACTCATGGGGTCAGTACGGGTTATCTGGCCCAGGATGCCGTTGGCGTCCAGCAGAGCCTGGCCGCTGAAAACGCCGTCGCGCTCACCTTTATTAAGAATGATCTTCTGGCGGAACGGGTCAAGATCAATGGCCATGATCTCGGCAACCAGTACGCGGTCGCCCACGCGGGCGGAGGACTCCATCAGCGCCCTGAGCCTGGTGTTTTCCGACTCCAGAGCAGCCAGTCGCTGCAGCCGTGCGCTGTTTTCCAGCTGTTCGCGTCGCAGGCTCTGGTTTTCGGCAATCAGATCGGCGCGCTCTTCCAGGTTGCGCCCCGCCCATTCACTCAGGGAAAACGGCAGATCAACAATCGCCCGGATGGGGTACACGGCATAAGACAGTACCTGGCGGATCCGGTCGAGATGACCTTCGCGGTGATCCAGTACCATTAAAGCCAGCGACAGCAGTGTCAGCAGGAACAGGCGCGTGCCCAGGCTGGGTCCGCGCTGGAACAGCGGTTTAGCTGGAGAGTTTCTGAGCGCCGTCAAATGCGTGTGCCTTCGCGTTCATGGGTTGCCGGCGACGATTCGGAACTCTCTAAGGCGCGCGATTTTGCCGACTAGTCAAGACCAAAGAGTTCCGGGCCATGTTCGTCCATAAGTTCTAACACGCGGCCGCCTCCGCGGGCTACACAGGTCAGCGGATCGTCGGCCACCACCACGGGCAGGCCGGTTTCTTCCATCAGCAGCTTGTCGAGGTCCCGCAGCATGGCACCACCGCCGGTCAGGACGATACCGCGTTCCGCCACATCGGCACCCAGTTCTGGTGGTGTCTGTTCCAGGGCTGCTTTCACCGCACCCACAATACCCTGCAAGGGTTCCTGCAGGGCCTCCAGGATTTCATTGCTGTTAAGGGTAAAGCTGCGAGGCACACCTTCGGAGAGATTGCGGCCCTTGACCGAGATCTCCCGAACCTGCTGACCCGGGTATGCGGAGCCTATTTCGTGTTTGATGCGCTCCGCGGTGGCTTCGCCAATGAGGATCCCGTAATTGCGGCGCACATAATTGGTAATCGCCTCGTCGAAACGATCGCCGCCAACTCGCACCGAAGCGGCATAGACGATGCCGTTAAGAGAAATCACGGCCACTTCAGAAGTGCCGCCGCCGATGTCCAGCACCATGGAGCCGCGTGCTTCATGCACCGGCATGCCGGCGCCAATGGCCGCAGCCATGGGTTCTTCAATGAGATAAACTTTGCGTGCACCGGCGCCTTCGGCGGATTCCCGGATGGCGCGCCGCTCAACCTGGGTCGAGCCATAAGGTACGCACACCAGCACCCGCGGGCTGGGCCGGAAATAGCGGCTGCCGTGGGCTCGCTTGATAAAATACTGCAGCATCTTCTCGGTGACGGTGAAGTCAGCGATGACACCGTCCTTGAGGGGTCGGATTGCCGTGATATTACCGGGCGTACGGCCAAGCATGTTCTTGGCGGCGGCGCCGACAGCCTGAATGATCTTGCCACCCCGTCCGTGTTCTTCGCGGATAGCGACGACGGACGGCTCATTCAGGACGATGCCGCGACCTCGGACGTATATGAGGGTATTGGCGGTACCCAGATCGATCGAAAGATCGTTGGAAAAGTACCCCCGGATGTTCTTGAGCATATTTGCTTGGCAGCCTCTGGAGTAAGGTGTTTTCGGGTGGCCAAATAAGCCCGCTACTGTAACAACGGGTGAGACAATCGGCAAGCCGCGGTGTATTATATCGAGCCTTTTTTACGGGCCATCACTCGGCGGGGAAAATCACATGGCGCTGACGCGCAAACAGGTCGAAAATATCGCACACCTTGCTCGCTTGCGATTCAGCGACCAAGAAATTCCTGCCTTGACCGAGAACCTGTCGCGAATCATCGATTTTGTGGACCAGCTGGAGGCTGCGCCCACCGGCGAAGTATTGCCCATGGCCCATCCCCTGGATCAGGCCCAGCGCTTGCGGGACGATGCGGTGAGCGAAAGCGACGAGCGGGAGCGTTTCCAGGCCAACGCGCCGGCCACCGAGGCGGGCCTGTACCTGGTTCCCAAGGTGATAGAGTGATAAAAAACAATAAGTTAGATTCCACCACCCATGACCCTCATGCATGAACTGACCCTGACGGAACTGGTAGCGGGCTTGCGGTCGGGGGATTTTTCCAGCGTCGAGCTGACCCGCCATTTTCTCGAGCGTATTGCCCGCTACGACCAGCGGCTTAACAGCTTCATTACGGTAACCACCGACCAGGCCCTGGCCCAGGCCGAGGCGGCCGATCGCGCACGGGCCGCCGGCGAAGGCGGACCGCTCGCAGGCGTGCCCATCGCCCACAAGGACATTTTTTGCACCAGCGGTGTGCGCACCAGTTGCGGTTCCCGGATGCTGGATAATTTTAATTCGCCATTTGATGCGACGGTGGTGAGCAGACTCGGCAGCGCCGGGGCCGTCATGCTGGGAAAAACCAATATGGACGAGTTCGCCATGGGCTCATCCAACGAAACCAGTTATTACGGGCCGGTCAAAAACCCCTGGGACCCGTCCCGGGTGCCGGGGGGGTCGTCGGGCGGGTCGGCGGCAGCAGTGGCTGCGCGCCTGGCGCCTGCCGCCACCGGCACCGATACCGGCGGCTCGATTCGCCAGCCCGCCGCGCTGACGGGCATCACCGGCATCAAACCGACCTACGGGCGCGTTTCCCGCTACGGCATGATTGCTTTCGCCTCCAGTCTCGACCAGGGCGGGGTGTTGACCCAGTCCGCCGAGGATGCTGCGCTGTTGCTGGAAGCGATGTCCGGATTTGACCCCAGAGATTCCACCAGCGTTGATAAACCGGTGCCGGACTATCGTGCCGGGCTCAGCGCTGACCTTGCCGGCGTGAAGCTGGGTTTGCCCACCGAGTTCCTGGACGAGGGGCTGGACCCGCAAGTACGAGCAGCGCTGGAAGTGGCAATCGGTGAGCTGCAGTCGCTGGGCGCCGAAGTCATAGAAGTCAGCATGCCCAACCTGGGCCTTTCGGTGCCCACCTACTATGTGGTTGCACCGGCCGAATGTTCGTCCAACCTGTCGCGCTACGACGGCGTGCGATTCGGTTATCGCTGTTCCGATCCGGTCGATCTGGAAGATCTCTACAAGCGGTCGCGCGGCGAGGGTTTCGGCGAGGAGGTCAAGCGCCGCATCATGACCGGTACCTATGTTTTGTCCGCTGGATATTATGACGCCTATTATCTCAAGGCGCAGAAAGTTCGCCAGCTGATCAGTGCGGATTTCAAACGCGCCTTCGAAAGCGTCGATATGATTGTCGGGCCGACCACGCCAACACCGGCCTTTGAGCTGGGCGCCAAGACCGGCGATCCCATCACCATGTACTTAAACGATATCTACACCATCGGCGCCAATCTCGCCGGGCTGCCGGCCATGTCGATACCAGCAGGATTCGTCGGCGAATTGCCAGTCGGTCTGCAGCTGGTGGGCGCTTATTTCGCCGAAGATCGATTGCTCAATGTGGCGCACCGCTACCAACAGGCTACCGACTGGCACCGGCGCGCGCCGGCGGCTTTCATGCAATGAGGGCCCGGGCATGAAGTGGGAAGTGGTCATCGGCCTCGAGATTCATGCGCAGCTCAAGACGCGCAGCAAGATTTTCTCGGGTGCTTCGACGGCCTTTGGCGCGGCGCCCAACAGCCAGGCCTGCGCGGTCGACCTGGGATATCCGGGTGTTTTGCCGGTGCTGAACAGCGAGGCCGTACGCATGGCGGTTATGTTTGGTCTGGCCACAGGGTGCACCATTGCGCGGCGTTCGGTGTTTGCCCGCAAGAATTATTTTTATCCCGATCTTCCCAAGGGTTACCAGATCAGTCAGTACGAACTGCCCATCGTGCATGATGGCGAGGTCGCGATTCGACTCGAAGATGGTGGTGAGAAAATCATCGGCCTGACCCGGGCGCACCTGGAGGAAGATGCCGGCAAGTCCCTGCACGAGGATTTTCATGACCTGTCCGGTATCGATCTCAATCGCGCTGGCGTGCCGCTGCTGGAAATCGTCTCCGAACCGGATATGCGTTCAGCACCCGAGGCCATCGCCTATCTCAAGAAGATTCACACGCTGGTCAGGTACCTCGATATCTGCGACGGCAATATGCAGGAGGGCTCTTTCCGCTGTGACGCCAACGTTTCCGTGCGGCCTGAGGGTCAGCAGGAATTTGGTACCCGGGCGGAGCTCAAGAACCTGAACTCGTTTCGCTTCATTGAGAAAGCCATCAACTTTGAAGTGGAGCGGCAGATCGACATTATCGAAGGTGGGGGCAAAGTGGTGCAGGAGACCCGGCTTTACGACGCCGACAAAAACCTGACCCGCCCCATGCGCAGCAAGGAAGAGGCAAACGATTACCGTTATTTTCCGGATCCCGACTTGCTGCCGGTGGTGCTGGATGACGACTTTATCGAGTCGGTGCGCAAGACACTGCCGGAACTGCCGGATGCCAAGCGTGCACGCCTGGTCCGGGATTATGCATTGTCGGACTACGATGCCGACGTGCTGACCAGCAGCAAGGAACTGGCCGCTTACTTCGAAAGCGTGGCCCAGGGACTGGGTGACGCAAAGCTGGCGGCCAACTGGGTCATGGGGGAACTGGCCGGGGCCCTGAACCGTGATTCCCTGGAAATCAACCAGAGCAAGGTGGACGCAGCCTCTCTTACCGGCCTGTTGAAGCGCATTCAGGACGAGACCATTTCCGGCAAGATTGCCAAGGAAGTTTTTGAAGCCATGTGGGCGGGCGAAGGTGATGCGGACGCCATCATCGAGCGCCGCGGCCTGCAGCAGATTACCGATACCGACGCCATAGAGGCCATCGTCGACCAGGTGATCGCGGCCCACCCGGCCCAGTTGGAACAGTTTCGGGCGGGCAAGGACAAGTTGCTGGGCTTCTTTGTCGGCCAGGTCATGAAGCAGACTGCCGGCAAGGCCAATCCGGCCCAGGTGAACAAACTATTGCGCGACAAGCTGAAAGGTTGATCCTTGGCGGACCGCGATTCGATCCACAGATTCCTGTTTGAGAACTTCCCGGTGCGCGGCGAGATTGTGCACCTGGATGCGACCTGGCAGGCGGTGCTGGAACGCTTTGAATACCCACCTCATATCCGCGCCGTGCTGGGAGAGTTGATGGCCGCCACGGCCTTGCTGGCGTCCACGCTCAAATTCGACGGGATGCTCACGGTACAGCTACAGGGCAAGGGCCCATTGCACCTGCTGGTGGTGCAGTGCTCCAGTCGGATGGCGTTGCGTGGCTTGGCACGCTGGAGTGAAAAAGTACCCGAGGGCCCGTTAAACGCCATGACCGGAGCCGGGCGCCTGGCCATAACCGTGGAGTCACCGGACGAAGGGCGGCGCTACCAGGGCATCGTGCCGCTGGAGGGCGATACCATTGCCGCCTGCCTGCAAAACTATTTTCGTGATTCGGTACAGTTGCCGACGCGTTTGTGGACCGCGACCGGCGAAGAGGGTGCAAGCGGCCTGCTGCTCCAGCGTTTACCTGAAGAGACTCAACACAGCAACGTCGAAAGTGATGACTGGAACCGCGTGCAGATTCTGGCCGACACCATTACGCCCCAGGAGTTGCAGAATCTCGACGATGAGGCCCTGTTGAGACGCTTGTTCAACGAAGATGACATACGCCTGTTCGAGTCAGCGCCCGTGTGCTTTCGCTGTGGTTGTTCCAGGGC
Organism: Gammaproteobacteria bacterium; assembly: GCA_041609715.1. Lineage (GTDB taxonomy): Bacteria > Pseudomonadota > Gammaproteobacteria > Steroidobacterales > JABDLF01 > JABDLF01. The sequence continues at coordinate 10,325 of JBFIQI010000014.1, forward strand.
ACGCGTCGAACGCATGCTCAGGGCCCTCGGGCGTCACGAAGTGGAGTCGATCCTAGCGGATGAGGGGCGCGTAGAAGTTCGCTGCGAATTCTGTAACAAGGCCGAAGCTTTTGATCGCGTTGATACTGCGCAACTGTTCGAAGGCGCCGGGCCGCCACCCGGGTCCGCCAGGCTGCATTGAGAATGCCTGAGCTCAGTCTGTCCGGCTGGCTGATTCAATTGTGATGGCGGTTGTCGGTACGTCGTCGTGCATGCCACGCCGGCCCGTCGGGGCCGCAGCGATTTTGTCCACCACATCCATGCCGGCGCTGACTTTGCCAAACACGGCGTAGCCGAAATCCCGGTCGCCATGATCCAGGAATTTGTTGTCTCGCAGGTTGATAAAAAACTGCGAGGTCGCGCTGTTGATGTCGCTGGTGCGCGCCATGGCGAGGGTGCCGCGCAGGTTTGACAGGCCATTATCGGCCTCGTTGGTGATTGGCTCGGCGGTGGCCTTTTGCTGCATGTCTTCGGTGAAACCGCCGCCCTGGATCATGAAATTGGGTATGACGCGATGAAATACGGTGCCGTCAAAAAACCCCTGGTCTACGTAACGCAGAAAGTTCTCTACCGTGACGGGCGCTTTTTCTGCTTCCAGTTCGATTTCGATGCTGCCGAGGGAAGTTTCCAGTTTCACCATGGGTATTGCTCCGGGATCTGAGTGAAGTTGCGGATGACGGGCGCCGGCATGAGCCGGGCTGCGGATTGTAGCCATAAAGGTCGCAAGGCTCACCTGCGGCTGGTTGCCCGAAGGCCATGGCGGCCATTGGCCTGGGATCCTGATGAGCCTGAAAAAAACGCGCACAACGGTATGTAAAATAGTAATATACAAAATATAAACATATCTTTATATTTCAGATATCATTGGCCCCTGATGGTCACCGATATGCAGGATTTTCTGGCCCAGCTCAAGGCAGTTGCGGAGCCCACCCGGCTCAGGCTGCTGGCTATTTGCGCTCGCGGTGAACTTTCGGTGAGCGAAATCACCGAGGTGGTGGGGCAGAGTCAGCCGAGGGTATCCCGTCACCTCAAACTGCTTTGCGATGCCGGCCTGCTGGACCGGTTTCGCGAGCAACATTGGGTGCTGTACAGGATCGCGGAACGGGGTCGAGGTGCACGGGTGGCGCGGCAATTGGTTGCCATGTTGCCCAAGGACAGCGATGCCCTTGTCAACGACAGGCAGCGCATGGATCGGGTATTGGGAGAGCGCGCGCGGCTGGTATCGCGCATCATGGCCAGCGGGCCGCAGCAACTGGCGGCGGTGGCCGAACTCGAAAAGCATCGTGGGCGCCTGGACCAGGCGATCCTGGATATTTTAGGCGGCCGTGCGCCGGGAGAGGTACTGGATATTGGCACCGGCAGCGGGCACATGCTGGCGATGCTTGCCGATCGTGCCACTCATGCGGTGGGTATCGATATCTCGCGTGACATGTTGCTGGTTGCGCGCAATAACCTGCGCGCAGCAGGGATCGGTCACGTATCGGTACGCCAGGGCGACATGTACCAGTTGCGCTTCGCGCCGGCCAGTTTCGATACCGTCACCATGGACCTGGTGCTGAGTCATGCGGAACAACCGGAGCGGGTCATTCTCGAAGCGCGCCGTGTTTTGCGTCCGGGTGGTGCGATGCTGGTGGTGGATTTTACAGACGCCGCAGCCGGCATCGCCGAGGACCAGTTGGCGGGCTGGCTGGAGGCGGCGCGGATGGCGCAGCATGCTCGCAGCGATATCACGCTGGGAGGTCATAAGCTGGGCATATGGCTGGCCGAGGCTGAAACAGGTGAGGAACAGGCGGCTGCCTGAGGGATCAATGAGTAGCAATTCGCAAGAACAGGCGGGCAACGGTTTGACGGTATCGTTCGAGTTTTTCCCGCCGGCCAATGAAAAAATGGAAGCCACCCTGTGGCAGTCAATTCAGAAACTGGAACCATTGGGCCCGAGTTTCGTATCGGTCACCTATGGTGCGGATGGTTCCACGCGGGATCGCACCCACCGGGTGGTGAGTCGCATTCTCCATGAAACTGACCTGGTGCCCGCCGCCCATCTCACCTGTGTGGGCGCCACCCGGGAGGATATCGATGCCGTGGCGCAGAGCTACTGGGACGAAGGAGTCCGGCATATTGTTGCCTTGCGGGGCGATCCCCCCAAGGGCTGCGAGCATTATGTGCCGACACCCGGTGGCTATGACTATGCCGTGGACCTGGTCGCCGGCCTGCGTTCTGTCGGCGATTTTGAAATTTCGGTGGCCGCATACCCGGAAGTACACCCGGAAGCGCCCGACGCGCGGTTCGATCTCGAAAACCTGAAACGCAAGGTGGACGCCGGGGCGAGCCGCGCAATCACCCAGTTTTTCTTTCGCACGGAGCGATTCCTGAGATTTCGCGATCAGTGTGCCGCGCAGGGTATTGCCGTTCCCGTGGTGCCGGGCATTCTGCCCATAACCCGTTTTCCCCAGATGCTGAAGTTCGCAAAGATGTGTGGTGCCAGCGTGCCGGGCTGGCTGGTGGATCGATTCGACGGCCTGGACGATGATGCGGAAACCCGGCGCATGATTGCCGCCAGTGTTGCCATCGAGCAGGTCACGCGGCTCAAGGCCGAGGGGGTCAGTGATTTTCACTTTTACACCTTAAACCGCTGCGAGCTGACCTATGCCATCTGCCACGCTCTGGGCGTACGCCCTGACGCGTCGGCGGCGGCCTGAGCCGCAGAGCTCTCATGGCTGCCGTATTACCAGCACGCAGTGGACCCGGCGACCGCGCGCAGCGGATTCGCCAGTTGCGACAACTGCTGGATGAACGCATCGCCGTGCTCGATGGCGCCATGGGTACCATGGTGCAGTCTTACGGCCTGCAGGAGCATGATTTTCGCGGGCAGCGTTTTGCCGACTGGCCGTCCCCCTTGCAGGGTAATAACGACCTGTTGAGTCTTACGCGGCCGGACCTGGTGCGCGAAATCCATCGCGCATACTTGCAGGCCGGCGCCGATATCGTCGAAACCAATACTTTCAATTCCAATGCGCCCTCCATGGCGGATTACGCCATGGAAGACCTGGTTTACGAACTGAACCAGGCCTCGGCAGCACTGGCGCGGTCTGCGGCCGACGAGGCGGGCACCAGCCAGCAGCCGCGTTTCGTGGCGGGGGTTCTCGGCCCCACCAATCGGACTGCTTCGCTGTCACCGGACGTCAATGACCCCGGCATGCGTAATACGGATTTCGATAGTCTGCGTGCAACCTATACCACGGCGGTCCGGGGGCTCATTGACGGGGGCGCCGATTTTCTGATGGTGGAAACCATTTTTGACACGCTCAATGCCCGCGCAGCCCTGTACGCCATAGACGAGGTTTTCAGCGACATCGGGATCCATCTGCCGGTAATGGTGTCAGGGACCATCACCGATGCCTCGGGCCGCACTTTGTCGGGGCAGACCACCGAAGCCTTCTGGAACTCCATCCGCCATGCCCGGCCCCTGGTGGTAGGACTCAATTGCGCTCTGGGTGCCGAGCAACTTCGGCCTTACGTGCAGGAGTTGTCGCGGGTCGCGGACACTTTTGTATCGGTGCATCCCAATGCCGGGCTCCCCAACGCCTTTGGTGAATATGACCAGGCCCCCGAGGAGATGGCGGCGATTGTCCGGGAGTTTGCCGAAAGCGGCCTGGTCAACCTGGTGGGCGGCTGCTGTGGCACCACGCCCGAACATGTGGGGGCGGTGGCAGCAGCCGTGGCAGGCATCAAGCGTCGGACGTTGCCAAAGCGGGCGCGCAAATGCCGGCTGTCCGGCCTCGAGCCCTTGAACATCGATTCGGACAGCCTGTTCGTCAACGTGGGTGAGCGCACCAATGTCACCGGGTCCGCGATCTTCCGCAAGCTCATAGAGGCAGATGACTACGCCGGTGCCGTGGAGGTGGCCCGCCAGCAGGTGGAGAACGGCGCCCAGGTGATCGATGTGAACATGGACGAGGGCATGCTGGACTCCGAAGCCACCATGACGAAATTTCTGAACCTGGTGGCGGCGGAACCTGACATTGCGCGCGTTCCCGTGATGATCGATTCCTCAAAATGGACGGTGCTGCAGGCTGGTCTGCGCTGCGTGCAGGGCAAGCCGGTGGTGAACTCCATCAGTCTCAAGGAAGGTGAGGAAGCTTTCCGGCAACAGGCCGGTGAAATTCTGCGATTCGGCGCCGCCGTGATCGTGATGGCGTTCGATGAGGCCGGGCAAGCCGATACCCTGGCGCGCAAAGTGGAAATCTGCCAGCGCAGCTACCGGATACTGGTTGAAGAACTGGAGTTCCCCCCGGAAGACATCATTTTCGATCCCAATATTTTTGCGGTGGCGACCGGTATTGAAGAACACAACAATTATGCCAAAGACTTTATCGATGCCACCCGCGCCATTAAGGAGCAATGCCCTCACGCCCTGGTGAGCGGTGGTGTTTCCAACGTCAGCTTTTCATTTCGCGGTAACAACCTCATGCGCGAGGCGATGCATTCCGTGTTTCTTTATCACGCCATCGCGGCCGGTATGGACATGGGCATCGTCAATGCTGGTCAACTGGCGATTTACGAAGATATTCCCCGCGAGCTGCGGGATGGGGTCGAGGATGTAATACTCAACCGGCGTGCCGACGCCACCGAGCGTCTGCTGGCACTGGCGGAGAAGTTTCGCGGTGGCGGCAGGCAGGGAGACCGCAAAGAAGACCTTGCCTGGCGCGAAGCCGGCGTCGAAGCGCGCCTGAGCCATGCCCTGGTCAAGGGCATCGACGAATTCGTTGTGCAGGATACCGAGGAAGCGCGGCAGCAGTACGCGCGTCCCATCGAGGTTATCGAAGGTCCCCTCATGGCAGGCATGAACGTAGTCGGTGACCTGTTCGGTTCCGGCAAGATGTTCCTGCCCCAGGTGGTGAAGTCCGCGCGAGTCATGAAGAAAGCGGTGGCGCACCTGGTGCCCTATATCGAGGCCGAAAAAGAAGAGGGTGCGCGGCCCAGGGCGCGAATTATCATGGCGACCGTCAAAGGTGATGTGCATGACATCGGTAAAAACATTGTCGGCGTTGTGCTGCAGTGTAATAACTTCGAGGTCATCGACCTGGGCGTGATGGTGCCCGCCGAAAAAATTCTCGAGACCGCGCGGGAATCCAGCGCCGACTACATTGGTCTTTCTGGCCTGATTACGCCGTCTTTGGATGAAATGGTGCATGTCGCCAGCGAGATGCAGCGTCTCAATCTCAATCTGCCGCTCCTGATAGGCGGTGCTACGACTTCGCCGGCCCACACCGCGGTAAAAATTGCGCCGGCTTATGAGGGCCCGGTGATCTACGTCAAAGATGCCTCGCGGGCAGTGGGCGTGGTGCAGGCCCTGGACAGCGACACCGGTAAGGATAGCTTTCTTGAACGCGTTGCTGCCGAGCATGAACGGCGGCGCGAGCAGCACAACCGGCCAAAGCGGCGTGCACCTGTTATGGACCTGGCCCAGGCCCGAGCCAACCGTTACGAGGGTGACTGGGAAGACTACACGCCACCCGCGCCAGCCAGGCCGGGCCTGCATGTACTCGAGGACTTCGAGATGGCGCGGTTGGTGGAGCGCATCGACTGGATGCCGTTTTTCAATGCCTGGGAGTTTTCCGGTCGCTTCCCCGATATCCTCACAGATAAGCACAAAGGCGAAGCCGCGAGCAGGCTGTTTGAGGATGCCCAGGAAATGCTGGCGCGGATCGTTAACGAAGGCTGGCTGCAAGCGGCGGCAGTTTTTGGCTTGTTTCCCGCCCAGCGCAGTGATTTCGAGGAAGTTACGGTATTCGCGGATGAATCTCGCAGCGAGGTACTGGCCAAGTTCCAGTTTCTGCGCGAGCAAAAAGCACGCCGCGCCGATCAGGACAGCCTGTCGCTGGCAGATTTCGTTGCCCCACCGGGGCACCCGGACTACCTGGGGGCATTTGCTGTCACCGCGGGACGCGGTATCGACGAGCGAGTGGCGGCGTTCGAAAAGCAGCATGACGACTACAGCGCCATCATGCTGAAAAGCCTTGCCGACCGGCTGGCCGAGGCCTTTGCGGAGCGCCTGCACGAATTGGTGCGCAAGGAATACTGGGGATATGCCAGCGCCGAAAACCTGGACAACACGGCGCTGATTCGTGAAGCCTACCGCGGTATCCGGCCGGCGCCCGGTTACCCGGCTTGTCCCGATCACACGGAAAAAGGGGTTCTGTGGGAGTTGCTGGATGTTGAGCGGCGCATCGGCATCCGGCTGACGGAATCATTCGCGATGGTACCCACCGCGGCGGTCAGCGGGTTTTATTTCGCCCACCCGGAAAGCCGTTATTTCACCGTGGGCCTGATCAACCGGGACCAGGTGGAAGACTATGCGCGCCGCAAGGGCATGAGCGTCGCCGAGGCGGAGCGCTGGCTGGCGCCCAACCTGGGCTATACGCCCGGGGCTGCCACCGGCTGATCCCCGGCAGGCGCAGTCCGGCCCGCAGTGGCGCGCTCCAGCCCGGCGAGATCACAGCGGGTTTCGATATCGCAAAAGCCGGCCGCCTCCAGCGCCGCGCGCACCGCCTGACCCTGGTCTGCGCCATGTTCCAGCAGCAGCCAGCCGCCATGGTGCAAATACGGCCCCACGCCCGCAATGATGGCTTGCAAGGCATCCAGCCCGTCGGGTCCGGCGGCCAGGGCGGTGCGGGGCTCGAAGCGAATCTCACCGTGATTGAAACCCGCGTCGGCGTCGGCCACATATGGGGGATTGCTGAGGATCAGATCAAAGGCCTGAGAACCCAGCGGTTCAAACCAGTCGTCGATGTTGCCCCTGACAAAGTGAATGCGCCCGGCGTCATGGGTGACGGCATTGGCTCGCGCCACCTCGAGCGCCGCTGTCGACTGCTCGGTGGCGGTGATGCTGGCAGCGGGCAATTCATGGGCGAGGGCGATGGCGATGGCGCCGCATCCCGTGCCCAGCTCTGCGATGCGCTCGGCACCTTGCAATCGGGACAGGGCCATTTCCACCAGCAGTTCTGTTTCCGGGCGCGGGATCAGAGTGTCCGGGCTGACCCGCAGGGACAGTGACCAGAATTCTTTTTCACCCAGGAGGTAAGCCAGCGGCACCCCGGCCACACGCTGCGCCAGCAATTCCCGGTAGCTGTCCACGGCGTTCGGAGCAATCCCGCATTCCGGGCGCGCATACAGGTGACTGCGCCCCACGCCCAGGCAGTGAGCCAGCAACAGCTCTGCGTCCAGCCGCGGATTACCGGTGCGCCCGGTGAGCTGCCGGTTGGCTTCGCGAAGCAGCATTGCGATGGATTCCGCCAAGCTCTGATTCCTGGATGGGGTCGGATCGAATGATCGCGTAGAATACGCGCCGGCCGCCTGGAGTTTAAGTGGCGGCCGGCGAGCTTGCCCGGGAGGCTGCATGAGCGTTTACCAGAATGTCCTAGAAATGGTTGGCAACACGCCGCTTTTGCGGGTCTCCAATATCGATACCGGCCCCTGCGAGCTGTATCTCAAGCTGGAGCTGATGAACCCTGGCGGATCCATCAAAGACCGCATCGGTATTGCCATGATCGAAGAGGCCGAGCGTCGCGGGGACATCCGACCCGGCGATACCCTGGTGGAGGCTACGGCCGGCAATACCGGCATCGGACTGGCGCTGGTGGCCGCGCAAAAAGGCTATCGGCTGGTGCTGGTGATCCCGGACAAAATGAGCCAGGAGAAGATCTTCAATCTCCGTGCCATGGGCGCTGAAATCGTATTGACCCGTTCCGATGTTGCCCGCGGTCATCCCCAGTACTACCAGGACCTCGCCCAGAGCATTGCCGAGCAACAGGGCGCTTACTACATCAACCAGTTTGGCAACCCGGACAATCCCCTGGCCCACGAGCACACCACGGCGCCCGAGATTCTCCGTCAAATGGACGGCCGGCTGGATGCCGTGGTGGTTGGTGTAGGCAGCAGCGGCACCATCAGTGGCATGTCCAGTTATTTCCGTGAACACGCGCCGCAGGTGGAGATAGTGCTGGCGGATCCCGAAGGATCGGTGCTGGCGGATTACGTCAAGACCGGACAGTTGGGAGCCAGCGGCAGCTGGCTGGTGGAGGGTATTGGCGAGGACTTCATCCCCGACATCTGCGATCTTTCCCTGGTCAGGCACGCCTACACCGTGAGTGATGCCGAATCCTTTGCGGCGGCTCGCGAACTGCTGCAGAAGGAGGGCATTCTGGCAGGTTCCTCCTCGGGCACCTTGCTCACTGCCGCCCTCAGGTACTGCCGATCGCAGACCGAAGCCAGGCGCGTGGTGAGCTTCGCCTGTGATACTGGCAACAAGTACCTGTCAAAGCTATATAACGATTTCTGGATGGAAGACTATGGTTTCATTGAACGTGAGACCTTTAACGACCTGCGCGATCTCATCGGCCGGCCCCACGAGAGTCGCGCCACCATCACCGTAAGCCCTTCGGACATCCTCACCACCGCCCACAATCGCTTGCGCAACGCGGGCTTTTCCCAACTGCCGGTGATGGATGAAGACACTCTGGTGGGCGTGCTGACCGAAGAGGACATCATGCGTTTTGCGTTTGGTCATCCAGAGCGACTCACCAGTCCCGTCGAAGAGGCCATGCAGGTTGCGTTCACGTCGGTCAACCGCGATACCACGGTTCCAAACCTCGTCACGCTGCTGCAGACCCATCCTTACGCGGCGGTGATGGATGAAGGTCGCTTCCTGGGTCTGGTAACCCGGGCCGATGTTCTGAATTACCTGCGCAAACAGCTGCCCAATGCACCGGCCAGGAGGCAAAGCACATGAGTGAAAAGCGCAACAAACCGGCGCTGGCTACGCGCACCATTCATGCGGGGCAGTCACCGGATCCCAGCACCGGGGCGGTCATGCCGCCCATCTATGCCACTTCCACTTATGCCCAGAAAAGCCCCGGCGTGCACCAGGGCTATGAGTATTCGCGTTCCCAGAATCCCACTCGCATGGCCTATGAGCGCTGTGTTGCAGATCTGGAGAGCGGTGTGCGCGGTTTCGCTTTTGCATCCGGGATGGCCGCCACCAGTACCGTTTTGGAACTACTGGAATCCGGTGATCACATAGTAGCCTCGGACGATCTTTACGGCGGCACTTTCAGGCTGTTTGACAAGGTACGCAAGCGCTCGGCGGGCTTGCGATTTACTTTCGTGGACATGACAGACATCGCAGCGGTTGAGAACGCCATCGAAGACGGCACCCGCATGTTGTGGCTGGAGACGCCCACCAATCCGATGATGAAGCTTATCGATCTCAAGGCCATGGCTGGCCTGGCCCAACGGCACAGTTTGCTCGCGGTAGCCGACAACACGTTTGCGACACCGGTTTTGCAGCGGCCGCTGGAACTGGGTTTCGATATCGTCATGCACTCGGCCACCAAGTACCTGAACGGCCATTCGGACATGGTGGGCGGCGTGGTGGTGGTGGCCGACGAAGCGCTGGGCGAGCAGCTGTGGTTCCTGCAGAACTCGGTGGGGGCGGTGCAAGGGCCTTTTGACAGCTTTCTGGCGCTGCGCGATCTCAAAACCCTGGCGGTGCGCATGGAGCGTCACTGCGAAAACGCGATCCGTATTGCAAAATGGCTACAACAGCATGATGGCGTTACAAGGGTCATTTACCCGGGGCTTGCCAGTCATCCCCAGCATGAGCTGGCCGCCCGACAGATGGCGGCCGGGGGCGGCATGATCAGCGTGGTGGTGAAAGGCGGACTGGCCGGCGCTACCCGCATGCTGGAGCGTTGCCGCTTGTTCACCCTGGCGGAAAGCCTGGGTGGTGTGGAGAGCCTGGTCAATCACCCCGCCATCATGACCCATGCTTCGGTACCGCAAGCCATCCGGGCACGACTGGGTATGGGCGACGACCTGGTGCGCCTGTCCGTCGGCATCGAGGATGTCGATGACCTGATAGCCGATCTCGCCCAGGCTCTCGACTGAGGCTTCAGCAGCGCAGCAGCAGCCAGGGCGGGACGTCGCTGCCTTGGTCCTGCAAAAACCCGGGATGGTAAAGCCGCCGCTGGTAGCGCAGGCGTTCTTTGACCGAACCGCCGGGATTCATAAATTCGGCCTTGCCGAATATTTCGCAGCCGGTCAGCTTCGAAGCAGAACGCAGGCGAATCAGGGGCGTTCCGCCAATGGTGTCCAGGGTGTCTTTACAGGTTCTTGCTTTGATTCTTTAATTCGCGAGTTCTGCCAGCTGCTCGGCCTGGTACTCATTGCGTAACGGCTCGATGAGATGAGCCAGGTTGCCGGCGACTATGTCATCCAGCTTGTAAAGCGTCAGGTTGATGCGGTGGTCGGTGACACGGCCCTGCGGGTAATTGTAAGTGCGGATGCGCTCGGAACGATCACCACTGCCCACCTGCAGTTTGCGTGTCCGGGCCTGCTCGGCGGCCTGTTTTTCCTGCTCTGCAGTGAGCAATCTCGCCCGCAACAGCGACATCGCCCTTGCCCGGTTTTTATGCTGCGAGCGCTCGTCCTGGCATTCCACCACGATGCCGCTGGGCAGATGCGTAATGCGCACCGCCGAATCAGTCTTATTGACATGCTGACCGCCAGCGCCCGATGCCCGATAGGTATCCACGCGCAGATCCGTGTCTCTGACTTCGACAGCATCAATTTCATCAATTTCAGGCAGTACTGCTACGGTGCAGGCCGAAGTATGGATGCGGCCCTGGGACTCGGTGGCCGGTACGCGCTGGACGCGATGGGTGCCCGACTCGAACTTGAGCCTGGCGTAGGCGCCACGTCCCGATACCTGGCTGATCACTTCCTTGTAGCCTCCATGCTCGCCCTCGCTGCGCGACAGTACCTCGACCTGCCACCCCATCTGTTCGGCATAGCGGCAATACATGCGAAACAAGTCTCCGGCAAACAAGGCGGCCTCGTCGCCACCGGTGCCAGCCCGGATTTCCAAAAAGACGTTGTTGTCATCCCGGGGGTCCCTGGGAATCAACTGTTTCTGCAGCGCCAACTCGAGCTCCGACTGTCGCGTCTGCAGCGCTTCCAGTTCCTGCGCCGCCATTTCGCGAAGGTCCCGGTCGGCCTCGTCCCGCAGGCTGGCTGCCGATTCGCTCTCAGCCATGACCTGCTGGTAAGCCCGGTAGTCCCGCGCGAGGGGTTCCAGCCGCGCGTACTCCACCGACAAATCCCGGAACCGGTCCGAGTCTGCGATCACGTCTGGATCGGAAAGCAGTTTGCCGAGCTCTTCGAAGCGGTCGCAGAGATGTTCCAGCTTGTTGCGAATGGAGTCTTTCAAGGTCCTGCCCGTGGTTTTGCGGACGTCATTATATCCCGCGGGCTGTTAATCCTCGTCGATACCAAACAGTTCCCGGGCAACCTGCATCAGCAGTTTGTCACCTTCCTCACCGGCGCGTCGCAGTCGAATACTGGGTACGTGCATCAGTTTCTTGGTCAGCGCCCTGGCCAGCGCATCGGTGACGACCTGGGGATCTTCGCCCGCCGCCAGCTTGCGCCGGGCCGTTGCCAGTGCCTCATCGCGCAGCGCGTTGACTTCGTCCCGCAGCTGCCGAATCAGTGGCGCGCTGTCCAGAGTCTTCAGGACCAGCTCAAAGCGAGCGGTTTCGGCCAGCACGATTTCCCGCGCCTGGGCTGCGGCCTCATGGCGTGACTGCAGGTTTTCCCGAATGACATGTTGCAGGTCGTCGACCGTGTACAGAAAAACGTCATCGAGCTCCGCTACCGCGGGATCGACGTCTCTTGGTACGGCGATATCAACGATAAAAATTGGCTGGCGTTTGCGTGCCTTAAGTGCTGCGGCAACCATATCACGCGTCAGCAGGGGTTCCGGGCTGGCCGTAGAGGTGAAAACGATATCTGCCTCGGCCAGGTGCGCTTTGATTTCGTCCAGGCCGATGGCGAAAGCATTGAATTCTGCAGCCAGGCTGCGCGCGCGCCCGATGCTGCGATTGGCGATGATCATGCGCCCCAGTCCCTTGGCGTGCAGGTGCCGGGTGGCCAGCTCCACGGTATCACCGGCTCCCACCATCAGGGCTGTATGGCGCCCGAAGCCGGAGAACACGTTTTCACACAGGCGCACGGCGGCGAAGGCAACCGACACGGCGCTGGCGCCAATCTCGGTGTCGGTGCGCACCTGTTTGGCTACTGAGAAGGCACGCTGGAACAAGCGGTTCAAAAGTTTCCCGGCGGAACCCTGTTTGCAAGCGTAACGGTAAGCCTGCTTGACCTGGCCCAGGATCTGCGGCTCTCCCAGCACCATGGAGTCCAGGCCGCTGGCCACCAGGAATACATGTTCAATGGCCGCCCGCCCCTGCAGGTGAATCAGGCACTCACAAGCATCGGGATCGACACCGCGATTGCGGATCAACCATTGTTCCGCGGCCTCAAAGCCGCCCGCATTCCCGGCAATGATCAGCTCGGTGCGGTTGCAGGTTGAAATAATCACCGCCTCGTCGATGCCATCGATGCCCACCAGATCTTCCAGGGCGCAGGGCAGGGATGTGCTATCGAAGGCCACCTGCTCGCGCAGGGCGACCGGTGCAGTCCTGTGATTTATGCCTAAAACAAAAAGAGACATGGGCTGGGGGCTTGTGAACGGGCGCCAATCTTCCGAGAAATGCGCCATTTTAACAAGCTCCGCCGGTGGAATCGGGCCACGGCGCGGTGGGCCACTGTCCCATACGGTATAGTCGCGCCATGTATGCCTGGCGCACAAGATACTTTTGTATGGCAGTCATTCTGCTGCTGACTGCCTGCGCCCAGCAGCCGCCGCGCGCGGCAGGTCCACCCGCAGGATTTCTCACCGACGAGGGCGAAGCCGCTTACCACGTCTTTGTGGCCGAACTGGCTTTGCACAGAGACGCCCTGGACACGGCGGCCCGCGAGTATTTGCAAGCCGCCCGTCTGTCAGAAGACGCGGTAATCGCCGAGCGCGCCGCCACCATCGCATACGCAGCCCAGTTCAACGACATCGCCTGGCAGGCCGCCCAACTGTGGCTGGCGCGGGTGCCGGACAACCTTGATGCCCATCGCATGCTGGTGAGCCTGGCGGTTCGCCGGGGCCTGCCGGAGCAGGCGGTGCCGCACCTGGAGTACCTGCTCGCCAACGGTCCCCAGGATCGCGAAGACGCCTGGTTGATGCTCATGATAGTGCTGGACCAGGAAAGCGATGGCGCCACGGCGGTGGCCGCATTGAGTGCCCAGCTTGCCTTGCACCCGGAAGAAGCAGAAGCCCATTACGCGCTGGCAGCGCTGGCACTGGACGCCGATCAGCCCGCAGCAGCCCTGGCAGCTGCCCAGCGCACGGTGGCTTTGGCGCCCGACTGGGCCCGCGCAGGTCTCATGCTGGCACGGGCGCGACTGGCGATGGGCGACAGTGAAGCCGGCATCGCAGCTGCCCGGGCGGTGGTGCTGCAGCACGACGATGACCAGGTCAAGCTGGAGTTTGCCGGGCTGCTTGCCGATCACGGCGTTTATGACGAGGCCCGCGAGGTGTTGGCTGCACTGTTGAGCAAGCGGCCTGACATGCCGGATGCCCTGTTCGCGGCGGGGCTGTTGGAGTTGCGCGCCGAGCGTCCCGAGCAGGCCCGGGTGCATTTTACTCATCTTCTGGGGACGGGCCAGAGACGACTCGATGCGCTTTATTTTCTCGCCAGCGTTGCCGAACAAATGGGTGAATCCGCCAACGCGCTGCAGCTGTATCTGCGGGTGCGCAGCGGCCGCCATTTTGCATCGGCCCAGATACAGGTCGGCCGGCTGCTGTTCAAGTTGGGTCAGCGCGACGCTGCCATCGAGCACTTGCGGACATTTGCGCGGCGTTTCCCACGCCATACCGAGTCTGCGGTGCTGGTTGAGGGCGGGTTGCTGAGTGATATCGGCGAGCAAGCCGAAGCCCTGGAACTTTATTCCGAGACTCTCGACAACGACCCCGATGCCCGCACCGTGCGCTATGCGCGCGCACTGCTATATGAACAAATGGACCGGGTCGAGGATGCCCTGGCGGATTTGTTCCTGCTAGTGGAAACCGACCCGCAGGATGGCAATGCTCTTAATGCGCTGGGTTACACGCTGGCCGATCGTACCGACCGGCTCGGCGAGGCCCTTGGCTATATCGAGCGCGCCTTGCTGCTGCTGCCCGGTGAGGGTGCGGTGCTGGACAGCATGGGTTGGGTGCAGTATCGGCTTGGCAATTACGAAGCTGCGCTCAACTACCTGGAGCGCGCCTGGGAGCAGATCAAGGACCCGGAAGTTGCGGCACACCTGGGCGAGGTCCTTTGGGTTACCGGCGAACCCGAGCGGGCCACGGAAATCTGGAGCTTTGCCAGGGCCTTCACCGATTCGAACCGGGCGCTCAACGAGACCATGGCGCGGTATTTGGGCGAGAATAAAGATGAATAGCCGGCCGGTCACATGGGCCGTCCTGGCTGCGCTGCTGCTGGCGGGGTGTCAGAGCGCACCGACGATAGTGCAGGGTGAGACAGGGCCGTTCCGGGAACGGGCCGCCAGGTTGGCGGATCTTGACTCCTGGCAGGTGACCGGGCGGATTGCCTTCAAGCTAGGCGACGAGGGCGGAACCGGCGCCATGACCTGGAAACAGCAGGAAGCTTATCTGGAATTCAGCTTTCGCGGACCGCTGGGTGCCGCGTCATTCAACATTGCCGGCAGCCCGCCGCAACTTCTACTTGAGACCGGGGACGGTGAACCCAGACTGCTGCATGATCCGGATACCGAAATGCGGGAGCGCTTCGGCTGGAGCGCGCCCTTCGAGAGCCTGCGTTTCTGGATGGTGGGCATGCCGGATCCATACAGCAAGGCGGAGCTGCGCGTTGACGAACAGGGTTTGCTGCGTGAAATCAGCCAGGCAGGCTGGGCTGTGAGCTATGACCGCTACCACAGCGATGAGCCCAGGCTGCCGCGCAAGCTGACGATCCTGCGAGACGACCTGCGTTTGCGGGTCATCGTCGATCGCTGGCAGCTGTTGCAAACTGGAGGTTGAGCCCCTTGAACCCCGGGCTGCAAGGCTGGAGGAGCGAGTGGCCGGCGCCGGCAAAACTGAACCTGTTTCTCAACATCGTGGGCCAGCGCCCCGATGCTTATCATCGCTTGCAGACGGTATTCCAGTTTATCGACTGGTGCGACGCGCTGGTTTTTACCCCCCGCGGGGATGCGCGCATCAGCAGAAGCGCAGGGCCGTCCGAGATCGCGCCGGAGGATGACCTGGTGGTGCGGGCGGCGCGCTTGTTGAAATCAGCGACCGGCACGCGCCTCGGGGTGGATATACGGGTACACAAACAGATCCCCGTGGGTGGCGGCCTGGGCGGCGGCAGTTCCAATGCGGCCACCACGCTCCTGGCGCTGAACCACCTGTGGGGGCTCAATCTTGGTATGGACTCGCTGCAGCTTCTGGGTCTGCAACTGGGTGCCGATGTACCGGTGTTTGTCGGTGGCCGCGCCGCCTGGGCCGAGGGCATAGGCGAGCAACTCAGCCCCCTGGAACTACCGGAATGCCTTTACCTGGTCATCGACCCGGGTGTGCAGGTTTCCACAGCAGCAGTCTTTGCGGACCCTGAATTGACACGCAATTCCAGCCCAGTGACAATACCGGGCTTTCTGTCCTCAGGGGGCAGGAACGACTGCGAAACGGTGGTGCGTGGGCGCTACCCAGAGGTCGCACAAGCCCTTGATTGGCTGGGATCTTTTGGCGAAGCGCGTCTGAGCGGAACGGGAGGCTGCGTGTTTCTTGCCTGCCGCAACGCGGCGCAGGCAGAAGAAATCTGCGCGCAGGTGCCGGGTCGCTGGAAGGCGCGGGTGGCGCCAGGCCTGAATCGATCGCCTGTACTCAGCTTGATCGAACAGCTTGTGAAAGCGTAACGATTGGGGTGTAGCCAAGCGGTAAGGCAACGGGTTTTGATCCCGTGATTCGCAGGTTCGAATCCTGCCACCCCAGCCAGATTCAGTCGGATTCGATCCCACGACCGCGACCGGGGCTTTACAAAAGTGTACGGAACAGCTGAGCAGGGGAAACGCGTGGCGCAGGGCTCGATGGTTGTCTTTGCAGGGAATTCCAACCTGCCGCTGTCGCGCAGCATCGCGAGGCATCTGCGTATGTCGCTGGGGCGCATCCAGGTGGGGCGCTTCAGCGACGGCGAGGTGCTGGTGGAAGTGATGGAAAACATCCGCGGAGCGGATGTGTTCCTGGTGCAGTCAACCTGCCCGCCCACCAACGATAACCTGATGGAATTGCTGGTCATGGCCGATGCCTGCCGGCGGGCGTCGGCTGCGCGGATTACGGCAGTGGTGCCGTATTTCGGTTACGCGCGTCAGGATCGCCGGCCGCGCAGTTCGCGGGTGCCGATCAGCGCCAAGCTGGTGGCGAACATGATGACCAGCGCCGGTATCGACCGGCTGCTGACGGTGGACCTGCACGCCGACCAGATCCAGGGATTTTTTGATATCCCGGTGGACAACGTATATGCATCACCGGTGCTGTTGGGCGACGTGTGGAAGAAAAAGTACCCGAACCTGGTGGTGGTTTCGCCTGATGTAGGCGGTGTGGTGAGGGCCCGGGCACTGGCAAAGCGCCTCGATGATGCCGAGCTGGTCATTATCGACAAGCGCCGCCCCAAGGCCAACGAGAGCAAGGTTATGAACATTATCGGTGAGGTGCGA
>JBFIQI010000015.1:0-26477 GCA_041609715.1 Gammaproteobacteria bacterium
AAAATCTCCAACAGCTGGCAGCTGTTCAAAGCCAGCCTGGACGTGCTGCAGCAGGATCGCGAACTGCTGTGGTTTCCGGTGCTCTCAACCTTGGCCGCCATATTGGTCGGCATCACGTTTTTGGTGCCGCTGGGGTTCTTTGTTGCGGGCAACCCTGAATTATCCGGCGAAGAGGGATTGCCAACGTTTTTTTACGTGGGCCTGTTTGTCTTTTATGTCGTACAGTATTTCGTGATGTTCTTTTTCAACACGGCGCTGGTTGGGGCCGCGCTGGAGCGCCTGGACGGTCGTGATCCTACGGTGCGTGATGGATTGCGAATAGCCCAAGAGCGTATTGCGGCGATTTTTGGTTACGCCCTCGTTGCCTCCACCGTGGGCATTATCCTGCAGGCTATCGAGGAGCGTGTTGGTGTGGTTGGCCGCGTCATTGTTGGCCTGCTGGGCGCTACCTGGACGGTAGCGAGTTTTCTCGTCGTTCCTGTCCTGGCGACTCGCAACATCGGACCAATCGAGGCCGTCAGTGAAAGCATCAGCCTGCTGAAGAAGTCCTGGGGTGAAAATCTCGCCGGCCATATCGGATTCGGGGTGATCTTCGCATTGATGTACCTCGCGCTGTTTGGCCTGTTTTTTCTGATCGGAGCGCCACTGATGGGCACCGCCGGCAACAGCGGGGCAATGGCGCCGGCCTTGGTGGTGCTGGCAGTATTTGCGATTATTGTGCTGGTTCTGGTGGCCATCATCCAGTCAGCTCTGAAGGGCATTTATTCAGCGGCGCTGTATCGTTACGCCACCGCGCATACCGCAACGCCAGGCTTTTCTGAAGCCGTGCTCGATTCTGCTTTCAAAAAGAAAGAGTAACGGGTTGGTCAGCTGCCTTAGTCCCAGCGCTGGGGCACTTTGCGGATTTTACTGATGTCGTAGCCCTGGGTATCCAGCAGTTTGAGCAGCTTCTGATAATCTGAATCCGAAATGACGGGTTGCCGTGCCATGATCCAGACGTAGTCGCGCTTGTTGCGGCCAATGATGGTCTGGGTGTAATCGTCATCGAGATACACAACCCGGTAATCACCCTTGAACGGCCATATGAACTGCATGCCCCAGATGGCGTTACTTGGGTCATCGCGTACAAAGCCTTTCGGGCGATAAGTTTTCTTCTCGCCATCAAAGCCGTCCTTGCGAAAAGTGAAAGTTGTCGCCACCGTGCCATCGTCGTTAAGGGAATAGCTTTCTACGGCATTGTGGGCCCCCTTTTCCACGAAAGTGGGAATGTTGGCGATGACGTACCAGTCTCCCATAAAGCGTGGCAGGTCCACGTATTCGACCGTATCAATGGGCCCCTGGGACGGCGTGCCGGAACAGCCGGCTGCGCCAGAAGCGGTAATCGCCATAAAAGTCACCAGTAAAAGTCGGTTTCTAAAATTCATGAGGTTCAGGATCCTGCCAGGTCAAAAAGGCTCGCTTCGCGGGCGACCCGCTGCGGCGATTCCAGGTTGTCGGGACTGCGCCGATAGACCAGCTGACGCCCGTTTTTGAGCGTGCTGTCAAGGCCCAGCCACTGGCCGGAAGCGGTGTCGTAGCTGACCACGATATCCATGCCCCTGGCCGACAGGTGGATGCGCTCCACCGAAAATTGGCGATCCCCTATCTGCAGGGAAGTGACGGGCAGCTGTTTGCTATCTACCTGCAGATATTCTCCGGTTTGAGCATTGAGCAGGCGTTCCCGGGTTAACAGTTGCCTGTTCCAATAGGCGAAACTCGCAACGCATTCGCCAAATTTCATCGACTCCTGGTTGGTCTCTACGATAAATCCGTCGCGCGCCTGACGCCCGAGCACTTCGAAGCGCTTGCCGTTTGAATTGGTAGTGGCATCGATGCTGCGCAGACACCCGTCATTCCAGATTTCTGAATTGCTGTGCGCATAATCAAACGCCGAGATAAACAGAAATTTTACTTCGAATTCCGCATTGCTCTGGACCAGCCAGCCGTCTTCGATTGCCGAGGCCTCGAAGCGGTGATAGCCGATCACCTTGTCGCCCAAAAACACGTCGAAGTACCAGGCTTCGACGGATTCGCCGTCAGCATTGGCGGTTGCCGTCACCGGCAGGAAGACAGCAGCGAGAAACACTCTGAGTAATTTATTCATGTATCTACAAACCGTTTCAATTAGATTTCACTGGACCCGGGAAGAATGCGTTGGTGCGCCGGACATATTCCCGGTAGCCGGGTCGCCGCTCGCTGATGTCTTTCTCCAGCAGGACAACGCCCGATACTTTCAGAAGCAGGAAAGACATCAGCACCGGCGCCGGAATGCTCCACCACCCACCGGCACCGACCGCCAGCAGGTAAAACCCCCACCAGATACAGAAATCACCGAAATAATTCGGGTGCCGCGTGTAGCGCCAAAAACCGCGCTCCATGACTTTGCCGGAATTTTCCGGCTTGCTCTTGAACGCGTACAACTGGTAATCGCCCCCGGCTTCGAAAATAAAGCCCACCAGCCAGAGCGCCATACCGGCATAGTCCAGCCAGCCCAGTGGCGCGCCGCTGTTGATGGCTGCGAGCAGTGGCAGCGAAATCAGCCAGGCCAGCAGGGCCTGCAAGGCGAAGACGATAAAAAAGCTTTTCCAAACAAAGCCCGGCTGATGGTTGTTCCGGATTGCCTGGTAACGGCGATCCTCCCCGGTGCCATGGTTACGCCAGGTAATGTAGGCGGACAAGCGCACCGCCCACAGGGCCAGTAAAGCAACCACCAGCATGGCGCGCGGACCGGTGGCCGCTGCTCCCAGGGCATAGACCACACCGGCCAGCAGAAACATCAACGACCATAGGCTATCGACAATACTGACGTTGCGCAGAGGTATGCTGAGCAGCCAGCCAAGGACGGCTACGACGCCCAGAGCGGCGAGGGCATCAGCCCAGAGGGAGAATTCAAACACGGCTGGTTACCCCTGCAGTTTCATCAAGTGGTCCGGTCTGTTTGCTGATACCGTCATAACGGTCGGCAATGATCAGCAGCAACGGCATGATGATTGCCCAGCCCAGGCCCTGGACGGCGAGGCCCAGCCAAAAATCAGGAATGAGCACGCCCCCGAGTTTGAATCCTGTGAGGTACGCCAGGGGGCCGCCCAATCCGCCGAAAAATGCAGCCAGTAGCGGCCGCCCTTTGAGCCAATTCATGGATACGTTCAATGTGATGGCGAAATTGACCCACATGGCAATGATCCAGTGGGGGGCAACCCCGGGCAGCAGCATACCGGATGGGTAGCTCATCAGACCGGTGCTCACGATGATGCTGTCCCAGACAGCGCCGATGAGAGCGACCAGGGCCACGAGACGCAACTCGTTACCAGGGCGAGGTGCAAAGCGCAGATGCACTGCCAGCGCAATAACGACTGTCGCAGTACCGGCAATTGGCATGCCGTTGGCCCCACCCAGTACACAGGCAAACCAGGCCAACTGGAATAGAGCAAAGTTAACAAGCAGGTGAGCCCGGGACTTGAGAAAAGCGCTCACGAGGACACCGCCGGTTTTTCAAACAGATAATGGCTGACCCACCATTGCCGTCCCTCGTCGTAGCCAAACAGTTCGGCGCATGCCATGTAGAACATGCGCCAGCGCATCCACCAGCGCCGGGCGTTTTCTTTGCCGTAAGTGTCAGCCAGGACCTGCATGATCTCCGGCTCATTGAGATCCATTTTGTCCAGCCAGGCATTGCAGGTCTTTTCGTAATGCTGACCGTTCCAGCGCCACCGGCGGCGCAGCTTGAGCCGCTCCTGGAAGCGTAAGGGCAGATCATCGCTGGGCATGATTCCGCCGGAGAAGAAATAACGGCTCATCCAGTCCGAGGGCCCGCGATCCTCGAATTCATAGGGACACGAGCGGTGGCAGAAAATATGCATAAAAAATTTGCCACCTGGATTCAGCCAGTCGCAGATATTCGAAAACATTTGCCGGTAATTACGCAAATGCTCGAACATCTCAACGGATACGACACGATCGAAAGTTTCGTCGGCCTGGTAGTCGTTCATATCGCAGGTAATGACCCGAACGTTGTGCAGACCTTTCTCGGTCAGCCGGCTTTCGATGAAGCCACGCTGCGAGGCCGAATTTGAAACGGCAGTGATGCTGCTGTTGGGATAACGCTCAGCCATCCAAATGGTCAGCGAACCCCAGCCACAGCCCAGTTCCAGTATGCGCATGCCGTCTTCCAGTTCGGCGTGCTCGCAGCTGGCCTGCAGGGCGGCAACTTCAGCCTGGTCCAGAGTTCGAACCCCGCGCGGCCAGAAGCAGCAACTGTATTTCTGCTTCATGCCCAGGCACAGGTCAAAAAATCGTGGTGGTAATTCGTAATGTTGCTCGTTGGCTTTTTCCGGCACGAGTGCGATGGGAGCCAGGTCCATCATGCGGACAAAGTTTTGTTCCAGAGCCGCACTGGCTTCCGGGTCATCGACCGGCAGGCTGTCCAGCCGGCTCCGCAAAAGCCGGCGAATGGAATGCCGGATTACGCTGTCGGGCACGTAACCGTGCTCAACCCAGTCAATCGCGGCTTGTTTCGCTTTGGTCATGGTCCTGCCCCGGTCAAATTGGCCGTTTACCTAATTGCATGGTCCCTGAACACCCGTGAAGCCCAGGTGAAACGGTTTTTCTAATGTTTATTCAATGCCTTATGTGCTATCTGGGCAAGGCTTCAAGATCCTGATATCAGGCTGTCACGACCCGCGCATCCGGAAAGCTGATGGCCACCCGGGTGCCAACCCCAACTTCGCTGGTGATCTCCACCGGCCAGTCAAAGCGGTCAGAGAGGCGTCGCACGATGGTCAGGCCGACACCATAGCCGCCACGGCGATGGTTGTCGCCCTGCACGAATGGCTCGTAAATGAGACGCAGCCGATCTTCGGATATACCGACACCGCTGTCTTCAATAATTACCTTGCGGGGCAGGATTCTGACTGCCACTTTGCCAGCTTCGGTATATGAAAAAGCATTGCGCAGCAGATTACCGATCAGGACTGACAGCACTTTTTCGGGTGCTTCGATGAGCAGCTTGCACTGCTCTTCCAGTTTCGACTCGATGGGCTTGTCGTCTGCCAGGAGTCGTGCGTTCTCGAGCTCGCGGGCTGCGATTTCGTTGATACAGAGGTCCTCGGCCGGCAGACCTGATTCATTTTCTCGAGCCAGCAGCAGGAATGCTCCGATAAGCTCTTCCATATCACGCGTCGCCCGCTTGATGCGGGCCAGGGATTTTCTGCCCGCCTTGTCAAGCGATGGGTCGTTGTCCAGCAAGTCGGTGGCCATGCGCAATACCGTCAGGGGGCTGCGCAGCTCATGACTGGCATCCCGAGTGAATTGACGCTCACGGGCAATGAACTCGTTGAGTCGGCGCACAAATCGCTCCATGGCGTCGGACAAAACCCGGACTTCGTCGTCGGGATCGTCCGGAATCCAGTCCTGGTCGAAGGCATGATTGTGAGGTGACTCCAGATCCAGTTCCCGCACTTCGCGGGCCAGCGCGATAATGGGCGAAAAGGCCCGGCGGCTGGCGCGAAAGCCCAGCCATGCGGACAGGTACAGACCGAGCAATACCAGCGCCAGCGGCACCAGCCCGAACCAGAATGCCAGCACATCCACGCGCCGGCCGTCGAATACCAGCACGAGTCGCTGGTCGTCTTTATCGACTACCAGCACCAGGCCTTGGGCATCAGTCTTCTGCAAATTGTGAAAACCAGGCTCCAGGTCGCTAAAATCCTGCGGGATGTTGCCCATGTAGCCGGTCAGGTTGCGGGTGTCCGGCAGCGGAAAATCAGCAATAATTTCGCGGCGCTCCCAGAAATGTGCTGCCTCGTCGCGCAGTGCCTGCCGGATCAGAACATCTTCCAGCATGAACTTGGCAACCAGGACGCCAAGAACTGCGGCCAGGCTGATGAAGCCTACCTGGAGCAGAAGAGTTCTGCTCAGGCGGGCGCCAACGCCTTTAGTCGTCATCGTCGATCGCCAGCCGGTAACCAGCGCCCGGAATGGTCTGCAGCAGGGGCGTTGGAAACGACTTGTCTATGGCCTTGCGCAGGCTGTATAGATGACTGCGCAGCGTGTCGCTGTCGGGCAGCAAGTCGCCCCAGACTTCCCGCTCCAGTTGCTGCCGGGTAACGACCTTGGGGGATTCGCGCATGAGCACGGTGAGCAGCTTGAGACCGATGGGCGGGACACTGATGGATTTGCCCGCCCGTGAGACCTTGAGCGAGCCAGTATCGAAGCGCAGATCACCGACCTGATAGATTTCTTCCGTTACGGTGCCACGATGCCGCCGTAACAGCGCCCGGATACGCGCCTCCATTTCGCGGATTTCGAATGGTTTGACCAGGTAATCATCGGCACCGGCATCGAGGCCCACGAGCTTGTCGTCGAGGGTATCTCGGGCGGTGAGCATCAGGATAGGAATGTCCTTCCTGACCTGCTCACGCACTTGTTTGCACAGGTCAATGCCATCAAGACCGGGCAGCATCAAATCCAGCACCATGACATCGTAGTCGTTCTCGGTGGCGAGCTGCAGCCCGGCCGGCCCGTCGGCCGCATAATCCACCATGTATCCGCAATCTTCGAGATAGTCGTAGATCATTTCCGCGATATCGCGATGATCTTCGACGAGCAGGACGGCGGCATTTTGCTGGGTTGCAGGCATTGTGGTTCCCGATTGTGTACAACTTAGGGTAATGCGCCCGGGCGTGAAATAAGCGTGAAAAGAGTAAATCTACAAAAAAACGGCCGTCCTGGTTGGACGGCCGCCTGTGATGAGCGCTTCAGGGCCGCGACTGCTTAGCGGCGGCGGGGCTCCGGGCGGCGTGAGCCACTACGAGATTTGGTCCGATGCGCCTTGGGCTGGCTATCCTTGCGGGGACTGCGTTCAAGTTTGGCGGGACGCGGGCTGCGGCTCTGCCTTTGCACCGGTGCGGGACCCGCTGGTGCGGATCGCGCGGGGCGCTGTGATGCGACCCGCCTGGGCGGGCTATCCCGGCGCACTGCAGTCGCTGGTGCGTGCGATTGCCGGGTTGATCTCGAGCTTGTGGCGGGGATTCTGCCAGGCGCCGCCGTGCGCAGTGCTGTGCGGGTGGTGGGCGCGCGACTTCGCGGGCTGCCGAATCGGGGCTCGGGTTGCTTGGCCTGGGCGCGCGCAGCGTTACCCCTATCACGCCGGCGGCTGCTGCGCTCGGCGTTATCCCGCGGCTCGAGCACAGCACGGTGAGCGCCGTGCCGCGCGGCGGATGCCCGGGTATCGGAGGTCAGCCGATCGCCGTTTTTTGCAGTGGGAGTGGGCCGCTGGCGGACATGCCGCGCCGAACTCTGGGCATCCTCGCGATAACGCCTGATGAGCTGGCGCTGCCGGGCATCCCGGTCGGAAAAACTGCGGCGCGGGTCATTGTCCCGGGCGCGGTTCCCAGTACCTGCTGCCAGGCGCGACTGGCTGGCATCCCGCGGTCGAATCCGCTGACCGTCATGCCTGCCCGGGCCTCCTGTGCCGGGGTGTCGGAGGTCCCTGCCCGAGCTGCGAATGCCCGGGCGCGGCCCCGGGCCATGCCGCCTGCGGGGCTTCCATATGTCGCCCCGGTGGTCATCCCGGTACCCGCCACGGCTGTGAGCCAGGCGTGGGTGATGCCTGCGGTAGGGGCGGTGGCGGAAATAGAAGCGGTTGTAATAGCTACGACCGTAATAGGGATGTCGGTGATAGCCGTAATGATAGGTGTACAGGTGATGATTGACCCAGTGCAGCCGGTAGGCGGTGGTTACACCGAAGAAATATCCAAAGCTGAAACCGTAATCCGCCGGATACGGGTAGTAATAGCTGTAGCGCGGATAAGGATGGTAGAAATAGGCCGGGTACGGTTGATAAACAATGACCCGTGCTGGCTCGTAGTAGGGCACGTAAATGACTTCGGGATCGGCGGGTTCGATATAAATGACGTTTTCTGTACGTCGCACTACCTGGTGTTCGTCAGTTCTCAGGTTGCCAGCTGCATACGCCTGATCGCGAAATTCGGTAACGGCGACCAGCACGTCGGCCTGTTGATTGAGAAAAGCCTCACCCAGTGCCCAGGTCCAGTCCAGGTCGTCATTCATCAATTCGATGACTTCCGGATAATTCAGCAGCGCCACCACCGCATCGTCCCAGTCGTCCGGTGGCTGCAATTCCGGGTTACCTTCGCGCTGCTCGAGAAACCGGGCGGCCTGCACGATCTGCACCGGGTAAGTCGCGGCAGGCAAAATGATGCTGATCAGGTCATCGGGATACAGCGCGATGGGGCCGACCAGGTCTTGCAGCTCCGCCGGAGTCTGCAGTGCGTAAATTGCAGTTGCAGCATCCCCATCCTGGTATTCGTCGGTGACCACCACATGGTCCGACTGGGCCAGGGCGGACACCGACCATGCCGCCAGGAGGAACGCGGCCAGCAGGCCTGCGAGCGGGCGTTCGACTGATGATTCAAAAGTTTTTGCCATGACTGATTCGCCGCACATTGATTGACAGTACCAAGAGTGTAGCCGGGCGAGCCTGAACCAGGCCTTAATAAGGGCCGGCGAATTCTCCGTAAGCCATTGATTTTGCGTTGCCGGCAAGCTCAGCCGGCGCTGGCCGGTAGCTTGCATGTTCGCAGGGCTGCCGGGCCGGCAGCCCGACCTCTAAGCGCCGGCGCCGCGCATCCGCAGCAACATGCGCAGGCGGGTAATTTCTGCCCGCAGTTGCTCCATGAATCGGGAGCGCGACAGCGGGGTTTCCAGGCGGACATTCTCGGTTATGCGATAGCCCTGGGTGGGCGCCGGCTCACCCGCTTCAATTCGCGGGCGAAAGCGCAGGGTAAAAGCCGTGCGCAACAGGGTCCGGTTCAATGTGGTGGGACCGCTGTGGTCGAGGACTTTTACGTTGGACACCTTGCCACTGGCATCGATGTCCATTTCATAAGTTACTGAGATAACATGTTCTTCAAAGCGCAGCCCACGACGGACATCGGGGACGATCGCATAAGGGAAGTTCAGAACCACCGGCTGTGAAAAAATGACCGATTCATCCAGGCGCGGTTCCTGTGCCTCGCTCAAAATCTGCCAAGCGCGTTGGTACTGGGCATCTGCCTTTTCCTGCATTTTGACCAGGGTGTAGAAATCGCCCAGCCGTACCGCTGACGCGGCCCGGTCTTCGGCGTCCATGCCGGCCTGCATGTGCAAAATGTGATCGGCGCGCTGCAGCGCGGCCTCGCGTTCCTGCAGGTAATACCAGGGTTTGCTGGCGGTCGCGGAAAGGTGGGTGAGCGGCTCGATCAAAGAGTGGTGATGCGGGCCATGCTCCGACTCCAGCATGGTGATGACGCCCTGGTACAGGTTGCGTGCCCTGCGGTCCTCACCAATCAGTCGAAACCATGCCGCGTAGCGCAGCATGCCCGGCACATGCTCAATGCTGTCCTCGCCATGCACGCGGCGGCTGAGGTTGAAGGCCAGCTGCATCTCGCGGTGCGCCTCGTCGCCCTCGTTCAGACCAAGAAATGAACGGGCCAGCTTTTCGATCAATTCCACCTGGTCGAGACTGTATACGCCATCGCGACGTTGCGTGAGATGCTGAGCGTAACGCAACTTGTCGATTGCGCGATTGAACCGTCCCGTATCCATGTAGATGCTGGCGAGCCTCAACAAGGGCGTCATCAGCGCCTGGCTGTAATGACCCTCGTGATAGCGCAGTAATTCCAGTACGCGTTCCAGCCGGATCGCCGCATATTCATTTTCTCCCGCGGCAAGTTCTGCGGTGGCCAGGGCGCTGAGTACCGGAATCAGTTCCCCAGCCTGGGGGCCGTGCTCAGCCTGGAGTGTTGCAAGTCGCTGGCGCAGCAGCTCTGCCGAGGGATGATCATTGCCGCGGGGCAATTGCGACTGTCGCGGATTGGCTGTATCACCGGCGGATGAGGGCGCAGACAGAGTCCCGCTGGCTGCGGCAGGGCCGGCCATCAGCAGCCATATCAGGCCGACCGGCGCAAGCTTGCGGCACCACTGCGGGCGCCAGGAATGGCGGGTAATAGTTTTCACGGATCTAGCATGATGGACAACGCCGGTGATGTCACGGTTCCCGACGCAGCCCTGTGTGGGCCAGTAGCAGCAGCCGGAGTCTGGCACAATGCCGGCGGGCGGGGTGCCTGAATCTCAACCCGGTAGGCGAGTCATGAACCAGGTCGCAAAGCAAAATACAGGTGCGGCATCCGGCAAGATTGCCATGCTGGGCGTGCCATTCGATGCTGGTTCATCGTATTTGTCTGGCGCTGCAGGCGCGCCGCGGCGCATTCGCGAGGTGCTCTATAGCGGTGCTTCAAATCTCACCGCGGAGGATGGTTTTGTGCTGGACGAACCTGTCTGGTCCGATATCGGCGATTTGACTTGCGAGAACCAGGCATCCGACTTTCAGCTTATCGAGCAAGAGCTGCACCAGCTGGTCAACTCGAACCACAGGGTGTTGTGCCTGGGCGGTGACCATGCCATTACCTTCCCCATTCTGAGGGCATATTCCAGAACCTATCCTGGCCTGACCATCCTGCATCTTGATGCGCATCCCGATCTCTATCATGAGCTCGACGGCAACCGTTTTTCGCATGCTTGTCCGTTTGCTCGCATCATGGAAAACAGCCTTGCCGGGCGCCTTGTACAAGTGGGAATCAGGACGATGAATGCCCACCAGCAGGAGCAGGCGCGTCGATTCAATGTCGAGGTGCACTGCATGCGGAGTTGGCAACCGGGTAAAGACCTGAAGCTGTCCGGGCCGCTTTATCTCAGCGTCGATATCGACGTACTGGACCCCGCCTTTGCGCCGGGCGTATCCCACCACGAACCCGGTGGGCTTGCGGTCCGGGATTTGTTGGGCATCATCCAGGCTATCGAGGTGCCGCTGGTCGGTGCCGACATCGTTGAATACAACCCTAAACGTGATATCAATGATATGACGGCAGCAGTGTGCGCCAAGCTTGTGAAGGAAGTGTCTGCGAAACTCGCTTGCGGGATGACGGGCGGGAATTTCAGGGAGCATGCCCAATGAGTAGTGGAGAAAAACCCGCCTGGATCCAGCCCCGGGATGTGGAATCTGTGCCGCTGGAGCGAGCCAGCACCATTCCGGCACGCTGGTACACGGACGCGGCAGTCCAGGAGTGGGAGCTTAGTGAGCTGTTTTCCCATGGCTGGCAATTGTCAGGGAGCGGCAGTGCCCTCAAGAATGCGGGTGACTTTCGGGTCGACGATATCCCCGGGACTTCGGTGCTGCTGGTGCGCGGAAAAGACTCGCAGCTGCGGGCTTTTCATAACGTTTGCCGGCATCGTGCGGGGCCAGTCGCAGCGGGCGCCGGCAATTGTCGGTTGTTGCGGTGCCGCTACCATGGCTGGACCTACCGCCTGGATGGCAGCCTGCACAGCGCACCGGAACTGGGTGCTGCCGAGGACTTCGATCCGTCGGACTTCGGCCTCGTGCCGCTGGCGGTAACAGAAGTGGGCCCTCTAGCCCTGGTGGCACCGGCGGCTGACGCCAATCTGGCCGGTCGGGAGCCGGCCAAACTCTTCGAGGAGATCAGAGCCCGGATTGGGGGCCTGGATATCGACAAGCTGCAATTCTATCGGCGGGTCAGCTATGCAATGTTCTGCAACTGGAAGGTGTATGTAGACAATTACCTGGAGGGCTATCATCTGCCGCAGGTGCATCCGGAACTGACCAAGATACTCGATTATCAGGATTACAGCACCGAGCTGCACCACGGTTACTCGCTGCAGTACAGCGAGATTCAGAATCCGACCGAGGCTTACGATGCCGGCGACGCTTACTATTATTTCCTTTTCCCCAATATCATGCTCAATATTCTGCCGGGAAGGATGCAGACCAACGTCGTAATCCCCCAGGGCCCCGATCGTTGTCAGGTGATTTTTGATTACTATTACGGCGATGTCACAAGCGATGCCGCAAAGACAAAAATCGAGGAAGACATCAGCTTCGGTGACCTGGTACAGCGCCAGGACATGAGTATCTGTGAGCAGGTGCAAAAAGGCCTGCAAAGCGGTGTTTACGACCGCGGCCGGCTATCGGTAAGGCGCGAACAGGGCGTCCATCATTTTCACGAAATGCTGCGTGCGGCGCTGCGCCGCGCCACCTGATCCTGTCCCCGGGAGCGCCCAGGGCGTAGAATCCGTTTTGCCGTCACGGACCGCCAAGAGATGACTAAAACCAAAAAAGCACTTGGTCTGTGGACCTGCACGGCCCTGGTCATGGGCAACATGATCGGCTCTGGCATATTCCTGCTGCCCGCCTCGCTGGCTGTCTATGGCGGTATCAGCTTGCTGGGATGGCTGTTTACAGCGGCTGGGGCCTGGATGCTGGCGCTGGTGTTTGCCGGTTTCGCTCGCAGCATGCCTAGGGCAGGGGGTCCCTATGCTTACAGCCGGGCCGGATTCGGAGATTTCGCCGGATTTCTGGTGGCCTGGGGGTACTACATTTCACTGCTCACCGGAAATGCAGCCATCGCCGTGGCAATGGTGAGCTATGCCTCGGTATTCTGGCCACTACTCAGCAACTCCCCGGCCGTCGGTGGCGTTACCGCCATGGGCGCAATCGCTTTGCTGACTGCGATCAACGTGCGCGGTGTACGGCAGGCCGGCATCGTGCAGCTGGTTACGACACTGCTCAAAATCACGCCCCTGATTGCGGTCACCTTATTCGGACTGGGGCAGCTGGATATCGGACATTTTGAGCCTTTCAACCGCAGCGAGACGTCAGCCTTCGGGGCGATTACCGCCACCGCGGCACTGACTCTGTGGGCATTCCTGGGGCTGGAGTCGGCCACCATTCCGGCCGATGACGTAGCGGATGCCAACAAGACAATTCCAAGAGCGACCCTGCTGGGCACGCTGCTGGCAACCGTGATTTACGTGCTGGCAACGGTGGCCGTCATGGGCCTGGTCAGTCCCACAGAACTGGCAAGCTCCGATGCGCCCTTTGCCGACGCGGCCAGCCGCATGTGGGGCCCTTGGGGGGGGCTGTTTGTCGCGGCAGGCGCTGCCGTATCTTGTTTTGGCGCGCTCAACGGCTGGGTGCTGAATACCGGTCAGATTCCGGCGGCCGCTGCTCGCGACGGGATTTTCCCGGCCCGCTTTGCCCAAATGTCGCGATTCGGCACGCCCGCGGCCTCGCTGACTTTTTCTGCAGTGCTGGTGTGTTTATTGATCGGTGCAAACTACACGCGTGGGCTGGTAGGTCTGTTCACCTTCGTTATTCTCTTGTCGACGACAACGGTCCTGATTCCCTACGTATTTGCCTCGGTTGCCCAGCTGATCGTGGCGATCCGGGATGGCATTCGCCCGCCCGGGGCCAGTTTGGCAAAGCTCGTACTGGTATGCACACTGGCCTTTATTTACTCCGTATGGGCGGTCGCTGGTGCCGGCAGGGAAGCTGTTTACTGGGGATTTATACTGCTGCTCATGGGGTTGCCGGTGTACGCCTGGATGCTGGTATACAAGGGCTCCACTACCGGACAGATTGAGGGAACAGAAGCAGATGTCGGAACTGGATAAATGGCGTGACCGCTTGTCGCAGGTGGACGCCGATCTTCTCAAGCTGGTAGCCGAGCGCCATGGGCTCACGCAGAAAATCGGCGAGTACAAACGTTCACGAGGTATTGGCACACGCGACTTCGCCCGGGAAAAAGAGGTGCTGGAAATGGCCTCGGCTCACGCGCAAAAGCTGGGCCTACCTGGCGTACTGGCAGAAGAGCTGATGCGCAGCCTGATCCGGTCGTCTCTGACCCAACAGGAGCAGGCGCGGGTCAGCGCCGAAGGGCAGGGCAGCGGGCAAAAGGCACTGGTTATAGGCGGCGCCGGCAAAATGGGCCGATGGTTCGTTGAGTATCTGGCATCTCAGGGCTACGCGGTGGAGATCGCGGATCCATCGGGGCAGATTCCGGGTTTCAGCTGCCACGTTGACTGGCAGACCATGGCACTCGACCATGACCTGATACTGGTCGCCACGCCGCTGCGAACCTGCAACCAGATCTTGATGGCGCTGGCGGCAAAGCGTCCACAAGGCTTGATTGTCGATGTTGCCTCTTTGAAGACGCCGATTCGCGAAGGACTGACGGCGCTGCTCGAGGCCGGGTGCAGGGTGGCGTCGCTGCACCCCATGTTCGGGCCCGATGCAGAGCTGCTCTCGGGCAAACATCTGGTGATGGTAGACCTGGGGGACGAGCAGAGCATGGCCGATGCGCGCGGCCTGTTTGCCTCTACCATGGTGGAACTGGTGGAAATGGAGCTCGATGAGCACGACAAGGTAATCGCATTTGTGCTGGGTTTGTCGCATGCGCTTAACATCATGTTTTTCACTGCTCTGGCAGAGAGCGGTGAATTGGTGCCACAACTGCGAAAGATTTCCAGTACGACCTTCGATGCTCAGCTGGCTGTCGCCAGTCGGGTAGCAAGCGAGAGCCCTACCGTTTACTTCGAGATTCAGGCTCTCAACGAGCACGGTGCCCAGCCGCTGGCGGCACTGAACTCTGCCATCGAGCGTCTGCGCGCAGTAGTCAAAAATGCTGATGAAGCAAGCTTTACCGCGATGATGCGCCGGGGAGCCGCCTACCTGTCTGGCAGCGAGGCATTTTCAGATTGAACCTCTGCGGCCGGACACGGGGCGAACGAAACGACTAAGCTAAGAGTATGGGCGGTGCACTTAACATCGTTGGCTGCGGCAGGACCGGCAAGACGCTGGCGCGATTGTTTGCCGATGCAAGCGTATTCCAGGTCAAGAAGATTTTGACACGCTCTGTGGAAAGCGCGCTGGCTGCTGCTGATTTCATTGGTGCCGGTACGCCCATTGCTGCGATGCACGAGTTCGATCCCGCCCCCGTATGGATGATCGCTACGCCCGATGACGTGATCTCGGAAACGGCAGCACGCCTGGTGCGCGGTAACTGGATTCGCCAGGGTGATGTGGTTTTTCATCTCAGCGGCGCGCTATCTTCGACCCAGCTCAGGGTCTGCCAGGATGTTGGTGCCAGCGTGGCCAGCCTGCATCCCGTCCAGAATTTTTCCGACCCGAAAGTCGCGATTACGCAGTTCCCCGGTACCTGGTGCGCATTGGAAGGCGACGGCGCAGCCACCCGGATTCTGAGGCAGGCAACGGAGGTTATTGGCGGCAAACTGATCAGCATCGCGCCCCACCAAAAGACCCTGTATCACGCCGGTGCGGTCATGGCCTGCAATTACCTGGTAGCGCTGCTGGACGTCAGTCTCGATATCCTGAAAACTGCCGGCGTCAGTCGGGAGCAAGGTGCGGCACTGCTGACACCAATTTTGAAAGCGACGGTGGAAAATGTCCTGGCGCAGGGCGTGGATAACGCCATGACCGGCCCGATTTCGCGGGGCGATGTCGAGATCATAGAGCGGCATATCAAAGAACTGGAAAGGCTTGGGCCCGAGTCCACTTCAGTTTACCGTGCCCTGGGCCGGGCGACGCTGGCCGTCGCCGAGCGCCGCAAGGAACTGAGTGCCGATGATGTCCACCGCATGCGAGAGATCCTTGCCGATGACTGATTGCCTTTGTCGGTAGGAGCACCGACACTATCGCCATGGCGAGACTCCTGGTATTTCAGCATGTGGCTGCCGAACCTCTCGGTACACTGGATGCGCTGATCCGCGCACGAGGTCACCGCACTCGCTTCGTCAATTTCGATCGCGAGCCCGACGCGACGCCGTCCATCGATCGCTATCGGGGGCTGATAGTCCTTGGCGGGCCCATGAACGTCGAAGACCGCCACGCGCTGCCACATCTCAGAACCGAACTCGAGGTCATAGAGCAGGCACTGGAGGCAGACAAACCGGTACTGGGGATTTGCCTGGGGGCGCAGCTGCTGGCCCATGTGCTGGGTGGCGAGGTGCGACACAATGGCGCCAGCGAAATTGGCTGGCACGACATAGAGACGACTGCCCAGGGCAGGACAGACCCGGTACTGGCGCCGCTACAATCGCTGGAAAAAGTTTTCCAGTGGCATAGCTATACATTTGAGGTACCGACGGCTGCCGAATTGCTGGCGACGGGGGATATCTGCCGCAACCAGGCTTTCCGTTACGGCGAATCCGCTTATGGCTTCCAGTTTCACATGGAAATGAGCGAGGCCCTGGTGCATCGCTGGCTGGAAGCGCCGCGGCATGCGGCCGCGCTGGCCGCCCAAGGTGACAATTCCCGCGAGAGGATCCGGGAAGACACCAAGAAGCACCTGGCGAAGATGCAAGGCGTGGCTGCCGAAGTCTTCAACAATTTTCTGGATATTGTCGGCCGTCCGATCCGGCATGTGGTGCATCCGTCACGCTGACGCAGGCCGGTCCGGCAACCCGGTGGCCTGCCTCGGCCGGTCAGTTAAGAAGATGCTCCTGCATGAACAACACCACCGCCTGCTGGTAGATATCGCGGTTTTCCTTTTTGCGGTAGCCGTGCCCTTCATTCAGGGCGTTCATATACCAAACGGTGTGACCTTGCGCTCGCAAGGCTGCGACAATCTGCTCGGCCTCGGAAACCGGTACCCGCGGATCGTTCTGGCCCTGCACCACCAGCATCGGGATGGCTATCTTGTCAACGTTGTTGAGGGGGCTGATTTTTTGTAAGTGCGCCCGCATGGCGGGATCACGTTCATCGCCGTATTCGACCCGTCGGAGGTCGCGCCGATAATCCTGGGTGTTTTCCAGGAAGGTCACAAAACTGCTGATACCCACGATATCGACGGCCGCCTTGAGGCGGTCGCTATAGTGCACGGCACTGGCGAGCACCATGTAGCCACCGTAACTGCCACCAAACACGGCAACACGCCCGGCGTCCAGATCGTCCTGGTTGGCCACCCAGTCAAGCAAGGCACCGATGTCCCTGACGGAATCTTCTCTCTGGTAGCCGTTGTCCAGCGACAAATACGTTTTGCCATAGCCGCTGGAGCCGCGAACATTGGGCACCAGGACGGCAACTCCCAGTTTTTTCAGCCACATCTGATAAGTGCTGCTGAACCTCGGCCGTGCCTGACTTTCCGGCCCGCCGTGGATGGAAATCACTACCGGGTGTGGCCCCGGT
Source organism: Gammaproteobacteria bacterium (assembly GCA_041609715.1). Lineage (GTDB taxonomy): Bacteria > Pseudomonadota > Gammaproteobacteria > Steroidobacterales > JABDLF01 > JABDLF01. The sequence goes on from JBFIQI010000015.1 coordinate 17,099, forward strand.
CCCTCGGGTTTGTAGAGCCAGGCGGGAATGATTCTGTCATCGAAGGATTTATAGTTGATCAGTTCGGGTTCGACGAATGTGTTGGTATCGAGGCCACCGACTTCGCTGAAAGTCCAGCGCTCGATGCTCCCATGCCCACGCTTCTTTTTGTCCAGCGTGAACACAAAAGTGTCACTGGGCGTTTTGGGAGTGTTGAGTGTCATGGCCACCCGGCGATTATCGGGACTGAACTCGAAACCGCCCGCCACTCCGGTTGGGATGCCCCCGACGGCCGAGTATTTTTTCCTGGCCGTATTCAGAAGGTAGACTCGTGACAGCCCGCCTTCATTGACGCTGAAGATAAGCTTCTTGCGGTCGTGGCTCAACTCGGCTTCATCGATGTCCCAGTTGATATCCCGGGTAATGATGTCTGGTTGTGCGCCTGGTTCCAGTGACTGCCAGGCGAGCTGGCTGAATTCCCCGCCCTGGTTGGTGATCAGCCAGAAGCCGGTGCCCCGCCGGTCGAAACCAACGCCAAAGTTACTGCTGGGTTGGTCGGGGTTGCCTGCCAGCAGACGATATTCGGAGGATTCCAGGTCCAGCAGGTAGACACGCGAATCCGCCGCACTTACGTAATTTATAACCAGCAGACGCTTGCCGTCGGCATCGAAATCGACCGGACCCCACCATGTTCCGTCCGGCGATTCGAGGATCAGCCGGGCCTGGTCCGGTGCCGCCGGATCCATCATCCAGATGTCATTGGAGCGGCCGTTGCGACGCGTGCTTTGAAATGCAAACTGGCGACCATCTGCAGTCCATTCCAGCGCACCGTTGCGAGATTCTCCATCGGTGAGCATGGTGGCTACTGCATCGGCTGGATCAAACAGGAATACCTGCGCAAATTCACTGCCCCCGGCATCCATAGTGAACAGCAACTGCTCCGAGACCGGGTTGCGGGTGACACTGCCAATCGGCTCCTTGAAGAAAGTAAGCTGGTGCCGCGCGCCACCCGGCATATCCAGACGATGCAACTGACTGACGTCACCGAAACGCGTGCGCACATACAGGCTGGCCCCGTCCGCAGTCCAGTCCACGAAACCAGCCGAGCGCACGTTCTGATAACGATTGAGATCTTCGACAATGCCGGGCGGGATTTGGGGAATGTCTTCCAGTATCAGCTGGCCGTTATTGGCGGTGCGGGTCTGGACATCAGCGGCATGCACGAAGGCGGTCAGCAAAAGCCCGAAGGTTGTAACGAAGTGAGTAAGCAATTTCATGAGTAATTCCGTCCACCAAAGTGGTTCTTTACGCTCTCCCAAAGCGCCGCACCCAGTGCGTACCGCTTTTCCGGTTGGCGCAGAGATTTGAAAGTTTAAGTGCTTTCGCCCTGCCTGGTTTTGATGTAGCGATCGACTTTTGCTTCCAACACGTCAAGGGGCAGGGCGCCGTCGTTGAGGATCAGGGCATGAAACTCTTTGACATCAAAGGCATCGCCCAGCGCCGCTTCCACCCGTTCTCGCAGTTCCCGGATTTTGAGCTGGCCCACTTTGTAGGCCAGCGCCTGGCCGGGAATCGCGATGTATCGCTCGGCTTCGGAAACCGCCCGGGCTTCCTTGACTGCCGCATTGGCGTACATGTACTCGAGTACCTGTTCGCGACTCCAGCCTTTGTGATGCAGTCCGGTGTCCACGACCAGGCGAATGGCGCGCCATAGCTCCGCCTGCAGGGCCCCATAGTATTGGTAAGGATCCTGGTAGACCCCCATCTCTTTGCCCAGCGACTCGGCATACAGGGCCCAGCCCTCCACGAAAGCCGTGAAGCCACCGAAGCGCCGGAATGCCGGCAGGTCTTCCAGTTCGCGCTGAATCGAGATCTGGAAGTGATGCCCGGGCACCGCTTCATGCAAAAACAGGGATTCCATGGCCCAGCTGGGGCGCGCTGTCAGGTCGTAGGCATTGACGTAAAAAACGCCGGGTCGCGAACCGTCGGGGGCGGCCGCCTGGTAAGACGCGCTGGATGCCGACCTTTCCCGAAACGGTTCGACGGCCCGAATCTCGTAATCTGCAGAGGGCAGAGCGTCAAACAGTTGCAGTGCCCTGGCGTGCACGTTCTCGCGCAGTGCCCTGTAGCCTTCAATCAGTTGCTCACGGGTATCGAAGTAGAAGGCTTCGCTGTTGTTAAGGAAATCAAAGAATTCCTCCAATGTGCCATCGAATCCCGTTGCTGCCATTACCGCGCGCATCTCCTCGTGGATGCGTGCAACTTCGCGCTTGCCGATCTCGTGAATCTCGGCGGGAGGCAGATCGGTGGTGGTTATGGTCTTGACGTTATAGGCATACCACTCAGCACCTCTGGGTAAAGCAGACAGACCCACTGAATCACGGGTCTGGGGCAGGTACTCATGTTGAATGAAATCGTGTAGCGCCTGGTAGGCCGGAATAATCTTGCTGGCTATGGCGTTTCGGTAGGCGTCGGTTAGCCTGTCTTTGTCCTGTGGGGAAAAGCCCTCTGGCATGTTGGTAATGGGGCGGTAAAAGACGCTGTCCTCAGGATCACTGACAATCTGCGCTTTTAGTTGTGGCAGGGTGCGCTCCATGACAATGCGCGGCTGAACCACGCCACGCTCGGCGCCGAGACGCATATTGTTCTTGGCCTGGTCTACCCACACCACAAAACCGTTGACCCGACCCAACCAGTTGTCGTAATCGGCAACGGTTTTAAAAGGCTGCAGGCTGGTTCCCGAGCCCATTATCGCAAAGAAATTGGGCACGCTGAAAAACTGGTTGACGGGAATCAGGTGCGACGGATAGTCGAATCCCTCAATGGCATTCTCACGCTGGCGAACAAAAATCTCGTAGGTGATCAGGTCTTCGCTGGATAACGCCGACTGGTCGATTCGCCGCGCACGATCCAGGAATTTCTGATGCATGGCGAGTACCCGTTCCATGTGGGCAGTGCCAATGCTGTTGGGGAATTGATCGTCAAACCGGTGATCGCCAATGGACGTAGCGGTTATCGGGTTCAGTTCAAGAAAATCTTCCCAGTAGTCGGCGACCACGCTATCCAGGCTTTCCTTGGCCTCGACCGGCGTCATCTTGCGCACGCCGGTTTGCATCGTCGTGTCCTCGGGAGCTTCGCGCCCACAGGCACCGACCAGAAGGGCGAGCAATATGACGGCGTATTTGCGTTGAAACATGAAAAATCCCTGGAGGCTTGCAGGCAGGCATAGTATTGACCGGACCGGGCGGCTGCAAGTTCGACGCTGCCGCAAATCCAGCCGCTATCGGGATATGGTGGTGCAGTGCAGCATGCTCTGCGGCCCGTTCAGCTTAGCCGGCATCGGCCCGACGAGCGACCAGCATGACGTTTTTGCCGAACAGCCTGCCGGTAATGCGGTCGATGAGTCGGCTGAGGGGAAACAGCCAGCGATCGTAAATCGCCAGAGCCCTGCGATTGATGTTGCCTCCACCCCGATCCGTTGCCCGATACAAAAGGGCTGCGAAGAAGCCCAGGCTGTCGACATAGGCCGCGCGATCAACCCGAAAGCCGCTGGCACTTACCAGCCGCATCAGGGCGCGACGCCGGTAACGTCGGTAATGGCCAACCTTTTCATCCATGGAGCTATACAGCAGATTAAAAGCGGGTACATAAAGCAGCAGGGTGCCGCCAGGCCTGAGCACGCGCCGCAGGCTGTGCAAGGCGCCGGCATCGTCTTCGATATGCTCGAGTACGTTGAGGCTGTAAATGCTGTCAACGCTAGCCTCGGCCAGCTGGCCGAGATCGGCGATGCAGTCCAGTCCCTGACCCTCGAGATGCTGTTGCAAAGTGCTGTCGGGCTCCAGACACAAAACCTCGCGGCCCGCCTGAGCTACGGGCAGTGCGAAAGTTCCGGCGCCGGCGCCGAAATCCAGTAGCCGCCCTGCTGCCGTCGTGTGTTCGAGAACCAGATTCACCAGCCAGCCGTTGTAATTGTGGGCCTCGGCCATCACTTCGAGGTTGTCGACTCCGGTGTAGTCGGCATGGTTGCTCATCGCCGACCGCCGTTTTGGTCAAAAACCCAATAGCGAGACGCCAGGAAGTTGAAAATCATGGCTACCCCCGCGCCCATTGCCAGGGGAATCACCGGCAGTTGGCCGAGTTCGGGTTGCATGCCTATGGCCAGCAGGTAAATCGTCAGGTTGATGATGGCGCCTGCAACCTGCACGACAACGTAACGGGCATATTCAGGGCCACGCCGCGCCGAAGCGCTGGCAGCGAAGGTCCAGGTACGATTGAGATACCAGGTTACGGTAGCCGCCGCCGCAAAACTGATGCCGCGGGCACCCACCGGACCCAGTCCGGCGAAGCTGACCAAAGCGGTGAGGATTGACGCATCGACGACGAAGCCAATGCCGCCGATGCCGGCGAACCGGGGCAGCTGGCCACGCATGGATTGGCCGGGCATGTGGCTAGGTTTGGCGCTCAGAGTGGCGGCGAGAATGCAGTGGCGGCACGCTCAGGTAAAACATCCGGCGCATTTCCTGGCGCCCCCGGGTTACGGTTTCGAGAATGAGGCCGCAAGCCATGCTCAGGGAGGCGAGGATCATCAAACCCGTCGCCAGAATCGCGGTCGGGAAGCGCGGCACCATACCGGTCTCGGCAAAAGTGATAAACAGTGGCCAGGCGAGTGCAATCGCGACGCCGGCCAGCAACACGGCGATACTGGTATAAAACAGGAACGGGCGTTCCGCTCGCAGAAGCCTGCCGATGGTTCGCAAGATGCGAAACCCGTCACGCCAGGTATTGAGCTTGCTGGCCGAATTTTCCGGCCGACCGCCGTAACGCGTCTCGATTTCTGCGACTGGCATGCGCAGTTCCAGCGCATGAATCGTCAGTTCGGTCTCAATTTCGAAACCCCGCGATAGCGCAGGAAACGACTTGACAAAGCGCCGGCTGAAAACCCGGTATCCAGTGAGCATATCGGTGAACTTATTGCCAAACAGCAGCCGCACAATAGTGGTGAGCATGATATTGCCAAAGCGGTGCCCGGAGCGATAAGCGTCTTTCGCCTCTGACACCCGGGCGCCAGAGACCATATCGAGATGCTTGCGCAGCAATAAATCGACCATCCCGGGGGCGGCTCCGGCGTCATAGGTGGCATCGCCATCCACCATAATGTAAATATCCGAATCCACGTCTGCGAACATGCGCCGCACCACGTTGCCCTTGCCCTGCCAGGGCTCTTCGCGAACCACGGCTCCGGTCGCCTCGGCCACTTCGCGGGTCCCATCCGTCGAATTGTTGTCGAAGACGTAAATATCGGCCTCGGGCAGCACCCGGCGAAAATCTGTAATCACCTGGGCTATGGACGCCGCTTCGTTGTGGCAGGGTATGAGTACGGAAGTTGTCAGTTCAGAGCTCTTGGTATCGGCCATTCTGGTGGGGCCTCCTCGGATAATCATAGCCTTGGCGTTGTTTCGGGCTGGCGCCAGTATATATGCTGGCCGGCTCCAGCGCCGGGCCTGCCACAGCCGCGCACACCGGGCCTGCAATTGGTATAGAATCTCTGCCGGTTATAAAGCGGAATCAGGAATAAAGGGGCATTGTAAATGGCCAGAAGCATCACTGGGATGGTCTGCCTGTGGGCGTTGTTCTGGGCCAGTGCTTCGTTCGCGACGCAGGAAAATCCGGGCGTCGCGCTGTTCGCAGAGCAGCGTCCATTCGAGATGGTCATTACGGCGGACTTCAGGCAGCTATTGCGACGCAGCGGATGGAGTGAAGGTGACTGGTACGATGCCATCATCGAAGTTGCCGCCAACGGGGGAGAGCGCCGCAGGCTGAAGGCTCGGATGAGCGTGCGTACGGGCTTCAGGACGCGCAACGACAATTGCAGCTTCCCCCAGTTTTTCGTGGACTTCTCTGAGACTGACACCACAGGCACGGTGTTTGAGGGCCAGAAGATTCTGCCGATGACCTCCCATTGCCGTGCCAGTGCGCGCTATTCCCGTTACGTGCATCGCGAGATGATCGCTTATCGCATTTACAACCTGCTGAGCCCAAAATCGCTGCAGGTACGCACTGCCAATGTGACCTACAAAAGATCGGACAAGGCGTCGGTTTTGACGACGCGCCAGGCTTTTTTCGTGGAGCATTTCGACGACCTGGCGGCGCGCCTGGAAGCTACCCGGGTTAATCCTGAATTGTTCCATCCGCTGGCCGGCGAGCCCTTCGAGATGGGCGTGCTGGAGCTGTTTCAGTTCATGATCGGCAATACGGATTTTTCCACTGCCTTTCAGCATAACGTGCTTCTGATTCAGCAACCCGGTGAGTCAATTACGGCGGTGCCTTTTGACTTCGATTTTTCGGGTCTGGTGAACGCCAACTACGCGAAGCCCGCCTCGCAGTTCAAGACGCGCTCCGTGCGCACTCGCATCTATCGTGGCTGGTGTCGCAGCGAGGCAGATTTGCAGCGTGTCATCGATCATTTCCAGGCCAAAAAACCCGAGATTTTCGCACTGCTGGACGGAGTGGACTGGATCGACGCTGCAGTGCGCGCTGACATGCGCCGCTACCTGGAATCGTTTTATTCGGTCATCGATTCACCCAAGGAACTGGATCAGCAAATTCGCAGCAAATGTGGCCGGGGCACCCCGGTGAAACCCGAGGAGTAACGGCTCACGGTTTCCTTCAGGCGGCCGCCCCACGTTGCGGCAGCAGGCCCGCCAGCATTGCGCCCAGCAGAACCAGGGTCAGGGAAAGGACATCTGCGCCCTTGAAGGGGCCGCCACCCACGCCAAAAAGTGCCAACAGGGCAAGTCCCAGGCAGGCGAGTGCGGCCCCGGCGAGTTGACGGCCGGTACCCGGAATCTTTGCAGGCCCGCGGCGACGTTCCAGCGGCGCCAGCACTGCGGCCACCGGCAGGAGCAGGGCAAACAGTACCAGCAGCCACAACGGCCGCGTCCACCACCAGGCCTCGCTGCCGGGGTCCAGACCAAGGCCGAAGCCACCGGCGAGAAACAGCAGGGCCACGAGGATGATCATGATGGTCATGTGCCAGAGATAGACCGTCATGATCATGCTGTTGACCAGGATGGTGGCTGCCCAGGCAGAGCTTCCGCTCAGCCAGCGACGCATCGGTTTCTCGATGGCCAGCAGGAAGCCAAACTGGGCAACGCCGAGAAATAACAAGGTGATCTTCGGCGGCAAAGTATTACTCAGGCCTGCTTCGGGTGAGCCCACCATTGCCCGCGGGTAGGGCCCGTTGAGGATCAAGATGGCCAGGATGGCCAGACCGGTGCTTCCGGCCACCAGCAGTTGCCAGGAAGTGCCTATCCTGGCGTCGCGCCAGGCGTAGCCAAGCTGGTGAACCGCCAGCCACACCCAGAAGTAGTTACTCCAGCCTGGCCAGTGCAGATCCAGCTTAAAAAACAGCAAATCAGTCAGCATGGCCAGGGCGGCGAAAAGCACGGTGCTGTACCAACCGATTTTTTCCCAGAGTCGATAAGTTGCCGGCGCCAGCACCACGATCATGATGTAGATGGCGAGGAACCAGATCGGAATCAGCGATGCCTGTGAGGCCAGCTGGATAACGCCCCGGCTGACGCCAAACAGGCGCAGTACAATGGCCAGGAGGGTCCAGCCCAATAGCAGGACCAGCAACGGGCTTAACAAACGCACCAGCCGCGCATGCAGCCAGCTGGGGTAGGGCAAGGATTTGCGCCGGGCGCTCTCCAGTGAAACCGCGTTGGCATAGCCGCCCACGAAAAAAAACACCGGCATAACCTGGAACAACCAAGTGAGCCACTGGGTCCATGGCTGGATGCTGAGCATGTGACCGGGCACGAATTGACCATCGGCGTAAAAAGCGGTGGCTATCAGCCAGTGGCCGACGATTACAAATGTAATGGAAACGGCGCGCAGGAAGTCTACGTATCGATTACGCTCAATTGGGGTTTGCTCGGCCAGCGCCCGGGCCTTGGACCACATGCTCACCGCTCAGGTCGACCGGCCGCGTCGGGATTCTTTTTGTGGAGACGATGCTTTTGCAAAAATGACCAGACAACAGCGCTGGTAATGCCTCCTGCTACGCCCGCCAGGTAAGCAGGTAAATGCGCATCGAACAAATAACGCCAGACAGCGCCCGCCAGAAAGCTGACCAGCAGAACAGCCAGCAATGTAGCGATCAGAACCTGCCAAAGTTTCACCTGCAATGCTCCCGCGGATGACCGCTTCGCGACTGATTGTAGCAATTAGATCGGGCAAAAACCGCAGCGCCAACCTCGCCTGGTTGATTTAAAGCTTCAGAGCTGGGACGGTACGAAGCGCGTCATCACCGCGTCCTTGAGCACCTCGGGTGGTAACAGTCCCTGCGCCAGCACGAAATCGTGAAAGGCTTGTTGATCAAATTTTTCCTTCAGCACCAGCTCTGTCTGGGTGCGCAGGGCCTGCAATTTGCTGTAGCCGTAATAATAAGCCGTTGCCTGACCGGGAATGCGATAGGTGTAGCGCTCGATTTCGTTCTGGGCCCAGGTCTCTCCCAGCACCACGTCATCGGTGAGCACACGCTTGGCGTCCTCGGGCTTGATCAGACCGAGATTCAGCATTGGGTCCAGGAACATCCGCGCGGCCCGCGTCAGCCGATACTGCAGGGAAATCAGCTGGCCATCGAGCGGCATGTATGGCTTGGCGATGGCTTCGGCATACAGGCCCCAGCCTTCCACGTTCGCGCTGTTGAACGCGAACACCGCCCGGGCGATGGATACGCCTGTCTCGATCATGGCTGAGAATTGCAGTTCATGGCCGGGGCGCGCCTCGTGGGCAGTCAGTGTCCAGGTGCCCGCCTTGTACGTGTCATCGGTGTACTGCCAGCTGCCGTCGGCGTTCTTTTTCAGCTGCGGCAATACGAATTCCGGAAATTCACCGGTGTTGCCGATGAGCCTGGGTACGTCAAGATGCGCCGAGGGCTGCGCAGCAGTCTCGGCAGCGCTGGCGATGCGGATGCCGGCTTTGCGTTCCGGCAAGGTCAGGAGTTTTTCGCGCCGAATTATTTTCTCGAGATCCCCAAGCCGGTCATAATAATAGTCAAGCAGCTCGTCACCGGGAATGCGCTCCTGTTTCAGCAAGCGAATCACCTCACGGTAATCGTTGGTCTTGTAGCCTTTCTGTTGAGCGACCAGTGGCGCCAGAGCAACCATTTCGTTGCGGATATCCATGTATCCCTTGGTGGCCCGTTCAATTAGATCCTCGGGCGTGGCATCCACGCCCCAATTGCGCAGGGCGTCGGCGTAAAGTTCCGGCGGCAGGCGAAAATCCTGGCGGCCGCGGGGCAGGATTTCGGCCCTGATCCAGTCGTTGTAGTCGTTAAGCTGGTTGACGATAGCGGCGTAGGGCTCTTCCCAGCCTTGCAGGTCGGTGCTCTCGA
>JBFIQI010000016.1:0-26063 GCA_041609715.1 Gammaproteobacteria bacterium
ACGGTAACTATCGTTGATGTGCTACCAAAAATTTCCGTCACAAAGACAGCGGATCCGACGTCTGTCCTTGAAGGATCCGGGACTTTGGTGACCTTCACAGTGACGGTTGACAATGACAGCACCGCCGATCCGCTGACTATCACCGCTTTGACGGATGATATTCATGGCGATCTCAACGGGCAGGGTGACTGTGCAACAGGCATAACCATAGCTGTTGGCGGCAGTTATTCTTGTTCGTTCACCGCTATCGTGGATGGCCAGGCGTTCACATCGGAGACCGACACCGTCACCGCAGTGGGTGTGGATGACGAGTATGTGGATGATGCGACAACACCAACCAACAAAGTCAGCGCCTCGGATTCAGCCACGGTCACGATTAGCGATGATGAGGCTATGATCGAGCTGATCAAGACTGCGGACCCGACGTCATTCAATGAGCCTAGCGAAGATGTAACCTACACCTTCACGGTGAATAACCTGTCCGACGTGGACACGGTGACGATCAACAGTCTGACCGATACCGTCTATGTTGATCTGACGCAGATTGCCGGTACAAGCTGCGCCGTGCCACAGAACCTGGTACCGACCACGGGCACGTATACCTGCTCGATTACTGTTGAAGTAACCGGAGACGCAGGTGAGGTCCATACCAACGTAGCGACAGCGAAGGGCGTTGATGATGACGGTGTAACTGTAATGGATGACGACGATGCAACGGTGAACATCGAAGATGTACCGCCTGCCGCAATGCTGGCCAAGACCGCAACCATGGTGGTGGCAACCTTCGAAGTAGTGGTGACCAACAAATCGTCGGCGGAGGAGCTCACGCTCACTGCGCTCTCCGACGATATGTTCCCCGACATCATGACGGTTGACCTCGTGACGATTCTGGCTTCAACTTGCGCCGTGCCTCAAACCATCGCGGTGGGTGCGAGCTACTCCTGCACGTTCGATGCCAAGATCAATGCCGCCGACCTCGTTGGCGGGTCGCACACCAACACGGTGACCGCTACCGTGAAGGATAATGAGGGCACTGAAGTGAAGCCGTTCGATAGCGCTACGGTGAGCTTCGACTAGGAAAACCGGGAAAATCAGCCGGACCAGGGACGGCCTTGCAACTAATTGGAGGCCGGGGCAACCCGGCCTCTTTTTTTGCCGCGACGCCAAGCATCGGCTGCAATTGGTGTTTACGCGAATGGTGCATGCGCACTGTGACTGTGAACTGCGTCACAAAAACCGGTTGCAGAGTAGCCTAGACTGGCATTTGAAGATCCCGCTCGAGAAGGGCAAACCCCGGGTAACCGGGGGACGCAAAGTCACGGGTCCTGCAAATGACAGGACGGCCGGGCTACCGAAAGCGGTGAATTCCCGCCTTTCAGAAACTGGGATCTTTCGTTCTACCGGATTAGATCGAGGGCGATCCCATGAAATTCAACCGTATCCTGTTCTTACTCCCCCTGCTGTTGCTGGCCGGTCCGTCAAGCGCAACCGCCGAGGGCATGGCCGTGTTCACCTGGGACCCGGGTTGTAACCACACGATGACCACCAATCATTTCGAGCTGAAACCAGGCGAAAAAGTCCGGGTAGAACTCGATCTCACTGGCTGCGACGAGAAAAGCCTCGGTGGATTGTTGTTCTTCGGCTACCGCACCACCAAAAATAGCAGCCGCCAGTTGACCCGACGCGATAAGGTTCGCCTGACCATGGTGGACAGCTTCACGGGTGCGCGCAGTGAAACCGAGCAGGGCTATCTGCTGAGCGAAGTCTTCAACCCGACCCGGTGCGAGCTGTACGCGGAAAATACCGACCCACGGAAAGCCATAGTAATCCGGTTGCGGGCCAGTTCCGGGCTCTGAGGCCTGCCCAGCGCCGTCCGCCGGGCAATTTGCTACGCGCGGGCTCCGCGGTGGTGCATAATCGCCGCCCTCACCACGAGGGCGGGCGATGCACCAGACCTCCGGCAACTGGAAACTCGGCTTTGCGCTGGCACTGGCCACCGCCTTCCTGTGGGGCTTGCTGCCCATCGCCCTCAAACTCCTGCTGGACGCCATGGACGCGTATACCATCACCTGGTATCGCTTCCTGGCGGCGGCGGTAATCCTGGCACTCTTCATCGCCCGGCGTGGCGAACTGCCGGGCCTGGGCCGGCTGGGCCAGTATGGCTGGCGCCTCATGCTCATTGCGGTGCTGGGGCTCTCCGGCAATTACCTGTTTTATTTGCTGGGGCTCGACTACATCACTCCCGGGGCCGCCCAGGTGGTCATCCAGCTGGCACCCATGCTGTTGCTGCTGGGCGGGCTGGCAATTTTCAGAGAATCATTCGCGGGCCTGCAGTGGCTGGGATTGGTCAGCCTGCTGGCGGGCATGGCCCTGTTTTTCAATCATCGCCTGGGAGAAATTTTTACCAGCCTCGGCGATTACACCATCGGCATCCTGCTCATCGTGATCGCCTCGATCACCTGGGCGGCTTATGCGCTGGCGCAAAAACAGCTGCTGGGCGAGCTGGCCTCGGAACAGATCATGCTGGTGATTTACGTGGCGGGAGCCCTGCTGTTTTTGCCGCCGGCCGCGCCCGCGGCTATCTTGGAGCTGGACGCCTTCGGCTGGCTGCTGCTGGTATTTGCATCCCTCAACACCCTGTTTGCCTACGGCGCCTTTGCCGAAGCGCTGGATCACTGGGAGGCGTCACGAGTCAGCGCGGTATTGTCGATCACGCCCCTGCTGACCCTGCTGTTCATGTACCTGTTCGGCCTGCTGAGCCCGCGCCTGGCGCCCGAACCCCTGAACCTGTTCAGCATCGCAGGGGCGCTCATGGTGGTCATCGGATCCATGCTGACGGCGCTGGCGGGCCGGCGCCGCGCGCGGCCCGTTAGCGCCACGGTGCCGCCGGACTAGGCTGCGTCGGGCGCCGGTGCGGCCTTCTGCTCGGCACGTGCGGCCGGTGCCCGGGTCCACAGGTGTTTGCCGTATTTGCAGAATCCCAGCACATTGCTGAGGCGGGCATCCTCGCCCGACTCTGAGGTCATGACGCTACCTTGCAGCAACGGCTTCAGCTGGGGCGCCAGCTCTGCGCCGCCACCGCCGGCAATGACCATGGCCTCCAGGTCCCAGTCATCAACCCACAGCTTGTTGGCTTCGTTGGCGATGACCTGTGCGAGCTTGGCAAACGCGCCTTCTCGGATCTTGGTCAGGTCAAATTTCTTGCCCCGAATCTTGATAAAGCCCTGCTCCACCGGCTCCACCAGCCGGTAAAGCTCGACATTGATGCCGCTTTCTTCCTTCAGCTTGTCGGCAATGATCTGAAATGCTGTGGAGATACCGCTCTCGGCGCTGTGACTGCCGCGCTCTGAATAACGGGTGCGATCCAGGATAGTGAAATCCGTGGTCTTGAATCCGATATCGATTATGCCGACTTTCTCGGTGGCAAATCGCTTGTTCACCACCTCGCCCGTGTTACCCAGCATCAGGTTCAGCATGGCCCCCATGGGCTGCGGCACGACCTTGACCTGGGCAATGCGGACCACGGTTTCCTCGCGCTTGCCGTCGGGTCCGATCAGGGCTACCCGGTGCTGCCCGGACAGGATTCCCGCCAGTTCCTTCATATGGGTCTTGAAATGGTTGATGGGCAGGCCGACCACCAGTTTTACCGGATCCTGCTGCTCAACCATGGGCGCCAGCGCCGACATGGCGAGAATCTTGGAATAACTGGCTACGAATTCTTTCTGGTCCAGGGTGAAAAACCGCTTCACGCTCTGGCGCTCGGCCAGTTCGCCCACAAACCAGGGCTTGCCATCCACCTCGATATGCAGGTGTTCTTCCCGGGTCGGCGGATTCAAAGAGCTGTCATTGAACCTGATCTCCTGAGCCTCGCCGTAAACTGACTTGAAAATCGTTGAATCTTTGCCGTTCGTCGCCTTGGTAAAACCAAAGCCAATGTCCAGACCGACTACTTCCACGGGTCAATTCCTCGTTTTTTGGGGCTGCAGTCTGTTTCTAGCATGGGTCCTGGGTCCGGTCAAAGCCACCAGTCGCGATTTTCAGTGGCTCCGCTATACTTCGGGCAAATACCCGTCTTGGCGGCGGGTATATGAAAACAACGCAAATTGATCGGTCAGAAACATGTCGACAGTGGCAGAACTTGTAGGACACAAAGGCACAGAGGTATTGCGGGCGCCGGAAACCGCCACCGTATTCGAGTGCATCGCGGAAATGGTGAAGCATGGTGCGGGCTCCATCGTCATTGTGAACCCGGAAGACGAGATGGTGGGTATTTTCACGGAGCGTGACTACCTGCGGCGCATCGCCCTTGAAGGCCGCTCTTCGCGGGAAACGCCGGTCACAGACGTCATGACCCGCAACGTGGTCTGGGTAGACCCCCACTACACTGTGGACGAGTGCATGGCAGTCATGACCAAGCAAAAGATCCGGCACCTGCCCGTGCTGGAGAACGGCAAACTCATGGGTATCGTTTCCATTGGCGACTGCGTGCGCCACCACTCGGAAGAGGCGGAAGCGCGGGTGCAGTTCCTCAGCGACTACATCGCGGGACAATACTGACTCAATCGGGGTCCTCCGGCGCCAGGTGGGACCTGATGGCCTCCGCCACCGCGACCGCACCCTCCTCCATATGCAGGTGATGCCCGCCCGCAATGCGTTCCAGGCGCAGGTCTTGTACGGCTTCGAGCCTGGCCATGAACATCTGCTTATCGAAGGGCAAACCCTGCTCGGCACGCACCACCAGCATCGGCGCGCTGATCGCCCTGATGAAGGCCAATACCTGGGACTCGGTCAGGCGCTGGGGCGATGGCAGTGTCAGCCGCGGATCATGACGCCAGACCCAGCGACCACCTGCTTCGCGTAAACCGCGCTCGCACAGCAGGCTTGCCGCCTCATCGCTCACCGGTATGCCGGCGGTAGCGCGCGCCGTGACCGCTGCTTCGAAGTGCGCATAACTGGATGGTGCCTTGCCCGCGAGTACTGCCGATTTCTCCCAGGCCTCTCGCAGCCTGACGGGCATGTTCCGGGGGTCGCTGGTCAGCGGCCCCAGGCCTTCGATCAGAGCCAGCCTGCGAATACGCTGAGGGAATGCCCCCGCAACCAGGGTCGCGATCCCGGCTCCGAGGGAATGCCCCAACAGGTCGAAGGTCGTCCAGCTGAGTGCATCGGCCATGGCCAGGACATCCGGCACGTAGTCGGTGAGATGATAAAACGCGCTGCCGCGATGGGAGGAGTGTCCATGGCCCGGCAAATCCATGGCCACCAGGCGATGCTTGCGCAGCAGTGGCGCCAGCTTGGCAAAGCTCGCGGCATTGTCCATCCAGCCATGCACCGCCAGCAGCGGCAGGCCGTCCGGGGGACCCCAGGCCAACGCTGCCAGCTCTCCCCGGGGATGCCTGACAACCAGGGGCTCCGGGGCGTAGTTGCCGGCGTCAGTGTTCGCTGCGACCGTCCCAGGGGCTGTTGCGTCGCCGGTCTTTGCCTTTGCGTCGCGGCTCTTTTTCGAGTTCAAAACGCACCATTTCGCGGCGATCTTGCTTCTTGCGGCGCTCGCTCTTGCGCCGCTCCGGTCCCGAGTACTGGCCGTGCTTGTCATCAGCCATATCAGACTCCCGGGCCTGCCGGCCCAGTCTTAACAATTGTGTAATCAGTCAGCGCCTGCGCTTCCCGCGACGGCTGCTGGTGCTGCCGCCCGCCGAGCTCATCGCCGCCGATGCCACTGCACTGGCGATCCACTCAGCCGGTGTCAACCGCGAGGGTGGCCGCGGGGATACCGCCGCTTTCGTCCGGCCTCGAATTTCCGATTTTCGTGCCAAGCCTATCACGCGCAAAATTTCAGTATGGAACGACCAGTGCTTTAAAACCGCCTACCCGGTCACAACATCGGGAGCGGCAAATAAGTCAAAACTCGCCCACGCCGCTCAGCCCTCGAGATAACCCTTGATAAATTTATATTCCTGCGCCAGCACCTTGCGCATGTCCTTGGCAATGAAGTCCTCCAGCTTGCCACCCACGAAGGGAATCGAGCAGTCAATATCGAAACTCAGCTTGTTGACCGACCCGTCCCCGTCGGGCTGCAGGCTCATGGTGCCCTCGATGGTTGCGGGCACGCCTGCCGATTCGATGGTGAGGGAATTGAAATAGCCTTCGTCGTCTGCTTCCCAGTCCTCGGTCTGGACGATGGTGTTCCATTCGCCGATGAACTTTTTCAATACCCCGGGGACATCCGAGGGCACATCCCGCTGGGTGCAGATGTGAAAATCATCGCCGCTTTTTTTCTTTTCGATCACCTCGATGTCGCGGGCGCCCACCGCCGCAAACTTTTTCTTGTAAAAATCTGGTTTGCAGAAAGCCGCATACACCGTGTCGACATCAACATCATATTTGTGGCTGGCCGTCACTCTCATCATGCACTCCCGTCACACATCCCAGGCACATTGTAGCCAAACCCAGGGCGTTCAGCCCGGGTTCAGTTGCCAGGCCTTCTAATAGAGCCCGAAGACCAGAGTTCCAGCCACGGGAGACCTGAATATGAAACTCGCACCGACAAGCAGCGCCACCTGGCTGGTGGCCGCCTGGGCAGTTCTGCTCTTGCCGGTTTACGCCGCCAGCGACGACAGCGCCGGATCACGTTACAGTCGCAGCGTCGAAGGCCGCAGCGATGCAGCTGCCGAGCTGAGGACGGGCCTCGCGGGGGCGGTCACCCGGGAGCATACCGAGCTGATTTCCCAGGGGCCTCGCATATCGCCGGGGCGTACCACGAATGCCAACAAGCCAACGCCGTCGAGTACCGTTGCCGTCACCAAGGCAAGTCACGAAGACCGCGATTTCCAAATCTATGACGCCGACAGCGAGGTGTTTTACGACTTCGACCACGACGGCTATTACCATGGCTTTGCCGTAAGCTTCGATGCGGATGTCAGCGATGGTGTTGCCGATGTCTTTGCCGAGCTCTACCTCAGCCGCAACGGTGGCCCCTGGAACCACTATTTCACCACGCGGGTTTTCAGTATTTTCGGCGCCACGTCAGAAGATGAGTACGAGGTGATCACGGAGCTCGACGCAGGCTACCCGTCCGGCGATTACGATGTACTCATCGAGCTGTACGACGCGGCCAGTGGCGATTTCCTGACCGACTTCGGCCCGGACGACAGTTTCGCGCTGGCATTCTTGCCCCTCGAAGACGCCGAGCGCGACCTGCCGCCCGTCTACCACGGCGGCTATCACGGCGGTGGCAGCAGCGGCCCCATTTTGCTGGTGCTGCTACTTGTGCTGCTGGCTCGTCGGCAGCTGCGCCATGAGCGACGCGCTCTGGCTACTACAGACCCAGCACCGCGGGGCCCTGCCTGAAGACAATGTCCACCGGGATCCCGGCAGCGTCCAGCCTGTCAAGGTCCGCCTGCAGTTGCTCGCCCACCACCCCCGAGGTGGCGAGCAGCTTGCTGGCACCCTCGTAGTCGCCGTTACCCTGTATGGTCAGAATCAGGTTGGATAACGCATCCATGGCGGCAGCCAGTGCTTCGGGGTTCACCCGGTAACGGCCGGTGTCGGCATCGCGCTCAAAGGCTCCCATCTCCCTGAAGAAATTGAAGCGCACCATATTGGCACGACCATGGGCACTGGTGGCGCCAAAGCGTATGGATCTGAAGATGCTGGCCATGAAAGTCACGTAATTGTCCATCAGCTCCCCGTCGGGAATCTCTTCCCGGGCGCGCAGGCTGGTGATCATGTAAAGACCAAGGATATCGGCCTTGCCTTCCTCCATGGCCGAAGCCGCCTCCTTCAGGGCCTGGCGCACGGTACCGCTTCCATCTACCGTGTTCTTTATACCCAGACCGTGAGCAACCTCATGAAACATGGTGTTGGCGAAAAAAGCATCGAAGGTGACATGTTGCAACTGGTCTTGAGCGATTAACTCGCCGGCTATGGGCACCAGGATCTGGTCGAACTTGGCGCGCATGGTGTTCTTCAGCTGCAGTCGCCGCGTACCTTTTTGCAGCTGGACTTCCTCATCATTGGGCAAATTGATGGCAATGGTCTTGGAACCGGCGTTGCAATCGCCCGCATAATAAATCGCGTCGTAAGCATTCAGTTCCGAGTCCGTGCCCGGGACTTCTGATTTGTAAGCTGCGGGCACCGGCAGGCCATTCTGCAGGTCAGGAAGAAATCCCGCGTAACGCGACAAGCGTTCGCTCCAGTCCAGGTCTTTAATCAGTACGTAGGCTTCGAACGCGGCCCGGTACCCGAAAAGCTGATCCTCGTAAGTCTCGATCGGGCCGATAACCAGGTCGATGGGGTTGTTTTTCATATCCATCCAGGCCAGGTCGCTGGGCTGGTATTCATTGCTTTCGAAGGCCGCCGCGCGCAGCCGCAGGTAGTTTGCGAAATCCTCGTCCGCCGCCAGCTCGGCCGCTTCACGCAGTAAGCTGGAAGCGCGCGCCAGCTGTTCGGCAAACGCTTCGTTGTAAGGCACCAACTTCAAGCTTCCATTCGCGTCCCTGCGGACCAGGGAATAAAGACCGCGCTTCTCAGGCTCATCCCAGGCCTCGAATTCTTCTACGCTCATGTCCCGGGGATAATAATTGGCGCCCGGTGGTTTGGACCCGACACCCGCCACGAACGGCCGGTTACCCGCCAGCCGGTCCCAGGGCCCATAGTTGATTTCCGCGAACCGCCGGGTCTGCGATTCTGTCAGCCCCTCCAGCAGCGGCCCCGGCTCGCCATATGCCTGGCGCCAGAACAGACCGTCCATGATCTCGGCGGCCTGAATCAGCAGGACGAGCATCTGCCGCTGGTCATCGCTCAGGTGGCTGATGTCAGCGCTCAGGCTGACCGGCGCATAGCTGTCCACCCGCACCGGCGCCAGCTCGGCAACGGATGCCGGGGTTGCGCTCTCTTGTGGGGGCGGCGCTGCCTGTTTTCCACACCCCGCCAGCAAGACCAGGCTGGCCGCCAGCAAGCCAAATTCTTTGCGCATTTATTCCTCCTTGCTGCGGGATAGCACCCGCGACCATGGGCCGCACATGCTATCACGGGTGCTCTTAGCGACGGTGCTTTACAATAGCAACGGATATTACCCGGGAGGAGTGCTTATTGATGGCCGGATGGCAGGCATTCAAAGACAAGGTGGCGGTGTTGTGGGGCAGCCGCGGCGGCGCGGCGCCAGGGGGCGAGAAGCCGCGTCGCAAACGACCCGCGCTGATTGTCATCGCGGTGTTACTGCTCGTGTTGTGGGCGGTCTCCTGGTACTGGTCGCGGGAGCCCAAAGTCTTCTGGGTCGACTTCGAAACGGACGGCCGACCTGCGGTGACGGGTTATGCCACCACCCATGCGTTGCTGGGCGTGGCCAACACCCTTTTAGAGAAGCCCGGCGGCTATCTCAGTAACGACATATTTATCCCCGGCGTGTACCTCGACAACATCCCCAACTGGGAATTCGGGGCACTGATCCAGGTGCGCGACCTGGCGAGGGTATTGCGCAATGACTATAGCCGCTCCCAGTCTCAGTCCCTGGAAGATCTCGATCTCGCCAGGGCCGAGCCCCTGTTCAACTTCGACAACCGATCATGGATTCTGCCGGCAACGGAGCGCGAGTACCGCAAAGCCATTGCGCTCATAGAGCGCTATCAGTCTCGCCTGGTGGAGACCGCCCAACCCAACACCCAGTTTTTCGCCCGCGCTGACAATCTGCGGGAATGGCTGGCGGTGGTGGAGAAACGCCTGGGCAGCCTGTCGCAGAGGCTCAGCGCCAGCGTCGGCCAGGCGCGGGTCAACACGGATCTCGCAGGCGATCCGGCGGCGGACGCGGCAACACCGCGGCCCGAGGTGGTGATCGTCAAGACACCATGGACCGAGATTGATGATGTATTTTTCGAGGCGCGGGGAACGGCCTGGGCGCTGGTGCATTTTCTGCGTGCGGCCGAGTACGATTTCCGTGAGGTGCTGGCCAAGAAAAACGCAGCGGTTTCCCTGCGCCAGATAATTCGTGAACTCGAAGCGAGCCTCGAACCCTTACGCAGTCCTATCGTGCTCAACGGTACTGGCTATGGGTTCTTCGCCAACCACTCCCTGGTAATGGCCTCTTACCTGTCACGCGCCAATTCGGCGGTTATCAATTTGCGGGAACTGCTGGATCAGGGTTAAAAGCCGGCGCTCGACGGCTTCATTAACGCGCCCGGTCTTCGGGCAATTCCCCGCTCGGCACAATTTCGGCAACCCCGAGCTGCTCGGAAAAGACGATCACCACTTTGCCGGAATCGAGCTGCTGTCGCACATGCGCCACCTTTTCCTCCAGCGTGTAATCGCGGGCTCCGTATTCGGTGCCCTCACGCAGCACGAACTGTTCGATCAAGCCGTGCAGCGCAGCCGGGCTCAGCGCCGAGCGCGGCACCACAACCCAGTCGCTCATGCCGGTTCCGGCGGCGCCTCCAGCACCACCTCGCCCCCGGCTTCCACCTCTGCGACAAACAACTCGGTCAGGCGTTCGCACATGGGCCCCGGCCTGCCGTCACCTATGACGCGCCCGTCGATCCGGGTGACCGGCGCCAGCTCGCCCATGGTGCCCGTGCAAAACACCTCGTCAGCGCGGTAGAACTGGGTCAGGGATAAATCCGCTTCACGGCAGTCGATACCGGCCGCCGCGCACATTCGCAGCACTGCTGCGCGGGTAACCCCCTCCGGGCAGGCTTTGCAGTACGGAGTCTGCAGCCGGTCGTCTTTCACCAGGAACAGGTGCGTGGCATTGGTTTCCGCCACGAAACCCTGCGTGTCCAGCATCAGGGCGTCGTCAGCGCCGGCTGTATTGGCCTCGATTTTCGCCAGGATTGAGGGCAGCAGGTTGTTGTGGTGAATCTTGGGATCCAGGCAATCCGGCGGTGGGCGTCTTACCGAGCTGGTGATCAGGCTCAGGCCGCTGGTGGCGTAAACCGGTGCTTTGTGTTCCGCCAGCACGATCAGAGTGGGGCCAGACTGGTTGAGACGCGGATCCATGCCCGAGGTCAGTTTCAGGCCCCGCGTCAGGGTCAAGCGGATATGCACGCCATCCCACATGAAATTGGCCGCCAGCGTGCGGCGCAATTCCTTTACCAGATGCTCGCGTGACGGAATGTCCTCGAAAGCCAGGGCCAGGGCCGAGCTGCGCAGGCGCTCCAGGTGCTCGCTGAGCCGATAGATCCGGCCGGAATACAACCGCAATCCCTCCCAGACCGCGTCGCCTCCCTGGATGCTGCTGTCGAAGGGGCTGATGCCCGCCTGATTGCGATGCACCAGCCGGCCATCGATGTTCACCAGCAGGTCACGGTTCTTGGGATTGAAGGTTTGCAGCATCGGGTTTTCGATCAGCTTTGCAGGCGACAAGAATACAACGATTCATAAATCGGCTCGCAGGCCCTCAGCAAGGACTGCAGTCGCCGGGGAACTACCACCGGCGCCGGCGAGGGCGCCTTGAAACCTGTGGACTGCCAGACCCCGGAATACCAGTGGGGCGCCCACACGCCGTCGCTGTCCCGGGGCCCGGGCGGCCAGCTCAGCATGCGCGCGTCGAAGGCGATACCAAGGCGTTCGCACAGGCGGCCGAGCATGCCGGCGGGATCACGCAGCACGTCATCGGCACACAGCACCGGCGGCGCCTCGGCCAGGTGCTGGCGGGTACGCTCAAAAAGCGCCAGTTGCTGGGGCAGGCCCGTGTCTTCCAGTTGCGGGTCCGGCGTGACCTTGTCCAGGGATACCAGCATGCGCGCCGGGTCCCGGATCAAAAACAGATGGCTCAGCCCATCGAGCCAGCGACCGTGCATGTCTGGGAATACATGATGGGCCATATGCTTTTGATACTGGATAGGTACGTCCGCCGGCCCCTCGCCCGTGAGCGCCTCTACCACCCTGCGCCAGTCGGCGGACTGGCTCGCCAGCACTGCTTCCCGACCGGGATGATCGAGGCCGGTGCGGGCCGGGTAGCTTGCGTAAAACGGCTCATCGACGACTGCAGTATCCGGACGATTCTCAAAGGCGCGCATCATGGCCGTTGAAATATTGCGCGGACCCGACCAGGCCGCGATGCGCAGGATGGCGCCCTGCTGCGTCACCGGCGAACTAATCCTTGATATCGATCAGTTCGACATCGAAAACCAGCAGGCCCTGGGGTGCGCCGGGACGGGAGCTGTTGGCATAGGCCAGTTCGGGGGGAATCCAGAATCTCCGCTGCTCGCCTGCAACCATCAATTGCACGCCTTCGGTCCAGCCGGCGATGACGCGATTGAGAGGAAAGGTGGCAGTCTGGCCGCGAACCCGCGAGCTATCGAACATCTCACCGTCGCTGGTCCAGCCCGTGTAATGCACCTCAACGCGACTGTCGGACTCCGGGTGTTGGGTACCGGTTCCCGGGACCAGAACCCGCCAGGCCAGCCCGCTCGCCGAACGCTCGGCATCGGCCGGCACTGCGGCCACATCTTCGGGCGCCGGAATGCTCTGCGGTTGTTCAGTTACGGCAGTCGCTTGCTCCACTGCCGCGTCCTGCTGACCGCTTGCCGGAGGCGTTTGCGACTTGCCGCAGCCCAGCAACAGCGCTGTCGCCAGCAGTGCCAAAGTCTGCATGCACCATCGCCAGGTGCCTGGTCTTTTCATGGCTCAGTCCTTGTAAATGAGAATGTCGAGACGTGCGTTGGACATGCGGACAGCACGGTACATGCCTTCGGTATTGAACGGCATGGCAACATTACCCTCGGTATCCATGGCGATCACTCCGCCGCTGCCGCCTGCCGTTACCAGTTCGCGCAGCACCACGTGCTCGGCAGCGACTCGAAGACTTTCGCCGGCATGCTGCTTGCGTGCGCAAATCTCGTGAGCAACCGCATGACGAATAAAAAATTCACCGTGACCGGTAGCCGAAACCGCGCACGAGGCATTGTTGGCGTAAGTGCCTGCGCCAATGATGGGGGAATCTCCGACGCGTCCCCAGCGCTTGTTGGTGGTCCCACCGGTGGAGGTGCCCGCAGCCAGGTTGCCCTGCTGATCCAGTGCCACAGCGCCCACTGTTCCCAACTTGGTTTCGAATTGCAGCGGATCATGCATGGAACCCGCATCTATCTGCTCGCGCTGCTGGGCTGCCTTCAGTTGTTGTAGCCGGAATTCGGTCCCGAAATAGTCGTTATCGACCAGCTCCAGCCCTGAGCGCTCCGCAAACTCGTCGGCGCCATCCCCCGAGAGCATCACGTGTACCGACTCGTCCATGACTTTGCGCGCCAGCAGAATCGGGTTGCGTACTCGCCGCACCGATGCCACTGCACCGGCACTCAGGGTCTTGCCGTCCATCAGCGAGGCATCCAGCTCGTGGGTCTGGGCGTGGGTGTAAACCGCGCCGTGGCCGGCGTTAAAACGCGGCGAGTCCTCCAGCACAAGTATCGCCGCCTGCACCGCGTCCAGACTGCTGCCACCCTTTGCCAGCACGGTGTAACCCGCGTCCAGCGCTTCACCCAGGTCAGCACGAATCGCCGCTTCCTTGTCTGCCGAAAGGTCGGCGCGGGTAATGGTCCCCGCACCGCCATGAATAACCAGACCGAAAACCGGTTCGCCAGCTATCGCGACTCCCATGCCCAAGACCCCCGGGGCGCATGCGCCCACCAGCAGCAGCATCACCAAAAACCGCAGTCGTTTGAAATTCATTTTCCGGCCAGCTCGTCCATTTAATTCGGACACCATTGTGACAGAAAATTCTGCATATGCCCCGAAACCTGCCCTTTCCCGGGGGTTATCGCGACTGGCTGGCGGATGATAAAATACAGGGCTGTTTTCGCCCCGGCACCGGCACCAGATCGCGGTTACCAACCCCGGGGGCCTCGCAGCACCTTTGCCGACTGTGTGGTTGGCAATCCCGGACCGAAGGAATCCAGAGCATGCGTATACTCGAAAAACTCGCGCTGTTGCGCGATCAGGGTGGGAAAATCAGGACGGCCGGATTACCGGATGCGGTAATCGAGCGTTTTGCCGCCCTGAGTCCGGAGCTGGTGCTGGCGGTGGACGAGGCTGTGATTCGACAGCGCACCCTGGCCAGCGAGTTTCCGGAACTCATGGGTGTGGACGAAGAGGTCCAGGCGGCAGCGATCCTGGAGAAGTTCGTCAATTTCTACGCCGATGACGCAGTGAATCCCTACGTAGCCCTCGCCGCCCGCGGGCCCTGGATCATCACCACCCGAGGCGCCGTCATTCACGACTCGGGCGGTTACGGCATGCTGGGCTTTGGCCACGGCCCGGAAGCCATCATGCAGGCTATGAGCGGCAACCAGGTGATGGCAAACATCATGACGCCGAGCTTCAGCCAGTTACGCCTGGCGCGCGCGTTACAGAAGGAAATCGGCCATACGCGAAGTGACGGATGTCCCTATACGCATTTCCTGTGCCTGAACAGCGGTTCTGAATCGGTGACCTGCGCCGCGCGCCTGTCCGACGTGAACGCCCGCGAAATGACCGATCCCGGTGGGCCCCATGCCGGCAAGGCTATTGTGGGCCTGGCCATGCGAGGCGGCTTCCACGGCCGCACGGAGAGGCCGGCCCAGTTCTCCGACAGCACCCAGCGCACCTATGCCCGTCACCTGGCGACTTTTCGCGATCTCGACAACCTGATGGTGATCGAGCCCAATAATATCGAGCAGCTGGAAAGCGCTTTTGAACGGGCCGACCGGGAAAACTTGTTTATCGAATCTTTGTTCCTGGAACCGGTTATGGGGGAAGGCAACCCGGGCTACGCGCTGGATCCCGCATTCTTCAAACGTGCGCGTGAACTTACGCTGGAACACGGCGCACTATTGCTGGTGGATTCCATCCAGGCCGGACTGCGCGCTCATGGCGTCCTCTCGGTGGTGGACTACCCGGGCTTCGAGGGCTGCGCGCCACCCGATATGGAAACCTACTCCAAGGCGCTGAACGCCGGTCAGTACCCCCTCTCGGTGCTGGCTGTCACTGAACGCGCTGCCGCTTTGTATCGCAAGGGCATTTACGGCAACACCATGACCGCCAATCCGCGGGCCCTGGATGTAGCGGTAGCGGTTTTGCGTAGCCTGACCGATGACGTACGCGCCAATATCCGCGACCGGGGCACGGAATTCCTGGACAAACTTGGAGCACTGGCAGCGGAACTGGACGGCCGGATTACCGCGGTGCAGGGCACCGGCTTGCTGCTGTCATGCGAGCTGGATCCGGCATACAAGTGTTTCGGATCCGACAGCATAGAGGAATACATGCGCTTCAATGGCATTGGCGTGGTGCATGGCGGCATTAATTCATTGCGCTTCACGCCTTACTTCGCTATCACGTCCCCCGAGATTGATCTCATCGTCGAAAGTACACGTGATGCATTGCTGAACGGGCCGCAGGCCCGGACCGATACCCAGCAGCGCCGCGCCAGCAGTTGATCAGGCGCTTGCGTCCAAAGCGAGCTGTGGCCAGCGGGCTGTATCCAGGCCCCAGGTCTCCAGGCAAAATCGCAGCAAGCCCGCCTCGCGACCCGGATCCAGGCCATCGCTGATGGCGGTCTGCACCATCAGGTCGAACAGCCGGGTACGGTACTCACGCTCGGTTACCGTATCGAGGACGCGTCGTACGAACTGATCATCGGGCACTCCCCGCGACCCGATGGCGGCAACGCAAGCCTCGAATATCTCCTTAAACTCCCGCATGCCAACCGGGCTTTGAGGTTTGAGACGCCTGGCCCTGGCGCGCTCGTCGCCCAGCGCATTCAGGGCCGGCAGGGCTTCGCCGGCGAGAAACGCCTCTTCGCCGCTACTTAATTGCCCGTCCGCCGAGACCACCATCGCCAGGCACAAAGCCATGGCCCGCCGACTGTTCGGGGCTGGACTGAACAGGTCCGTGCCGCCAGCTTCGCTCATCAGTACCCCGCCGCATGGCCGTCTTTTCGAGATTCTGAAGCTCCGCGATAGATACCGGTTTCTGCATCCCGGGCAATAGCCTGATAACCGCCGAAACCGCCATCGCTGTAGCCAATATCGTGACCCATTTCGCCCAGTGCACGCAACGTCTGGGCACTGAAACCATGCTCCACGTACACCGTACCGCCATCCAGCATGCGTTCACCAGTAGGCTCGCTGGATCCGTCGTGGCGGACGCGCGGCGCATCGCCGGCTTCCTGCAGATTCATACCAAAGTCGATGAGGTTGACGATGACCTGGGCGTGGGCCTGGGGCTGCATGCCGCCGCCCATCACCCCGAAACTGAGCCATGGCTCGTCACCCCGCGTGACAAATGCCGGGATTATCGTATGAAAGGGCCGCTTGGCCGGTTCCAGTGCATTGGCATGGGTGGGATCGAGGCTGAAAAGCTCGCCGCGGTTTTGCAGAATGAAGCCCAGGTTCGCCGGGGTCATACCGGAACCCATGCCCCGGTAGTTGCTCTGGATCAGGGACACCATGTTGCCGTCCGCATCCGCAACCGTCAGATAAATCGTGTCACCCGCCAGCAATTTTTCATCGCCTGCTGGATAGGACTTTGCCGCCCGACGAGGATCGATCAGCTGGCGCCGCGCGGCAGCGTATTCCTTGGAGACCAGCCCGGCCACCGGCACCCCGGCAAAATCCATGTCCGCGTAGAATCGCGCGCGATCCTCAAAGGCCAGTTTTTTCGCCTCGATCAGGGTATGCAGGTACTCAGGACTGTCAAAGCCCATGGCCGCAATATCGTAACCCTCCAGAATATTGAGAATCTGCAAAGCCGCTATGCCCTGGCCATTCGGCGGCAACTCCCACACCGTGTGCCCGCGATAATCGCTAGCAACCGGTTCAACCCATTCCGAGCGATGGGCCGCCAGATCCTGGTAACTCAGGAAACCACCCTGGGCCTCCATGTATTCGGCAATCGAGCGTGCAATCTTGCCGCGGTAGAACGCGTCACGCCCTGCCTCCGCCAGCAGCCGGTAAGTCTGCGCCAGCCGCGGATTGCGAAAAATCTCTCCGGCCCTGGGCGCCCGGCCGGCCGGCATGAAGGTGTCCTGAAAGCCAGGATACGACTGCAGGACGCGAGCGTTGCGCTCCCAGTAATAGGCAATCACCTCTGTCACCGGGAAACCCTCTTCGGCGTAGCGAATTGCCGGTTGCAGGATGCTGGCCATGGGCAGCTTGCCAAAACGCTGGTGCAGTTCGAACCAGCCATCAACCGCTCCCGGTACGCTGACCGGCAGGGGACCACGCTTCGGTATGCTGTCGTAGCCATTGTCTTTGAACCAATCGAGGCTCAGGGACCCGGGCGATCGCCCCGAGGCATTCAGACCATGCAGTTGCTTTTTCCCGGCCTCCCAGACAATGGCAAACAGATCGCCGCCGATACCACAACCCGTAGGCTCCATCAGGCCGAGTGCGGCATTGGCGGCAATGGCCGCATCCACTGCGCTGCCACCCTGCTTGAGGATGTCCAGCGCAATCTGGGTGGCCAGCGGCTGGCTGGTCGCCGCCATGCCATGGCGTGCCAGCACCTCGCTGCGCGAAGCAAAACTCTTGCCGGTAATTCGATCGTAAGCCACCGCTTCAGGATCTCCGGAAAATACGCCCAGGTACAGTGCTGCAAGGCCCAAGATCAATTTTTGGCCAGTTGGCATGCCAATATCTCCACAACAAGCGAGTTTAAATGAGCTGCGCACCCTACATTACGCCACAAATCTGCCGGCGGGCCGAGCCTACTGGGCCTCCGGTAACCGCTTTGCTGCTGCCGCCGCCACCAGCGACAGCAGTGCCAGCGCCAGGATGGCGGATTCATTACCAGCAAACTGCGCGAGCAGACCGAACAGCCCGCCCGCCAGGATCAAGACCCCGATGACGGTATTACTGACGGCCACGTAAGCTGCCCTGGTATCAGCGGTGGCCATATCCACCAGGTGCGTTTTGCGTCCCAGCCGTGCGCCACTGTGGGCAATACCAATCAGGAAAAACAAGATTGCATACAGCGGCGGCCACTGGATCCAGGACGAGCCGGCCAGGATGAGCACGGACAGGGCCAGGCCCAGGATGCCGCTCATGGCGGCAGACAAGGACATTACGTAACGGCTGGAATGATCGGACAGGCGACCCCAGAAAGGCGCGCTTAGCGAACCCGCCAGGCCGCTGGCAATCAACATCAGGCCGAGCCCGGAAATATCGCCCCCGGTCTGCTCGCGAGCCAGCGCCACGTAAAACGGCAGCGACAGCGCGACACCCAACAGCAAAGCGCGGGCGATCACGAAGTCCCGAAATGGCTTGTCGTCTTTTAACAGGCGCAAGCTGCGCAGGCCCTCGACGATGGCATTGCCGCCACCCCCGGTTGCTCCCGGAGCTTCGGTCAGAAAACTGTAGAGAAACGCCGCACTCAGCCACAGCAGTATGGCCGCGCCCAGTAAAATGATGACAGCGCTTTGTTCAATTTTTTCCGCGGAACTCAGGCTGAAATACAGACCCGTGGCCGCGGCCGCAAGCCCTGCCAGGGCGCTGGCGTAACCCATCATGGTGCCGCGGCGGCGTTTTGAGACTGTCTTGCCCAACACGTCCTTGGATGCCACCGACGATACGCCGCGTGACAGGCTGAACAACACCAGAAAGCCGAGAATCACCAGGCCGCCGGTGGCGCCGCGTAAATTCAGTCCCGCTATCAGCATGCCCAGCACACACAGCGCCTGCCCGACGCTGCCGCCAATCCAGAACCACTTGCGCACTGGAAAGGGTCGGATGAAGCCGGCAAAGAACAACTGTGGGAGCAGTGCACCGGACTCCCGGATCGGCACCAGCAGGCCGGTCATGAAAGCCGGCGCACCGACGGTTCCCAGTAACCAGGGCAAGACCACCGAGGCGCTGGCTACTTCGTCACCGACCTTGGTAAAAAAATAGCTGCCCAAACTCACGAAAAAATTTTTGGGCTGGTCATTGCAGGCCGCCTCGGGTATGTCCTCGCAGACCCGGGCATCCTCGTCACCGACCAGGAGGTCGTAGAGACCGTTGAGAGAAGCGCTGGCGGTATCACCTACCTTGTTCATTGCGACCCCGTTAGCAGTAACCGGATGATAAGCATGCTGCAAATCAACATGAAGATGGCTCTCAGAGGCCGCAGCAAAACTCCAAGTAGCTGTTTTTTATAGTGCAGTGCGGCAACAAAAAGTCCTGCGCGATACAGATTTTGCTGCACAAAGCACTATAATGAACGCGCCTCAAACACCAACCAATATTGTGGCGAAACTCATGTAAGGGGAGAAACATGGAAAAACTTGGAAAATTCGCTGTCATAGCGGGCATCGTGATCGCGGTTGCTGCCGGAGTATTCGACTTCACGCAACCGTGGTTTGGCTGGGCACTGGCAGTGCTTGGACTTGTCGTTGGCTTCATGAACGTATCTGGCGGTGAGTCCCGTTCGTTCCTGGTGGCAGGCATCGCCCTGCTCATGGTGGGATCGTCTGTTGCAGCGGTACCCGTTGTCGGCGCGAAAATGACCTCATTCCTTGGCTACATCACCGCCTTTATGGCGCCGGCCGTGCTGATCGTTGCACTCAAGAGTCTCTTCGAAACCGTCAAAGACTGAAGCGCCGCGCATTTTTCCAGGATGGATTCAAGACCCGCCCACCGGCGGGTCTTTTTTTACCCGCTATCAAACGCTTTTAATCAGCAGATATACAAAGACCACGACCGCCGCAAGCGGCCATAACAGACCAGCCCAGTCTTTATGAGCTTGCTGCTGCGTTTCCTTGTGCTTTTCCAGCTCTTGGGGGGACAGCACAGAGCCGCCGGATCGCCGCGTAAAACGCCATAGCACCCACACCAGGACCCCGCCGCCCAGCACCAGCTCCCAGCCGGCCAGCTCGCGCATCAGTGATTCAAGCGCCTGACCAGCGCCGTCAGAGTCCACCGGCTGCCGCGGCGGTCATCAGCCATCATCGCCGTCCAGGTAGCCCTTGTGCGGCGGCGGAATATAAATGGCGGCGATCACGCAGGCCAAAGCGACAAGAGTCGCAAAGATTGCTGAAGTCATAATGTGCTGCGCCCCGCTTCGCTGGTTTCGCCTGGCTAGAGCTGCCTTGGTCGACGGACTAACCGCACTTGGAATCACCACAGTTCAGGCAGGTCATGCACCCGTCCATCATCACCACGGCCGCCACGCTGCACTTGGTGCACAACTGGGCGCCATCCGGGAATTCGCTCTCTGCAAACGCATCAGTCTGGCGGTTGGCTTCTTCATACTCCGCGCGCTTCTGGTCGATCAGCTTGCGCTGATGCTCGTCGAGTTCAGTGGTTTTCAGCAAGCCAATAGTCTGCAGGTGCTGCTCCACCACATGCCCGAGTTCAGCGATGATGGACGGCATGTACTTGCCGCCTGGCTTCCAGTAACCGCCCCGCGGGTCAAACACCGCCTTGAGTTCATCCACCAGAAATGTGACATCCCCGCCCTTGCGGAATACCGCGGAAATAATCCGGGTCAACGCCACGATCCACTGGTAGTGGTCGAGGTTTTTTGAATTGATGAAGACCTCGAATGGGCGGCGCGATTCGAACTCGGTGCCCTTGTTGAGCACGATATCGTTGATAGTCACGTACATGGCATGGTCGGAAACCGGGGTTTTTACCTTGTAGGTGCTACCGATCAGTACCTCGGGGCGCTCCACCTTTTCGTGCATGTGGATAACGTTGTCATCGGATTTGCGCGGCACTTCCTTGCGCAAAACCCGCGGTATCGGCACGTCGGCGGCCGGTGTAGACGTCTGCTGCGCACTGTCGCCGGCCACGGTTTGGGTATTCTCTGCAGAGGGCTTTGCGTCCTCTTTGACTACCGAGTAGCCGACTATTTTTTTACTGATTTTGGTCGCTGCCATAATCTTCTCTTAAGCTTGAAATTGCCCCATGCGTGCCGCGGCACGCTCTATTAAATATGGTTTGGGCAAGCCACCCGGCCGCTAAATTCGTTGTGCCAGTCTGCGGCACGGGCAGCCCGCCCAAGTTCCTGCGGCTGCCCGGTGCACTGACGGGGCAACCGATCAAAACTTGCCGTAGTAACCCTCCTTGAGCGCGTCGAAAAGGTTGGCGGCGGTATGAATCTCGCCGTCGTACTCCACTTCTTCGTCACCACGCAGATCGACTTCAGTTCCGTCCTCCAGCTTGAAACGATAGGTCGTATTCTTCAGATCATCGCCTTTAACCAGTACGCCCTGGAAAGCCTCCGGGTTAAAGCGGAACGTTGTGCAGCCCTTGAGGCCTTTCTCATGGGCGTACAGGTAAATATCCTTGAAGTCCTCATAGGGAAAACTGGTCGGCACGTTAGCCGTTTTGGAAATCGAAGAATCCACCCACATCTGCGCAGCGGCCTGAATATCGACATGCTGGCGGGGCGTGACATCATCCGCGGTGATGAAATAGTCCGGCAGTTGCTCTGCCTCGTCGCCGGAGCCGGGCATCGCCTGCTCGTTGATGAGTTCGCGATAAGCCAGCAACTCAAATGAGAACACGTCCACTTTTTCCTTGGACTTCTTGCCTTCCCGGATTACGTTGCGGAAATAGTGGTGCGCGAAACTCGGCTCGATCCCGTTGCTGGCGTTGTTGGCCAGCGACAAGGAAATTGTTCCGGTTGGTGCGATGGAGCTGTGGTGCGTGAAGCGCGCCCCGGTTTCGGCAAGCTCCTCCACCAGTTCCGGCGCCACCTCGGCAACTCTCTGCATGTAACGGCTGTAGCGCGCGTGCAGGACGCGTCCCGGAATCCTGGCCCCCGCCCGCCAGCCGTCTTTTTCCATTTCCGGGCGCTTGCGCAGCATCTCCGGCGTAACGCTGAATTCCTCTTTCATGATTGGCGCAGGGCCTTTTTCCCGGGCCAGCTCCAGCGCCGTTTCCCACCCGGCTATGGCCAGTTCCCTGGCCACGCGCTCGGTAAAGGCCACGGACTCTTGGGACCCGTACTTCATGCGCAGCATGGTGATGGTGGATCCCAGCCCCAGGAATCCCATGCCATGCCGTCTTTTGCGTTCGATCTCGTCACGTTGCCGGCCAAGAGGCAGACCGTTGATCTCCACCACGTTGTCCAGCATGCGTGTAAAGACACGAATGACCTCGCGGAAGCTGTCCCAGTCGAAGCGCGCCCGTTCCTTGAATGCGTCCATCACGAACTTGGTCAGGTTCACCGAGCCAAGCAGGCATGAGCCATAGGGCGGCAGCGGTTGTTCACCACAGGGGTTGGTGGCCCGAATGGTCTCGTCCCACCAGTTGTTATTCATCTCGTTGACGCGGTCAATGAGCACAAAACCGGGTTCCGCGAAATCATAGGTGGAACTCATGATCACGTCCCAAAGACGACGCGCCGGTACCGACTTGTACACACGACAGGCAACCAGTCCGGCCCCGCTGGTTATATAGCGCTCCGGGCTGGGCCATTCACGCCAGACGACTTTTGACTCGTCGAACAGATCCAGCCCCTCCTGGTCAACCTCTTTCTGGGTCACGGGAAAGGCCAGCTGCCATTCGGCGTCGTCGCGCACCGCCTGCATGAATTCGTCTGTGATCAGCAGCGAGAGATTGAATTGCCGCAGGCGCCCGTCTTCGCGCTTGGCGCGAACGAAATCCATGACATCCGGATGGCCGATATCAAAGGTACCCATTTGCGCGCCCCGGCGCCCGCCGGCCGAGGAAACCGTGAAGCACATCTTGTCGTAGATATCCATGAAGGACAGGGGGCCGGATGTGTAGGCGCCCGCGCCGGTAACATAGGCGCCGCGCGGTCGCAGGGTCGAGAATTCATATCCAATACCGCAGCCGGCCTTCAGGGTCAGCCCGGCTTCGTGCACTTTATCGAGGATGTCGTCCATGGAATCGTCGATGGTTCCCGACACGGTGCAGTTGATTGTCGACGTAGCTGGCTTGTGCTCCCGGGCTCCGGCGTTTGACACGATACGCCCGGCGGGGATTGCTCCGTGGCGCAAGGCCCATAAGAAACGTTCATACCAGTGCTCGCGTTGGTCGTCGCTTTCGACATCGGCCAGCGCTCCGGCAATACGCCGATAGGTATCGTCGAGTGTTTCATCGATGATGGTGCCGTCTTTGGCGACCAGCCGGTATTTCTTTTCCCAGATATCTAGAGAGGCGCTCTGAAAGGTGATGCCGGCAGCTGCCGACGCAGTCGAGGTTCGCAATGCGGTTGTCATTTTCTGTCCAGTTCCCCAGACGCCAATCAATTATTCTTAAAATCCGACCAGCGCGTTATCGGCCGGCCCCCCAAAAAAACCACTCTTTACCTTAATTTAGCGGAATACTTACCACCTGGCCCACTCCCGGGAGTGGCACCCGAACCTCATTGGTTGGTGAATCATTCCGTCCCTGGTGGCGCCGAAGTGCGCCAAAAACCCCAAAACACTATATGTTGTGTTGTCGAGGCCTAGATTAGTTTTCTGTACCGCCCCTGTCAAGCCAAAAGCTAAAAAAAAGTGGTGATAAAAAGTATATGTAATACAGTGAGTTACAATAACATTAAAGAACTTTTCTTAAGAATTCAAAAAGATATGTAATGCAAGTTTTTTTATGCCGCACCACAACATCTTGTGGCTTGGGGGGGGGCGGCAGAGTATGCCAGAAGGCCACCGCTGGCGCCAAGATCAATTTGTTAAACCTTGAAAAACGAACACCCGCCCATACCTGAAGGACAGGCCGGAATGCCGCTCGGATCAAAGCCGCCAGCGACGTTCCAGAAATCCGCGATTCAGCGCATTGATTCAGGAGAGACACGAAATGACCATGATCAGATATCAACCCTGGCGGACCATCAGCGATCTCCACAGCGAGATCAACCGCCTGTTCGAGGGGCCCATGTCTCGACAGGAAGGTGGCGACACCGCCGCTTGCGACTGGGTGCCCGCTGTGGATGTTCGCGAAGAAACCGATCGCTTCGTGCTGCATGCAGACCTGCCGGGCGTTGACACCAACGATATTGAAATCACGATGGAAAACGGCGTCCTGACCATTGGTGGACAACGCAAGACCGAGGCCAGCACCAGCCAGGAAGGTTTTCGGCGCGTAGAGCGGGCTACCGGACGCTTCTATCGTCGCTTCACGCTGCCCGACACCGTCGACAGCGAAGGCGTAAAAGCCAGCGGCAGCAATGGCGTGCTGGAAATAGCGATCCCCAAGCAGGCCAAAGTGCAGCCACGGCGCATCGAGGTGCAGGCTTCCTGAGCACAGTCCAGCCTGCCCTTCCTGCCAGGGCGGCAGCAACGTCGGGACGGCGCCGGGCGGAACTTACCGCCCGGCACCGCTGTCGGTTGCTTAACGGGTCCCGCCGGGCCCGGGGTCGACAATTATCTGGGCAACGCCCACCGGGCCAGAGGATGTAAATCAATATGAACAACGGTGATTCCCGAGTACGAAGCCATTGGATGCGCACCGCAGCGAGCGCGCTGTTGCTCTTCGCGGCCATCTGGACGATGCCCGGCGTGGCGTCGGCCAAACTGCCAACCCCGGCGCTCAGCGAGCAGGTCCCCACACTGGCCCCCATGATCAAGCGCGCATCCCCGGCCGTAGTAAACATCGCGGTGCGGGGCAGCGTCGAAGTGCAGCGTCACCCGTTTTTTGATGACCCTTTTTTCCGGCGCTTTTTTGAGCAACCCGGTCGTCCGCGCACACCGGACCGTCGGCAATTTCGCAGTGGCGGATCGGGCGTCATCATCGACGCCGAGAAAGGCTACATCCTCACCAATGCGCATGTCGTGGAGAACGCCGATGAAATCAATGTCACACTCCTCGACCAGCGAAGTTTCCTGGCCAAGGTTGTGGGCACCGACCGGGGCTCGGACGTGGCAGTTATCCAGGTTGATGCCGACAACCTTACCGCCATGCCCGCCGGTGACTCCGCAGAATTGGAAGTCGGCGATTACGTCGTCGCAATTGGTAATCCCTTCGGTCTCCAACACACTGTGACTGCTGGCATCGTCAGTGCGCTGGGGCGATCCGGTCTGAACCGAGAAGGCTACCAGGACTTTATCCAGACCGATGCGCCTATCAATCCGGGTAACTCCGGCGGCGCACTGGTCAACCTGCACGGCGAACTTGTAGGCATCAACTCGCAGATTCTTTCAACCGGCGGCGGAAACGTCGGTATCGGTTTTGCCATCCCCATCAATATGGCGCAGGCCATCATGGCCCAGCTACTGGAATATGGCGAAGTTCGCCGCGGCATCCTGGGCGTCAATATCCAGGATGTCACTTCCGATATGGCCGCAGCCATGGGTCTCGATGAAGTGCGCGGAGCGGTGGTCTCCAACGTTGTGCAAGACTCGGCAGCCGAGCGCGCCGACATCAAGGAAGGAGATGTTATTGACACCGTTGATGGCGAACCCGTCAGGGATGCCAGCGATTTGCGTAACAAAATTGGCCTGCGTCGAATCGGTGACGAAGTGCGTATAGGGGTTATCCGCGACGGCAAGCGGCGCAAGCTCGCGGCGGTCATAGGAACGGCTCCGGGTGCCGAGCTGAGTGCTGCAAGCGACACCGGCGAATCTGACGAGGAGGGCCGCGCTTACCACCCCCAGCTGCGGGGCGCCCGCTTTGGCGACCTGACGGAAGATTCACCCCTCTATGGTCGGGTCAACGGTATCGTTGTCGTGGACATTCAGCCGGGATCGGCGGCGGCGCGCTCAGGATTGTTGCCGGGCGACATCATCACGTCGGTCAAGCGGCGCTCGGGGTCACGCAGGATAATTCGAAATCTCGATGATTTCGCCGATGCCGTGGATACTGACGAACCTATGGTGCTCAAGGTACAGCGCGACGGCGCCGGCTTGTTTGTTCCCATTCGATAGCTGCGCTCCCGCAAAATGACACAAAGCCCGGCTCGAGCCGGGCTTTTTTTAGAAATACCAGGCCAGCGAAACCATGTAGGCAGCTTGCTCAACGCCAGTCAGTTCAATTTCAAAAAGTTGCTCGCCTCGCCGAAAGCCAGCGCCGATGCCGCCTGCCAAGCCGCTGCCCCAGGCATCCGCCTCACCCACTTCTACGTACTCGGCGAGAATGCCGCCACGCAACTTGAGGTACCACTGGCCCCGGCTGCGCCAGGCCAGGTAAGCACCCACCGTGCTGATGGAGAAA